>JAKFXQ010000004.1 GCA_021731295.1 Patescibacteria group bacterium
ACACAGTACTAGTATGATGGTAGCATCACGCGCGCAAAACGACATGTCTTTTTCCTTCACAATACAGGCTCGTTCCAAACGTTCACGCGCGCGGCTCGGGGTTATTTCGACGCCGCACGGAGAGATAGAGACGCCAGCCTTTATCCCCGTCGCGACCCGAGCGACCGTGCGCACGCTCGATACGGCAGAGGTTGCCGAATTAGGTTCACAAGCCCTCATCTGCAACACCTACCATCTGCACCTAGCGCCAGGAGAGGATGTCGTAAAAAAACACGGCGGCATTCACGGATTCATGAAGTGGGACCGGCCGCTGATGACCGATTCCGGCGGCTTTCAGGTGTACAGCTTGGGCTTCGGCACTGATCACCAGATGGGAAAAATTCTCAAGGAGCCGACGGATGAAAAGTTGGAACAAGGCGCTTCTCCGGTGAACGTAAAAATAACCGATGATGGGGTGCACTTCCGCTCCCCTATTGACGGCACACAGCTGTACCTTGACCCTGCAATTTCCATCGGCATTCAGGAAAAATTGGGAGCGGACATCATGTTCGCTTTCGATGAGTGTCCGTCACCCCTCGCCGATGAGGCATATATGCGAAAGTCGATGGAGAAGACGCATCGGTGGGCGAAGCTCTGCCTCGAGGCCAAGAAGACCAACCAGGCACTCTACGGCATCGTACAAGGCGGCGGCTTCAAAGAATTGCGTGCCGAGAGCGCGCAGACAATCGGCGCGATGCCGTTCAACGGATTCGGTATCGGCGGCGAGTTTGGCTACGACAAAGAAACGATGCGTGACGTGGTTGGTTCCGTCACTGACATCTTGCCGACCGAAAAACCGCGTCACCTCCTCGGCGTTGGGCATCCAGAAGACTTTACGTACATTGCGGAGAGTGGCTGCGACACGTATGACTGCATCGCGCCGACGCATTACGCGCGTCGCGGCGTCGTCTTTACAAGCACTGGCCGCATCGACCTGCGTAAACCGTCGGTCGTTCAAGAAGATGGGCCAGTGGATGCGGCGTGTCGCTGTGACGTCTGCCAGACGTATTCACGCGCATACATCGCACATTTGTTGCGGGCGAAAGAACTCTCTGGCATGAAGCTCGCGACCATGCACAACCTCTATTACTTCAACGAGCTCGCACGCACCGTTCGTGAACGCATTGCAACGGGCGATCTATGAGCGCACTCGACGAGCTCTTAGTGCAGTACAACTACGACCTTCCGAAAGATTTAATCGCGCTCATCCCTGCCTCGCCACGCGACAGTGCGCGCATGCTGGTATATTCCCGTAGTACGCACGAGAGTCTGGATACGACATTTGCGCACCTCGCCGAGCACCTCCCGCCAGGTGCACTCCTTGTCTTCAACGACACCAAGGTCATCCCTGCTCGGGTCTACGCGCAGAAAGCGACTGGCGGCATGGTGGAACTTTTGTTCACGGACGTCTCATTCTCGACGAACAGCGCAAGCGCTATCGGTAATGCGAAGCTTTCTATTGGCGATGTCTTGCGCGTTGGCTCGCACACGCTCACTGTGGAAGAAACTCTGCCGAGCTACCGCATCGCAACGGACAATGTGCGCGCGGTCATTGAAGAGAGCGGGCACATTCCTATCCCGCCGTATCTGAAATCGACGCCGATGACTGAAGCCGAACTGCGGCGCGAGTATCAGACTATCTTCGCCAAAGTGGACGGTTCCATTGCAGCGCCAACCGCCTCTTTGCATTTCACTCCGGAATTGATGGATAGGCTCGCCGCTCGAGGCATCGAGACCTGCGAAGTTACCTTGCACGTGAATCTCGGCACGTTCGCGCCCCTCACTGAAGAAGCGGTCGCCTCGGGACAATTGCATGAGGAGCAGTACGAAATCTCTCCCGAGACAGCGACACGTATCAACGATGCGAAACACACTGGCAGGCCGATTATCGCGGTCGGGACGACCGTCACGCGCACGCTCGAATCTGCGGGCACTTCCGGCACCGTCGCACCGGGCCTGGGCGCGACTCGCCTGTTCATCCGCGAAGGGTTCCCCTTCCGCATCGTGGACGGTCTCATCACGAACTTTCACGTACCACAGTCCTCGTTATTGATGCTCGTCGCCGCACTTACCGGGCGCGATGAACTGTTTCGCATATATAGACACGCGATAGAGGAACGCTACCGACTCTTCTCCTTTGGAGATGGGATGCTCATTCTCTAGTCCGATAGGCTACCTTCGCGTCCCTATACGCTTCCATGGCCCGCCGATAGCTGACTTTCTGGTCTATAAGGGGCTCTGGGTACTGAGCGAGGGATGAGAAATCGTGTGTCTTTCCATCAGTGAGCATTGCACTCGGCACGTCGCCTAGTTCTGGTACCCACTTTTTAATGTAGAGCGCCTCGGAATCGAACTTTTTCGCCTGTACGTACGGATTAAAAATACGAATCGGGCGCGGGTCAGCGCCGACAGACGCACTCCACTGCCATCCGCCGTTATTCGACGAGGGGTCGTAATCGACAAGTTGCGATGCAAAATACTGCTCACCCCACCGCCAATCAACGAGGAGATTCTTGGTGAGATAGGAAGCGACAATCATGCGCACCCGATTGTGCATCCAGCCGGTCTCGCGAAGCTGCCGCATACCCGCGTCCACTATCGGCACTCCCGTCCTCCCCTCTTTCCACGCATCGAATTCCTCTTCATCGTTACTCCACTCGATATAGTCTCCCCACGGGAGAAACGCGCGGCCGAACACGTACGGAAAATGCAGCGCGATGTAGAGGTAGAAATCGCGCCAGTACAATTCGGCAATAAACTGCTCGCCTATGTCTACCTTATTCGCCGCATGGAACGTCTCTCGAATCGAAACGGTTCCGAATTTATGGTGCGGAGAGAGTCTGGAAGTGCCTGCGTGCGCGGGCAAGTTCCTCTCTTCCGCATAGTTCTGTATTTTCTTGAGCGCAGTGATGAGCGCGAGTCCGTTAGTGCGACCACCACGCTCGTCGGTTGCGTCAGGAATGGGCACGGTGTGAGCAAGTGTGCCGCGGAAATAGTGTGTCGCTGTATTCGTTTGCGGCCTGGGCACCATGTGAGATTGAGCACGGTGCATGAATGGCGTAAATACGCTGTAGGTCTTCCCCATGTCGGTGCGGATGTCCTCTAGTGGAGAAAGTGCAATATCGTCACACGCTACAAACGCGACACCCTCCTTCTCACAAGTCTTCTCTAGATCCTCGTCTCGCTTCCGCGAGAAGGGCGTGTAATCCTTGTTTACATATACCGCATCAACACCTTCGCCAATCAAACGCGCAATCGTGTCCACTGGTGAACCGCCAAAAACATATAGTCGTGAGCCATGGCCCTGCAATGCGACATCAAGTTCACGCAACGACGTACAGAGGAAGCCGAACGAGCGCGGGCTGAAGTATTGGTTTGCGGTCGCATCTGTCTGCCGCGTATCAAAGATAAAGACAGGAATGACTTCCTTGGATTCCGCGAGCGCTCGAATCAGGCCAAGATTGTCCTCGAGTCGCAGATCGCGCCGAAATATAAAGAGGGATTTCTGGTGCACGGGGTCAGTATACTAGCGGAAATACGCGGCCTTTTCGCCCAATGGGACGCCGAGAAATGCCGCCCACGGGTCCACATCAATCCATGCGCCATTCACTTTTACCTGCACGTACTGATGGATGAATAAATTGAAAGGCACGGCACAGAGACGAATATCGTCATCCGTAAACCGTCCACTCTTCACGAGCATGAGGCGCAACAAATGGTTTTGCCCCGTGCAGGGCATGAAGCCGGACTCGATGCGCCACGGCTCGATGAAGGCGCGCCAGAAGTTGGTTATCGTGCGAATACGACTCCCGTAGTAGTGTTTCGTGATGTGCTGGTAAACGCCTTCGAGGAATGCCCGCTGTCCCTCTGTCTCCCTCTCCAGTCGTAGCATCACATCTTGAAGTTGCTGGGGCGTCTCGTCAGGGAGTTCGCTTTTCTGGAATCCAAAGTATGGCACCACGAGACGTAACCCAACGTAGACACAGAATGCATACGCCAGGATGAGCCAGAAAATAAACATAGGCTCAGTATACTCGCCTCACTCACTTTTGGTTCAGTGCCTTGATGTCGACGACTACCTCCTCTTCGTCCACGTACCACGTCATGCACCCTTCTGCGGCCAGAGCTTGCTGCACAGCAATTTCGTCAGATGCGCGCGACAGTCGCCCTTTGAGCGCGTCATTCATGCGCTCACTCAGTAGAAGTCGTGGGTGCCCTGAAATGGCCGTATCGCGCCAACAGACGTAATACGTCATGTCCCCCATGGGCAGATGTGCACGCGAACGAGATTCAGCATTCGCCTTCAGTCGTACGGGCATCCCGAGCGTTAGTTTTGGTTTTTCTGGCGTGCGTTCCATCGAGCTATTGTGCCACGACTCACAACTTTCGCGTGGAGTTGCAGGAAAAGCGCGAACGACGGGCTCTGTCAGGAATATTTTCTATCCTGGGTCAGCGAGTGAGTAATCACCAGGTCACGCATAAAATGCTCGCCGTCGCTCACATTTTTGCGCGACCCCGCCTCGGCCGTTCCGCCTGTTGGCGTAACATGCCTCCGGCCCGCATTACGCGAAAAAGGATGGCGCAGGCCATCCTTTTTCGTCTCAATGCGCGAACGACGGGACTCGAACCCGCAGCCTCTCGCGTGACAGGCGAGTGCTCTAACCAGTTGAGCTACGTCCGCAACGTTGCGTACAATATACCACTTACCCCTCTTTTTCAACGCCTCCGCTTCCACCAATAGCGAAGCACGTCTATACCGGAAACCAGGGCCCATGCTCCGTTGGTGAGAATGAACGGCACTGCGTCCGTGACGATGGCGTAATACAAGAGTCCCGAGGCACCCACCAGGTTGAGTGCGTCGTACCACACGCCATCATTCGACAACCAGCCGTACTGATTCGCGACGAACAGCGCAAGGATGAGGAGCGCCGAGAGCACACCGAGAAGGAGCAGTGGTTCCATGTGTCGGGGGCGAGACTCGAACTCGCGACCTAGCGCTTATGAAACGCTCGCTCTAACCGGCTGAGCTACCCCGACGTGCCGTAAAAAGTAGCATTTCCGAGCCTTCATTTCAATGATGCTCGTGCTTGTGTTTACGCTTCTGCAATTCGGCCACTTTCTGCGCTCGAAAGGAACGATACTCCTCTTCGAGTATGGAAAGGTCATCGTCTTCCAATTCCTCCGCATCAATGAGCGCATCGCGCGCCGGTTTAGAGGCGCGAATGAGTTCATCGAGCTTCAGTTGAGTCGCGCGCGCTTCCCTGTTCTGCGTGTTCTGAATAACGAAGACCATCAGGAATGTGATGATGGTCGTACAGGTATTGATGACGAGCTGCCAATGCTGCGAGAACCCAAATTTGGGCCCGAGAAGCGCCCAAATGACGACAAGTGCGACAGCCGTGACAAACGTCCACGGTGAGCCGGCCATCTCACTCACCCGATGTGCGAACATACGGAATAGGTGATGCATGCACACAGTATACCCCGCAGAGCCGCTTCCAGGTCACTTCGGTGCTAGGCTGTGTTCATGACATGGCTCTCCTTTGCCCTTATCGGTATGACGATTTGGTCCGCGACAGCCATCGCAGACCGATACTTTCTCCTCCAGGTGAAGAGCGTGCGCTTCTATCTACTCCTCCCCACATTGCTCCAGCTACCGCTGATGGCACTGGTGATGCTCTACTTCCCGCTGCAGGACATAGGGTCCGCAGCAACATATGCAGCCATTGCAAGCGGCGTCCTCGAGGCGGCGGTTCTGTACTTCTTATTCGTCGCAATCCGGAGCGAGGAAGTGAGCCGCGTGTTCCCTCTCACGGGACTAGGGCCGATTTTGACGCTCATCGCAGGGTGGCTATTTCTGGGCGACTCGGTAACGTCCACGCAGGCTCTCGCCATGGGTCTCTTTATGATTGCGGGAATATTCCTCTCCCTGACGCACGGAGGTGGCCGCATAAAAATATCGAAAGCCCTGCCACCTATTTTCATAGGCTCATTCCTCACCTCTGCCTTTATGCTCACCCTCAAATATTCCGTCGAAACAGACTTCTGGACCGGGTTCTTCTATTCCCGTATCGGATTCTTCCTGGCAGGCTTGGTGGTCCTATTCGTGTTCGCGAAGGAAATCCGACGACAGTGGTCGGCTCTTCGGAACACCATGCGTGCAGGATTGATAGCAAACCAAACTATTTCTTTCTCTGGCCACGTCTTCTATTTCTTCTCGCTATCTCTCGCGAGCGCAGCACTCGTCCAAGCAACGCTGAGCATGCAAAGCGGCATCATCTTTCTCATGGCGCTCATGGTTTCGGTCGTGAATCCTCGACTCCTTGAGGAAAGCACTAAGTCGCGAGACATCATTCAGAAAGTCATCGGCATCGCGCTGGCGATTACCGCGACGTATTTGCTTGCGAGTGCGTAGTGCACACGCTCAGTTCGCTCCACGACGAGAGTCAACTGTTGGGGCACCGATAGTACATCAAAACGTCGTCCACATATGCGCCGGCGTGCTGCGTTCCTTGTGGCAGAAGTCCATACTCCGTGAAGCCGACTTTTTCGTAGAGCGAGCGCGCAGCAGCGTTCGGCGCCTTCATGCGAAGCGTTATGATTTTCAAGTCTGCGAGATTGGTCTCGGCTTCCGCCATTGTCGCGCGCATCAGTACTTCACCCAGACCGTGTCCACGCACTGACGCATCAATGGAGATACCGAACACGGCAACATGATTCTCCGTCTTATCATTCAAATCGACACTGCTGATACCCATGACCGCATCGTTCACGACCAAAAAAAGCGTGACGCCCCTCTGTTCGCGAATCGCCGTACGTTTGTGCGTGATAAATCTCTCTTCATCTTCCATGGATACCTCTTCACCTTGAAATCTCACGAATGTCCGCTCTTTCGAGAGTCGGTTGATGTATTCCCACGCGCTACGAACATCGTCCATTTCTGGGTAGCGGATGACGTAGTGCAGACCCTTCGCGGTGACCCCTTCACTGACGATATGCATGTCTCGGACTATAGCAGGTTCTCAATTCCATATACAAATACCCGGCACGAGCCGGGTATTTGTATTTTGTTGCGGGGGCGGTGGGGGCGGGAATTGGCCAAGAGCTCGAAAATTGCCGTCGCAATTTTCTCCTCTCGGCCCTGGATGCGCGGTCCGTTCTGCTGAACGGACACCTCGCGCATCCCTGCAATTCTCGACGCGAGAGTGTCCCACACTCTCGCTCCCCCGTCATACAAAATGCAAAAGAGTCCGCCACAAGGACGGACACTTTTGCATTTTGTTGCGGGGGCGGGAATTGCACCCGCGACCTCAAGGTTATGAGCCTTGCGAGCTACTACTGCTCCACCCCGCGATACGACCTCCAGATTTCACCGAAGTGCCTCACTCTACCATGCACGCGCGAACGCGTGCAAGTCAGGTAATAAATTTAAATTCATGGAACACGCGCTCGTACATACGAATGACGCGACGCGCTTCTCGCTCCGTGAGTTCAAACGCGGAACCCTCGTGCGCGACCATATTGCGAATCTTGTGCGCCTCCCACGCATAGTCAATCGTATTAAACATCGAGACATCAATCTGCTTCATTTTGTCTGCCATCGTCTCACCTTTGTAGCCTAACGTATCGAGCAACTCATTGAGCATGATATCGGCTTCAAGAATGGCGAGACGCCACTTGCCCGGATCGTCGGAGGAAATCTCGTCAAAAATGCGCTGCCATCGTAGTTGCGAGCGAGGAATGTCCTCAGAGACAATGCTCTGCCGTGATTTCGCTACTGCCACCCGTTCGAGATGGCGAAGTTGCGAAATACGAATCATGCAATAGATAACGCCGACCGCGAACAGAAGAACAAAGAAGATGGCGACCACGTACCACGGCCCCCAGATAGAAATGAGTGTATCCTGCGACCAGCCCGTCTGCAGTTCGGAGAGGAGCGACCGTGTGTACGATGCCTCGTCAGGAAGCAGTGTGTTGGGAATACCGAACGTTGCCGGCTCGTGCTGAGCTTTGAGATAGTCCTCGCCAACGCCGGAGAAGAATCCGACAAATGGGAAGAGGAAGTCCCAGAAGGACGACTGCTGCATGTCGATTATTCTACACTAGCCACGGACACGCTCGACGTCCTCCCCCATAGCGAGCAGCACTCCTTCTCCGCGAAGTGGACCCATAAGCTGAAATCCTACCGGCAGAGCAACGCCATCACGTGCGACAGTACCTGATGGTACCGATATTGCAGGAACTCCCGCCAGGTTCGCGGTAACACTGAAGATGTCTTCGAGATACATGGCGAGAGGATCGCTCGCCTTCTCCCCTATCTTAAACGCCGGGCCGGGCGCCGTCGGAAGCGCGATAGCATCAACGGTGGCAAATGCTTTGTCAAAATCGGCGCGGATGAGCGCGCGCACAGCGCGCGCCTTTCGATAATAGGCGTCAGAATAACCCGCCGAGAGCACGAACGTGCCGGTCAAAATACGACGGCGTACTTCCTCACCAAAACCGACCGCCCTCGTCTTCTTATACACGTCCTGAATGGTATCGGCTTGGACGGACAGACCGTAGCGAATACCGTCGTACCGAGCGAGGTTCGTCGATACTTCGGCGGGACAGACGATGTAGTAAACCGGGAGCGCGTACGGCAAGTTCGGCATATCCACATCAACAATGCTGTAGCCTGCGCCTTTTAGTTTCTCAAGCGTCGCATCAAAGAGCGCACGCACGTCCGCATCAAGTCCTTTCTCGATAAACGCGCGTGGCACGCCAATGCGCTTTCCTCCTCCGGCGAGCGCGTAATCTGGTAGCGATGTACCATCGTTCTCATCGTGCCCGCGAATTGCTTCGAAGAGAATTCGTGCGTCAGTAGTTGTCTTCGTAAGCGGCCCTATCTGGTCCAGTGACGAACCCATCGGCATGAGACCAAAACGTGACACCGCGCCGTAGGATGGTTTGAGACCAACGAGCCCACAGTGTGATGCCGGCTGACGAATTGAGCCGCCGGTGTCCGAGCCCAGTGCGGCGACGGCCATACCTCCCGCCACTGCCGCAGCAGAGCCGCCCGAAGAACCTCCCGGTACACGGGTACTGTCGAGCGGATTCTTCGTGGCACCGTAGGCTGAATTTTCGGTCGAGCTCCCCATCGCAAACTCATCCATATTCGTGCGACCAAGGAACACGGCGCCCTGTGCTTTGAGTTTCAGAATGACTGTCGAGTCATACGTTGCGCGATAGTGTTCAAGAATCTTCGAGCTCGAGCTTGCGATGCGACCGTGGATGAGAATGTTGTCTTTAATCGCGAGCGGGATCCCGGTTAAGGGCGCTACGTCGCCCGTAGCGATGCGCGTATCTGCCGCATCGGCCTCGGCAAGCGCACTGTCGCGCCACACTTCGAGATACGCGTGAATAGAGGGGTCCGTTTTTTCGATTGCGGAAAGATACGCCTGGGTCAGCTCTCGCGATGTGTATTTCTTGGCATCAAGGTCAGCGCGTGCCTGTGCGATGGTCAGCGTCGTGATATCCATATCATTTCTTTCGTGAAATTACCTGCTTCACGACAACACGTCCGTTCTTGGCTTGTGGCGCGGCCGACAAGAGCTCTTCCGTGTGCTTCCCACTCTCGTGTCCCACGACATCGTCGCGCATCACGTTCTCAAGCACAGGCGTATCGATGACCCCCTCCGTTGGCGCATTCTCTATGGACTGCACGAAAGACAGTATGCTCGGTAGCTCCTTTCCGAGGCGTACCAACTCATCCGCGCTTACGTCCAATCGGGCAAGTTCGGCAAGTGCGGCAACATCTACGGTTGGCTCGTTCATCCGAGCATCCTAGCAAATTCCTCCTCGCTAAGCACCTGCACCCCAAGCTTCTGGGCTTCTTCCAATTTTGAGCCAGGGCTCGCCCCCGCCACCACATATGATGTCTTTTTTGAGACGGACGACGACACATCGCCGCCTAATGCGCGGATGCGAGACTTTGCCTCGTCTCGCGAATAACCTTCGAGCGTACCGGTAAGGACAAAAGTCTTCCCCGCAAGTAGCGCGCGAGATGGCGCCTCATCCGACACGATACGAATAACGGCAGTCAACCGTTCAATAAGGGACTGATGACGCTTGAGTGCGAACCATTCGACGACAGCACGCGCCACGATGTCTCCGACACCCGGCACCTCAGCTACTGATGCTTCGGTCGCACTCTGTAGCTTCTTCAGTGTCTTGAATTGCCGCGATAACACCAGGGCTGTTTCTTCACCGACATGCGGAATCGAGAGTCCGACAAGTAGTCGTGAGAGCGGCACGTGTTTCGCCGCTTTGTTAATCGCATCAGCGGCCTTCTGAGCGGAAATTTCTGCGAAGCCAGGCAGAGGCAAGAAATCTCCTTCAGTCAGGGTGAACAATTCATCATAGTGCTGGACGAGACCATGTTCGAGTAGGAGATCAACGGTCTTTTTGCCTAACCTCTCGATATCAAGTGCTGATTTCCCGACGAAGTTGTGGAACCGGCGCCGAATGACCGCAAAGGACTCCGTGTTCACACAGCGCCACGCAGACGTGCCAGGGACACGTTCGATAGAACCATCTCCTCCGCACTCGGCGACCGTCTTGGGCCAGGTGTACGGTTTCTCCTTCCCTGTACGCAAATCGGTGACAACCGACACAATGTCAGGGATAACATCACCTGCCTTTTGCAGCACGACCGTGTCGCCAATGCGCACATCGAGTCTCTTAATTTCATCCTCATTGTGCAGTGTCGCGCGCGAGACCGTGGTCCCCGCAACGGACACGGGCCGCAAATGTGCGACCGGTGTGAGAACGCCGGTGCGACCTACCTGTAACACAATATCTTCAAGGACGGTCGTTACCTGCTCTGCAGGAAATTTGTACGCAATCGCGTAGCGTGGCGCCTTACCGGTGTAGCCTAACTTCTCCTGATAGGGCTTTTCATTCACTTTAACGACAACTCCGTCTACCCAATACGGCTGCGTTCGCCCCTTCTCTTTCCACTCGAGCCAATACGCCTGCACGTCGTCTATCGTCTGTGCGACACGCGCGTGCGGGTTCACCTTAAAACCGAGCTCGCGCAGGTAGTGGAGCTCCTCCGACTGCGTCTCAGGGAAGGATTCGGACGTCTGTGCGACGTCGTAGATGTACATGTCGAGTCCGCGCGCAGCGGCAATCTTTGGGTCGAGCTGACGAATGGAGCCAGCGGCGGCGTTACGTGGATTGGCGAACAGCTGCTCGCCAGTTTTCTGACGCTCTGCATTCACCCGAGACAGACTGTCCGTACTCATCCACACTTCTCCTTCGACAATAATGTCGATGGGGCGCTCAAGCGAGAGTGGAACCGATTCAATCGTGCGGATGTTGTGCGTAACATCTTCGCCTACGACCCCGTCGCCGCGTGTTGCTGCGCTCGAGAGTACGCCACGCTGATACTCAAGTACGATTTTGAGTCCATCAATCTTGAGTTCACAGAGATATGTTGGCGTGGCGCCCGCGAGCCGGCTCACGCGCACGTCAAACTCGCGCATGTCCTCAAACGTGAACGCGTCGTTAAACGACCACTGCTCGACCTTGTGTTTTACTTTTTTGAACTGCGGCAGCGGCTCTCCAGCGACGCGCTGTGACGGCGAGTCAGATGCAATGAGGGCCGGATACGCCGCCTCGAGCTCCGAGAGTTCGCGCTTGAGGGAGTCCAGCGCAGCCTGCGAAATCTCTTCCTTGTCGTACACGTGATACAACCGCCGGTAGCGGTTAATAGCCTCCTTGAGCTTCTCGTGACGTGCGCGTTTTTCCTGCGGGACCATGCCCCACAGCTTACCCTATCGCCGCACGTGGAGCATCAGTAGCGCAGCTCGACGGAACGCTGGAGCGCACGGGCGCTCTGATTCACTTCGCTACAGGAAACACTGTATCCGTCAGCACGAATCTCGGTGCGCGGGTGCACATCGTTCTTCAGCACCATAACGTCTACACAGTACCCGTTCGGTTCATACTGAAAGGATACGGAATACGGTTCGATATATGGCGCCGATGGCGGAAACGTCAGCGAAAGCGTTTCGCCGTCGCACTGGGCTGGCGTGCCCGGCGTGGTTGATGCGAACATGCCATGACGAATGTCCCAATACAGCGCGCACTCTGCACCAGAGTCAGCCGCATAAAACGCGAACTGTGAGTCGCGGCCAATGGACGAAAGCGTAACGCTCTTACGCGCAATGGCGACAATGGAGAGCCCGAGAGCGAGGACCAGCGACCCGACCAAGGCTGCGAGAAGGAGTGTAAATCCGCGGCTGTGAGTAGTTTTCATATTAGAGTTCATCGTCAATCCAGCGATAGAGATTTTCCGAAATCGTGAACGTGCGCTCTTGGAACGAACCGGTGCGCCAGCGAACAGTCGCCGAGACACGAATCTCGTCATCGTCGGTTCCTGGTATAAAATCGGCGATGACCTGTCGAGAAAATCGTGTCGAGACCCATCCGGACTGATCGTTGTATATCAGAATGGTGCCAACAGGACCGTATGCATAGAAATTGCCGTCGGTACGGAGCGCCGGACACGGCCCTTGATTGCAGATTGTCATTCGATTATCGCGTGTGTCGATAACAAACGGCTGGCCAATAGGGATACCCGTCATGATGCCGTCGGAAAGCCCTCCGCCACCAAACTGTGCGATGGTGAGGATGTTTTCGTCGCGAACCGCGCGCACGGACTCAATCGCCTCCTGTGCAAGATGGAACGCCGTAACCTGGTCGCGCGCATAGTACGCACTCGCCAGTGACTGTGTCGCCAACGTCATGGGAGACACTATTGCGAGCGTGAGAAATGAAATTGCTACCAATGTCTCAATGAGCGTGAACCCTGCAACTTTCATGATGAGGTGCCGTTGCTGTGTCTCGGTTTTTTGGATTCTCATACTCATATGTCGAGCACGCGCTGTACGGCAGTTGCCTGAATGGAGAACGTGGTACGTGTCCTTACTCGATCTGACCCGACTGTTCCCTTCATGACGATGACAATCTTCGGCTGGTCAGTGTCCCCGCCGCCCGGCTGGCTGCCTACCACGTAAAAGCGAAGGTCATCAATTTCAATTTCTGGCGCCGTAACCGCGAAGGCTGCCGCATTTATCCCCTGTTGTCGTTCGAGACGCTTCGTGCCAGCGTCATACGAGTAGACAAGGTAGTCGTCAGGATTGCCTTCCGTTCCTCCGAAACGAAGAAAAGCGATTGACGTCCCTGGCGTTCCCGCACAATCCTGTGGATCCATCAAGGTCCCGCCGCCACAGTGATAATCGCTTCCCATGCGCACGTTACGCACCATGCCGTCCAGCGCAATATTCAAGTTGTTCATCACGGACTCGATGGCGCGTGCCTTGCGATTCGCATCCACGAGCGAGAGCAGCGCGGCCAGAGAGATGACCATCACGACGGTAAAGAGACCGACGGATACAATCATCTCGACGAGCGTGAATCCTCGTTGTCCTCTCGTGTGCGCGCGTTGCAGTGGCATACTTATTGTACAGAAATCTGGCCCGCGAGTTCAATCAGAATGTTTGCACGCGCCCCTTGTGGAGAACCAAGTACGATTCGTGCTTGCTCATACGTCTGAACGCCGTCGCTACGGATATATGCATCCGGTTCCGGGCGACGAAAGATGACATTGAGTTCGTCCTGCCCGCACATCTCCGATTGATTTAAAGGGCGCACACACAAATCAATAATGGAATAGCCGCCGCGCATGGTGGTGTTCTCCACTAGTTCGCAGGTGTTTGGGTCTCCGGGTGTCGGACAATCATACCGCCCATCACCGAGCTCGCTCGGAAACTCTGCAATATCGGTGAACAGTTGGTATGTCGTCGGTTGCGATGCATTGAAATGGATGCCGTACGCGCGCTCGAAGTCTGACGTGCCGACGTCCGAGCGTCGAACTGCGATGCCGTAGACTTGTGCCTGACGGACAGAGAGCGCTATGTCATAGGCGAGAGTCTCAAGCGTTATGTTGCCGCCAAAGCGACTATTGCTCGCTAGTGTGATGGTAGTAATGACGACAAATACCGTCATCACGGCGAGCATCTCAACGAGCGTAAAGCCCCTCACGGAATGAGAGGGATGTGAATTCCGTAGAGGGTTGAGAGCCATAGGATAACGCAGCTCGCGATGAGGAAAGGGCCAAACGGTACCTCGCTCCTCATTGTAAAGCCCGCACCGTACTGCCACAACGATTTTGAGCCTCGTTTCTGTGCAAAAGTCGCGAGTGCGGAAAGCGGCAAAAGGATGCCGAGACTGACCACGGCACCAATGACGAATGCAAACATGGTCGCGACAAACCCGTAGAGTGGTCCCAATATCCAACCGAAAGAGAGCGCCAGCTTCACATCACCGAAACCCATCCAAGCGCCGCGCGAGTATGCCCATAGGAGAAAGAGTGGTAGAGCGGCTATGGGCCCGGCCGAAAACAGCATGACAATGTCTTCCGCCCCGTATATCGCGTACCCGTACAGAAACGAGAGAATCGCGAGCGCGTAGTTCCACTGATCTGGAATGAGGGAATGGTGAAGGTCGAACACCGCAACCGCGATAAAGAGTGCAATCATCGCTAATGCGAGTCCGAGGGGAATAGGCGG
This sequence comes from Patescibacteria group bacterium, assembly GCA_021731295.1. Lineage (GTDB taxonomy): Bacteria > Patescibacteriota > Minisyncoccia > Phycocordibacterales > UBA2100 > UBA10103. The sequence goes on from JAKFXQ010000004.1 coordinate 14,655, forward strand.
CAACCACGACGACGCGAAAATGAAGAACAAGACGCCGGTGATGAGCTCGACAAGCGGATACTGAATGGATATGGGCGCACGACATGTGCGGCAACGACCGGCGAGCGCAAGCCACGAGACAACCGGCACCAGTTCGTACCACTCCAGTGTGCGTTTGCAGTGCGAACAGTGGCTGCGCCCCCCTATTCCCTCATCAGTCCCCGTACGCAAGATAAGTACGTTTAGAAAGCTACCGACAATGAGGCCGAAGACAAACGCCGCATATTCCATCCCGAGACAGTAGCACACAAAACCCGCCAGATGGCGGGTTTTGTAGAGTGCAGTGGCGTTACGCTACGGTCTCTGGCAGTAGAAGAGATCGCCCGTCGAGTCAGCACAGTTTTGTGTGCCGACGGTGCCGTCGATATCTCCATTGAGTGCCGAGTGCCCGGTGCTCTCAAGCTCTGCACGTATGACGTACGATGCACATACGCTTGCCGTACACGCTGCACTTGCTGAGTCGAGCGGAGCGTAGAAGTAGTTCTGATCGACACCACCCGGATCGGTCGGCAATGCAGCGATGTACCCTGCTGCGGAGAGACCAGTCAAGCTGGTGGTAACTACTGCTGCGGTTGTCGTCGGATAGCTCTGGTTGGCATCGTAGAAGAGCTCGAGCGCGAGCTGGAGCTGCTTGATGTCCGAGATGCGGCGAGCATCGCGGCCCTTCTGACGTGCACTGTTGAGAGACGCCAAGACAACCGACGAAAGGATGCCGATGATCGCGATGACGACCAAGAGTTCAATCAAGGTGAAACCGCGCTTGTAAGAGAAATTCATATTTGTATGAAAATACTTGCTAAATTTGTAATGACACCCCGTGTTTATCACGTTGCGTACATTATATGCGACGCCGCACCGTTGACAGAGATGCCTGTGGATAGCAAGAACTAGAGGCCAGAGGCAATATTGTATATTGGCACCAATACCGAGGCCAAAAGGACAGCGACACCGAGGGCGAGCATGACTATCATGATTGGTTCGATTAAAGAAACCAGAGTGTCAATCGCGTTATTCACCTCGCGACGGTAGAACTTAGCCATCGTAGAAAGAATCTGGGACATGTTACCGGTCTCTTCGCCTATTTTGACCATAGCGATGACGATGCCGGGGATATCCCCATGCTTCCTGAACGCTTCGGATACCGGCAGACCGGCTTTCACGTCATTCGCGACCTCGTTCATAATTTGCTCGTACGTCGGGTCGCCAACAACCGTTGCCGTAATTTCGAGTCCGCGCAACATCTGTATGCCACTGGTAAGCATGGTCGAGAGGTTGTCCGCAATGCGCGAAAGAAACAATTTCTGATAGACGCCGCCGAGGACAGGTACCTGCAGACGTGCATGTGAGAAGAACAATCTGCCTTGGTCCGACTGTGCATACCTGAAGAGGAAGACGCCAGCCATAACAAGGAGCACGAGAAGCAGCAGAATGTAATCAGACACGAAATTACTCATACCGATGACTATCTGCGTATAGACCGGCACCTCTTGTCCTGTTTCCGTAAGCATCACTGCGAGGCGCGGAATGACCAAGGTGAGCATCAAGACCATGACCGTAAGGAACGTGAAAATGATGAACGCGGGATAGACGAGTGCGTTCTTCGTTTTCTGCGTGATTTCGTAGTTACGGTCGAGATAATCCGCGAGGAAGGCGAACGTTTCGTCGAGCTTTCCTGCCTCCTCACCTGCACGCACCATATTGACGAAAAACGGTGAGAACATGTCGTCCTGCCTCCCGAGCGCCGCAGAAATGGACGAACCACCTTGAATGTCATTTGCGATGAGCGTCAGTTTTTCAGCCAATTTTGGCGTGCGGGCTTCAGCGGCTAAAAGGCGAAACGCGCGCAAAGCTGAAACCTGTGCCTCAAACAGCGTCGTCATCTGACGCGAAATCATCACAATATCCTTCGTCTGTATGCGATCAAAAATCGCTATTCGGTCGCCTAAGAGCGACTGGTTTTCATCCGCTGGCTCGATGGACGAAATGATGAGGCCGCGTCGCTGTAGCGCCGTAATCGCGAGGTCTATCGATATGGCTTCAATGCTGCCCGTCTTTTCAGTTCCACTCTCTTCGACGCCCTTGTAATTAAAGAGTGCCATGGCTTAGAGAAGTTTCTGGAGGACGTTCGGGTTGAGCGAGTATTGATAGGCGCTCTCGACGGTGATTTCCCCTTTCGATACGAGCTCCGCGAGCGAGCGGTTCATGTCAATCATGCCTTCCGTTGAGCCCGTTTCGATGACTGTATTCAGTTCGTGAGTACGCTTCTCGCGAATAAGATTCGCAACGGCTTTCGTGTTTATGAGCAGTTCAAACGCCGGAATCATGCCGCCAGAAACACGTGGAATGAGGCGCTGACTGAACACGCCCATGAGAGACGCGGCAAGCTGGATTCGAATTTGGTCCTGCTGGTTTGCGGGAAACGTGTCGATAATACGGTCGATAGTCTGTGCGGCGTTGTTTGTGTGCAAGGTTGAGAAGACCAGGTGGCCCGTTTCGGCGGCGGTAACTGCCGCAGCCATGGTTTCCGGCCCACGCATTTCACCTACCAAAATCACATCCACGTCTTCACGAAATGCTGAATGGAGGGCGGTCGCAAAGTCTTTCGTGTCGATGCCGACTTCTCGCTGCTCAATCAACGACTGCTTTGGCTCGTAAATGTATTCTATCGGGTCTTCAATCGTGACGATATGATCCATGCGCTCCGTGTTGATGAGTTCAAGCAGTGCCGCGAGTGTGGTTGTTTTCCCCTGCCCCACCGGGCCAACTGCCAGAAAGAAGCCCTGAGACTTGCGCGCAAACGACGTGAGAATTTCCGGCTGATTCAATTCCTCGAGCGTACGAATCTGTTTCGGAATGAGGCGCATCGCGATGCCGCACGAACCGCGCTGGAAGTAGGCATTGCAGCGAAAACGCGTACCGTCTTCAATCTGAAAGGCAAAATCGAGTTCCTTCGTCGCCATGAACTCATCCATGTGCTCCGGTCGGGCGATTGATTTCAGAAACCCCAGCGTATCTTCTGGCGTGAGCAACGGCTCCTTCAACATGGGCGAGAGCGCCCCAGCAACGCGAATAGTTGGATGCGCTTCGGTCGAGAAGTGCAAATCAGAACCACCCTCGTGCTGGAGCACGGTGATGTATTTCTTCATTGACGCAGCGTAGTCCATCATAGTCTCAAGTGTAGTATGCGTCAGGCCTTTTTCGCGAGCTCTTCCTTCGTCATGTTGACAACTTCTGACGGAATCATTGTTGCCTTGATGACATAGCGATGGGCGCCAAGTTTTTCCGCCTGTTCCCTATCCGCATCATTCCCTTGATTGGTAAGAGCTATCAGATGTGCGTTCGGCGCGAGCTTCTCGCTCCCTATGGTCGCAAGAAATTCAAAGCCGTCTTTCTCCGGCATGACCAAATCAAACAATACCGCCGCAGGATTGTACCCGCCGCGCAGCAGATTCAGTGCGTCTTCAGTACGACTACATGATTCGACATGGAAACCTGCCTGCAGGAACTTGGCACTGTACATGTCTAGGAGAAACCTATCATCGTCGAGCAGTAAGAGGTTGGTTGCAGGTTCGGTCATACATCATCAAGAGTGATTTTCGGGGTCACCGTGTCTGTCGCTGGCACTGGTTCCGGCTGTGCTTCCGGCGCTGGCTCCGGTGCTGCATCGTCCTGCTCGCTCAACACCAGGGTCGAACTTAATGTCGCGACCTCAGAGAATGGAGTGAGCTTCGCGAATGATTTTACCATGGCATCTTCGCGCATCGTGAGCATGCCTTGCGCGCGCGCCGCGGCCCAGAGCTCGGAATCAACGGGGTTCTTGAGCACAATTTGCTCGATTGCGGGTGTCATTTCGAGTACTTCGAAGACAGCCATACGGCCACGCATACCAGAAACGCACCCGGGTACTTTTTCTGGTTCGTATATCTGGTCGGGTAGCGGAAAATGATACTTCTCGGGGAGTGAAGAAAAACCCATTTCAATATCTTTGCGAATCGACGGCTGCATTGGAACGGCTTTGCCTGAGCCAGGACAGAGCGTGCGTACGAGGCGTTGTGCAATGGAGCAGATGAGGACTGGCGGGATGAGATACGGTTCGACACCCATATCAATGAGGCGTGGAATGGTGCCGACCGCATCATTGGTGTGAATCGTGGAGAAAACGAGGTGACCGGTGAGCGCGGCTTGAATGGCCAATTTGGCCGTCTCGCCGTCGCGGATTTCACCGACCATGATGATGTCCGGGTCTTGACGCAGTGTCGTGCGCAAACCGGTCGCGAAAGTGTATCCGATTTCAGGGCGCATCTGCGACTGTGTAATGCCGTCGATGTAGTATTCGATTGGATCCTCGAGAGAAAGTATGTTTGAGTGCTCGCGGTCCAACTCGGAGAGCATAGAATAGAGCGTCGTGGATTTACCCGAGCCGGTCGGCCCAGAAACCAAGATGAGTCCGTGCGGCTGCCGAATAGCACGACGCACAAGCGAAAGCGAGGCGTCGCTCAATCCCAGCTTGTCCATGGAAATGAAGCCGCGCGCGCGATCAAGAATACGCATCACTATCTTTTCTCCATACGCCGACGGAAACGTAGAGACACGGAAGTCTATTTGTCGCTCATCAATCGTTGCGCTAAAGCGTCCGTCTTGTGGCTTGCGACTCTCGTCGAGACGGATAGACGCGAGTACTTTGATACGGGCAATGAGTGAGCGATGCGTGTTGAGCGGGAGTACGACGGACGTATGCAGTTCGCCGTCAACACGATAGCGTACGCGCACACCTGAGGCTGTCGGCTCTATGTGGATGTCGGATGCGCCTCCATCAATCGCATAGCGCAAAATTGTGGATGCAATCTTCACCGTCGGCGCATCTTCCTGAATCGTCGGCGCACCGCGATTCCCCGCTCCCGTTAGGTTCAATTCGTCCTCAATTTTCTCTTTGTGCACTTGCTTCACCTGCTCGGACTCAAGATCAGAAACGGCACGGTCCACTTCCCCGCCGAGCCCGCGATACATCGTGAGTACTTTGTCGAAATCTTCCTGCGAAATCTGAAATATCTTGAACGGCGTCCCCGTCTTGCGCGTGATGAAATTGAGTGCGTCTATGGCGGCGATGTTTTCCGGGTCGACCATACCAACCTCGAGCACATCATCAACGACGTCTATCGGGACGAATTTATAGTGCTCAGCTGCCTCTTCCGGGATGAGCTTGAGTACTTCATAGGGAACCTTGGCATCGCCCAGCTGCCGTCGTGGCACGGATGATTCGTCGGCTGCCTGAGCCATCTCGGCGAGCTCGCTGTCAGAAACCGGCGGCATACAGCGCTAAGGTGTTTGCGTCTGGGTTGGCGGTAGAGGTGCGACGAGCGTATTCCCGGGGAGCGGCGCAAACGGATTCGAGCGACCCACCGGTTCGGGCACGATTTCGATACCGTAATCGACGAGGCTCTGGAATGCAGGGTCTGTAAAAATGGTGCCGTCCAATGAGACGTCGCGCAGTTGCAATAGTGTCGCAACCAAATCGCGCTCTGCTTCATTCGGTGCTCCTGTTGCGACTTGTTGTGTAACTAAGAGCGCATCGTCTCCCGGCGAGCCGCGCAGCACATACCAGCCAATGATGCCTAAGAACGCCGCGAGGCCGACGATGAGTATGGTGTTTTTGGATAACATGCCGCTCATACCATTATTTTAGCCAGTAGGTCTTGAGGACAACATCAAAGGTATAGACCGGCTCTGGCAGAACAATTCCTTCAGTGCCGGGCGCCGCTTGCAACGATAACGACACGATATCGACGATGCGCAGACTGCGCTCAAGTGCTTCCATAAATGCGATAAAGGCGGGATACGTACCCTGTGTCGAGAAGCCAAACGTAATGGATTCAAATGTATCCGACGAAGCACCGATGACTCCGGCGGCAGTCTGGGCCGTATTTGAATTCGTATTCGAGGATGTGTTGTTGATGGACACATTCTGGAGCGCAAAGCCCTGACTTCCGGCAAAACTATCTAGGTCGAGAAGGAGACGGACGTTATCCACATGATCCGGCAACAGCTTGCCGAGACGTTCAATGTCCTGTGGATTGAACGTATTAAATCGTGACAATAGCTCTTGGCGCCGACGCTGAAGCTCGTTCGATCGCTCGAGAGCCTGATTGTACGACTGGATGTCCGCCTGCAACTGCTTCGTCGAATCGTACTGCGGCTTAGTGTAGTAAAAGAAGATGCCACCAGCGACACCGACGAGAACAAAAGCGAAAATAAATCGGAACATACTATGGTTGGAATGGGTCGGCCTCCGCAGGAGGCGGTACATTTTCTGGGTTCTGTGGCGCTTGTTGCGGCGCTCCCTGTTGGCCTGGCTGCCCAAAGGGTGAGTTCGTCGGCGCCGGGAAATTAGTCGTTGGCGCGCTCGGCGTAAACTGCGTCGAATAGCGCAGAGCGAGCGGACTCACGAGCGCTGTCAGGTCAAAATGCACACCATCCGTCTTGCGCGCGATATTCGAGAAAATTGGGTTCGCTATCGTCCCCGAGCGGCTTAAGTAGTCTGCCTGCAGGGCGACCGAGTTCACACTTTGCGCTATACCTGCCATGGACATCGTGACATTTGCTTGGTCAGCTTTAAAAGAAAGCGTCGAGTACGAAACAGTTTGCAGCGTGAGCTGCTCGAGAATGTCGAACAGGCGCGATGGTGCCGTATGGTTCTTGAGAATACGGTCGGCCACTCGCATGCGGTCATCCAACCGCGTCAGCTCCTGAATCAATGCCGGGTCAAATGCTTCACGGGCGCGTTCAAGCTGTTCGCGCTTCGATGTGCTCGACGTGTTGAGATACTGCACATAGAGAAATACGGCGACGGCGAGTGCCGCGGACGCAACAAGCAAGACGACACCGAGCAGAATGAGCAAGTCGGCGAAACTAGTGCGCTGCGCGACACGACGCGTGGGGGAAACCACCGCGTCGCTCGGTATGAATGATGATTTAATGCCGGTTTCCATATCAGCTGTTCCTGAGGGCGCGAAGTGCGAGGCCTACAGCGACGGCGAATCCTGGTCCAATCTCCCGTAACACCTGTTCGAGGAATGCTGGTGTTTCGGTGCGACTAAATGGATGCGCTATCTCTGCGTCCGTATGCAGGAGTTCCCGTGCGTACGGAGCGAGCCCGGGAAGCGATGCACCACCACCGGTCAAGATGGCTTTAGATACATTCTTGTTGTACCGCTTTCCGTAGCTCAATAGTACCCGATTGGCCTCGCCACAGACACGTTCCAATGTTGATAACACTGCCGTCTTGATACGATCGTTCTCATCGGTCGAAAGCGCGTTCGATGCACTGATGCCATGTTCGCGCTTGATGCGCTCTGCTTTGTCGAACTCCCACCCGAGTGAGCGCCCAAGATTCTCCGTCATATGCTGACCGCCATGCGTTACCAAGTGTGTCGCGCGCACGATGCCCCGCTCGACGATATACATCTTGGTCGTCGACGCTCCTAGGTCAATGACCAATACCGGAGCGACACCGTGCCCGAGCGACGAGCGAATAGCACTAAAGATTTCAATCTCGTAGAACGACACTTGCAGGCCGGTGGACTGCGCAATCGTCTGATAGGCGCGCACAGTCTCATTGTGAATAGCGACGAGGAGCACTTCTATACCCTTCGCGCGCAAGCCTGACTTTTCATTGACCTGATCGAATGCTGACTGCAGGTTCTCGTCTTCGGGAATAGCGAACCAGTCCAGCATGACTTCGGAAACCGGGAGCGGAATATACTTCCTCGCCTCAATAGGAATCATGCGTTTCAGCTGTTCGTTGTCCACCTTCGGCATGTCGAGAATGGAAACAAGACTGGAGGCGAACGGAATGGAGATCCCGCCGATACGCGCCGTAACATTCGCTTCGCGCATCAAGTCCGTTATTGCCTCTGCTACTTTTTCAGGCGCGAGCTTCACGACTTTACCAATTGGCACCGCACCGTATGGCCCGAGTGCAATCTCGCCATACGTTTCAAGCACAGCAGCACCGTGCGCACTCTTCAACTGCACAATCTTCACCGACGATGTGCCGATATCAATGCCGATGACCGAGCCGCTCTCGCCTACGCCCAAGGCCGATGTTACGCGCTTAGAAAGAGATGACAGGGAAAATGCCATTCTGAAAAGTATAGCACCTACGCGCTTATCTTAGCCGCAAGAATAAAATCATTTTCGGATAATCCGCCGATGGCATGAGTCGAAAGCGAGACCGAGACCTCCCCCCACGAGAGCGAGATGTCGGGGTGGTGCCCTTCCTGTTCCGCGATAGCACCAATGCGATTCACGAACGCGAGCGCTTCTGCAAAATTCTTAAACGTGAATCTGCGCGCTATTGATTTTCCGTCTGCAGAGAGCTCCCACCCTGGTATGTCCTTCACGAGCTCTTCCGCCTGCGGCCGGAACATCGGCATTACGCCAGCCTCACAGGGAATGCACTTCTTTTCCGCGAGAGACATGCAACAATCGTAGCATGCTGCCGTTTCTGAAACGGCTTCTCGACCTTGTCCTTCCGCAGAAGGAGCGCCTCGTGCGGCTTGATTCGTACAAGCCCCATCATCTAGCGCCGTCGCCTCAGGCCATCCAGGCTGACGGGTGCGAAATAATCACACTCATGTCATACCGAACTCCTGCGGTGGATGACTGTATTCGCGCACTGAAGTACGACAGGGCGTCGTCTGCGGCACCACTTTTGGCGAATGTCCTCGCAGAATACCTGCACGAAGAGGTGCGCACGTTCCGCGCATTTTCACAGCGCCCCATCATGCTCGTCCCTGTCCCACTGCATGCCTCACGCATGCGTGAGCGCGGTTTCAACCAGATGGAGTCGGTATTACGCGCGCTTCCTAAAGAGTTCACAGACGGCACACGCTCGTCCCTCGTTACCAACGCACTCGTACGTACTCGTGAGACGGCGCAGCAAACGCGACTGTCGCGCGCAGAGCGCATCGAGAATATGCGCGACGCCTTTGCGCTTTCGGACGTGGCACGTCTGCGGCATGCGCACGTGTTTCTGCTCGATGACGTGGTTACAACCGGCGCCACGCTCACCGAGGCCGCGCGCCCGCTGATTGCAGCCGGCATCGCGGTTGAGATGATTGCGCTTGCGCGGGCGTAGGGGTATCAACCGAAATTCAGACCTTTTCCTTGCAGGAGCTCGAACCCTCGAAGAATGCCGAGATATTCTGGGTCATCTGCATAGTCATGCGGCACATAGGCTTCTGGACGAATCTCGTTCTTACGAGTAACCACTTCGTCATATGACAGCCATTCGAATGACGAGTGGTCTTCTGGATGCAGCACGATATTCTCGAGGGGGTCGGTGAACCGAGCAAAATATTGTGTTTCTATGGTATGCGAACCTTTAATCTCATTCGTGTAGGTGAAGACAAAATAGGGGTCCCCCACTTCGACACCCATCACAAATTCTTCACGGATTTCGCGCGTGAGTCCGGCAACAATTTCCTCGCCAAAGTCTATGTGCCCTCCTGGTAGCTCAAAGACGCCGGGCAAGAATTTCTTGGTCGCCGCCCGCTTCGCGAGAAACACTTTTTCCACACCATCAAACGAACGATGAATGAACGCACATGCACTAATGACTTGCTGTCCGCGCGCTGGTGTTTCGCTGTCGTGAGATATCTTGTTCATGAGTTCATTATAGTATCGGCACGTGGAACGTGCCTCTCTCCAGCTTCACGAATGCAAAATGCTTATTATTGAGTGAGGATTCGGTCACAAATATTTCTTGCGCCGTCGCGCAAGAAATTTCGCGACCCCGGCTCGCACCCGCATCAGCTGATGCGGGTCCCGCTGCGCCTTTCGAATCCCTCACGTAGTGTCCCCCGGACACTACTCCTCTCCGTCCATCAAAAAACGCGCCAGTGGCGCGTTTTTCTCGGCGGAGAGGGAGGGATTCGAACCCTCGAGACAGTTTTACCCGCCTAACACGTTAGCACCGTGCCGCCTTCGACCACTCGGCCACCTCTCCAATATGTTGCTTCTTCGAGCCCTGCCATGAGACAAGCCTCAACCACGTCTCCGTGTCGCACTACCCTACCATTTCATGCGCTCGGATTAAAGCCTGCGGGCGTTGACGGCCGGCCGGGGTGCGCTAGGGTGGAGATAGCTCGCACGCTGGGTGCGGCAATAAGGAGAGCAGCTGATGGAGGAAAGGAAGAAGGCGGTGCTCATCGATGGCGCATCGCTTTCGGCAATGCGCAATCGTCTGGGGATCAAGCGGATTCACTACCTCGGCCTATCACGAATTCTGAAGCAGGTCGGGACTCTGCCCTTTTACGGCAAGCCCTGCATCGTGCTTCCGGAGACGTACCGGTCGCAGTATTGGGTCAAAATGCTCGCCACGTACGGGTATCAGGTCTTCTTTTCGCCGACTGAAAACGGCAAAGACGACCAGGTGCTCATCGAACGCATGCGCTCGCTCGATTCGCAGAAAGTCGGTGAGATTATCATCGTGTCGACCGACCAAGATTACGCGTCCATCCTCCGAGAGAAAAGCGACGAGGGTATGCGCGTCTACTGGGTCGGCACGCGAAAGGCTGACAAAGACGGTTCGCTCCCGATTGGTACCGCGCTCGAAGCACTGTTTGAACGAGGCGCGTTCACCTTCGTAGAGCTGGCCGACCATACGTCCCGACTCGTGAGGAACCCGAACGAGGAGGAGATGGATACGCTCCGGCGCCCTCTGAAAGTCAGTATCACGATTCCTCTGACCTTCAAGGACACCAAGCGGTTCGTCAACAAGCTTCTCGCCGTTCTCGGACGCTTCCCCGGTGCCACGTACTCAATTGAGAGCACCTGACACCCACGCCATGACAAAAGGCCCCGCGCGCGGGGCCTTTTGCTACAACGAGACGCTTAGAGCACTTTTTGAATGAACCAGTTTGCGATGGAGAGGACGACCGCGCCCAGAAGGGCCGGCACAAATCCGGCGACATCAAACCCTGGTACAACGAGTTCCATCCCCCAGAACAAGAGTGCGTTCAGGATGAACGCAAAGAGTCCAAACGTAATGATGGTAATCGGAAACGTGAGGACATGTAAGACCGGCCTGATAACCATAACAATGACCGACCAGACTAATGCGACAAGGAGGATGGTCGTCCATCCACCTGCAACCGTGATGCCGGGGACGAATTGGACGGTCAGATAGACCGCGGCCACCGTACCGAGAAACTTTAATAGTGTGTGCATGTCTGCAGTATACCCCCCTTTACCTCACAAGCGCCCCGTAGGGGCGCTTGTTTCCATGTGACGAGAGCTAGAACGCATCCTCCTCGCTCACCTCTTCGCCTTCTTCTTCGTCTTCGTCGTCTGTATCCAGTGCCTCGAGCGCATCTTCAGAAGGTGCGTCCTTGGCTGTCTCATCACCATCGTCTGCCATGAAGAACATGTTTGAAACGTTTAGCCTGCTAACTGTGAACACCGCCATCGTACTCATAGAATTGTTCTCCGCAAGGGGGCTCACTGTGTATAACAATATTCCGCCGCTATAATCCAGCCCATGACGCCCACGGACTTGCTCACCGCCCACTTCCGATTGGCCAAACCACAGCTCAGCGCCCTTCGCAAACTCGGCGTAGCGACGATAGGAGACATGCTGCGCCACTTCCCCGTGCGCTACGAGCCAGCCGGCACGGAAGGGTCAACCCGCACACTCAATCACGGGGAGAAAGTCACGCTCTACGGCACTCTTTCGAATCTTGAGGCCAAGCGCCTCTGGAAAAGTCGTCGAACAGCAACGACGGGCTGGTTCGAAGACGAGAGTGGTCGGGTCAAGGTGATGTGGTTCAACCAGCCGTACATCGCGAAAATGGCACCGCAAGGCACTCCGGTGCGCCTCACCGGTACCGTTGCAGGCAAAGACAAGCCGTACATCACGAATCCGGAAATCGAGGCCTTGCCCGAGGGCTACGTCCGCACCGACTTATTCCAAGAGAAGACCGAGGGGGATGCCGTGCCACAGCTCTTTCCTGTGTATCCAGAATCACACGGCATCACTTCGCGCTGGTTTTATCATGCGCTCGAGCGTGTCTTCGCGGCGAACGCACACGAGATTGCTGATCCAATACCGGAAGACGTGCGCACGCGCTATAACCTGCCGGAAATCGCGACGGCACTGCATTGGATTCACCGTCCAGAAAAAGGGCCGCATGCAGAAGCCGCGCGAAAACGATTCGCTTTTGAGGAAATGTTTGTCCTGTCGGTCGCGCGCACCAAAGAGCGCGCGGAAAACAGCGCACGTCCCGGCTATGCGATAGACGGTACCGGATTAGTAGATGACTTCCTCGCGGCAATTCCCTTCCCGCCGACAGGCGCACAACGTCGCTCTATCGCCGACATACTCACGGATTTCACTCATCCGCATCCGATGTCGCGATTACTCGAAGGCGATGTGGGGAGTGGAAAAACGTTGGTTGCAGCTGCAGTAGCCTACGCCGTCGTCCACGCACGACCAAAAGGTCAGTCATTCGGCACCCTGCAGGTCGCCTACATGGCACCGACGGAAATTCTCGCAAGGCAGCATTTCGAATCGTTCGTCGAATACTTCAAACACCTGCCGATTTCCATAGCTCTCATTACCGGCGCTGAATGCAAGAAGTATCCGTCGAAAACTGCGCGCGGCGGCGCGACGACCATTTCGCGCCCGCAATTATTGAAGTGGGTCGCGCAGGGAGAGATTGCGATGGTTGTAGGCACGCATGCACTCATCCAGAAAGCTGTGCGGTTCAAGCACCTCGCCTTCGTCATCGTAGACGAACAGCACCGTTTCGGAACGAAACAGCGCCACGCGTTGATACGTAAAGGTGAGCTCACGCCGCATTTTCTCTCGATGACGGCGACACCCATCCCACGCACACTGGCACTGACGCTGTATGGCGATTTAGATTTATCTGTTTTGGATGAGCTGCCCAACGGCCGGCTTCCCGTCACGACGCGCATAGTTTCTCCGGAGAGTCGCGACGAAGCGTACACGGCAATTCGCGGACGATTAAAAGAAGGGCGACAAGCCTACGTTATCTGCCCCCGCATCGAAGAGCCGGACCCTGCAAAACTGAATGCGCTCCAAGCAAAATCAGCGAAGGCAGAAGCGAAACGCTTGCAAGCCGACATCTTCCCCGAATTTCGTGTAGGGCTTCTGCATGGTGCACAAACACCTAAAGAGAAGGAGCGCGTCATGCAGCAATTCACTGCCCATGAGCTAGATATATTAGTTGCCACATCGGTTGTCGAAGTTGGTGTGAACGTGCCAAATGCCACCGTCATTCTCATCGAAGGTGCCGAGCGATTCGGTCTGGCACAGCTACACCAGCTCCGTGGCCGCGTCCAGCGCTCCAGTCACCCACCGCTGTGTTTCCTGTTACCAGAAACCAAGGGAGAAGCATCCGTGAAGCGCTTGAAGACGATGGAAAAAAGCAGTAACGGATTTGAGCTCGCCGAGGCCGACTTGGAAGCCCGCGGCGCGGGCGATTTGCGCGGCGTCCGCCAATGGGGCATTTCTGACCTAGGCATGGACGCGCTGAAAAATGCGAAGCTCATCCGCGCTGCACGTGAAGAAGCGGCGGAAATAATTGCGGAAGACCCGACACTGGCGCGGCACCCAGCACTCGCCGCGCGTATGGACGCGCCATTGCCGCACCGAGAGTAGGCGTGAGATTACTCGGAAATCGTAATCGAGGCCGTATCTACGTCCGAGAAGCCCTGTTCGCGTCGCAGTGTGATGGTGTACGTGCCAGGATTCGCATAGTCATGCGAGTACTGCTTCGAGACAACCCCCAGTGCGCAGCTCCCCTGATTCTGAATCTCGTGCGTGCTGCCGTCACCCCAATCGAGATCGAATGCGGCACACGTCGACTCAATGTCGAACTGCGCCGTTACGTCGACAGATTCGTTGTCCAAAACGGGACTGACCGAGAAGTATCCGCCGTAGCCGCTGGTGTTACCCGTTGGTCCAATAACCGAAATCGACTTTATTCCGACGTCGGTCGAACCGCGCGTAAGTTTAGCGGTGTATACGCCTGCACTGGTGTACTGATGCGTCACCGTGAACGAGCTTGCGGTACAGCCAGTGATGGGAAGTGACGCGGTAGCGCCGTCGCCGAAGACAATGGTGTATGGCCCTGCATTGCACGCTCCCTGCGCGTTCACGATACCGGAGAACGTTGCATTGAATGGTGCGTTGCCCGAGGTTGCGGCGACATCAAACGTATCTTGCGCACCTGGATTCGCTGGCTTTGGCGCGCCTGAAACAACGATGGTCGCTGTTGTTCGGTGCACTCCGGAGCGGAGCGTAACCACATAGGTGCCACCGTACTGATACGTATGATTGAATACTTGGCGCAATTCACTACAGATGTTCGGCGCAACCGGCATCTGCACCGGTGGCGCGCCATCGCCGAAATCGACTTCATAGTTCGCGCCGACACACGAGCGCGTCGTGTTCACGGTTACTTCGATGACTGCATTCAGCGGTGCTGCGCCGGAAATAGGCGTCACCTTCACAAAGCCGCCTACTTGCGGCGTCACCGATCCCACGATAGTCGGACACTGTAACGCCATCAGGGCAGCCGTGCGCGGCCCAACAACGCCGTAGCCAGTGGATTCTGGCGTACCTTCACAGACAAGCTTGTGCTTGCATTGAAATCGTTTAACCGCTGCTTCCGTAAGTGCTCCGTAGAAACCCGTAACCTGTGGGTCCGGATAGACGGTCGGGTCGAGTGCGAGGAACTGCTGCAGGCGTGCGACATCATCACCAGAAATGCCGCGCTTCAACGTACGGCTGATATGCGGGCAGGAGACCGCTCCTGACGTGGGCGAGCTGATGGGCGCGATGGACTGGCCTATCGGCGGCACCGCTACTCCGCCCTGCTGGAGAGCAGTTATCTGCGCAATGAGGGAGGCAATCTGTGCCTGGAGTTCGGCAATGGACTGCGCGCTCACGGTGAGCGGACTAATAAGTGCGGCGAGCAAAGCGCCAGCGAGTATGTGTCTCATGGGACAATTGTCGCACGTGCCCCCACCCCTGCAACCTATGAATTCACAGTCATCTCGAGCGCAGCCTGTGCCGCTGAAGCTCCGTGATTCGTCTTCCCCGTCGCGCGCGCCTTTGCTTGTGCGAGCGAGTTCGGTGTAATGACACCGAAACCTATCGGAATACGATACTCAATCATGAGCTGTGTGAGCCCGTGGGAAACTGCGGAGGAAATGTATTCGTCGTGTTTGGTCTCGCCCTTAATGACACATCCGATGGCGACGAGCGCATCGTACTTTTTTGTCTTCAGCAGACGAGATGCCGCGAGCGGAAGTTCAAACGCACCCGGCGTGCGCACTACCGTAATGTTCTTGTCCTTCACCTTCCACGCCTCAAGCGTATCCAGTGCACCGGCCAACAGGGCGTTGGTGATGTCTTCATTAAAACGAGAGACGATAACGCCGACGCGGAGTGTCGCGCCGTTACCCGCCTCACGTGGCTTGAATTCAGTTCGTAACATGGCGGCACCCTATCACTTCTTCATGATTTCCGCCACGTAACGCGCAAACATGTCGGTCTCGGTGTTGACGCGACTCCCTTTCTGCAAGTCGCCGAGCGTCGTTTCTTTCAGTGTGTGAGAGATGAGTGCGACGGTGAATGTGTCGCGACCGAGTTCTTGAATAGTGAGCGAAACACCATCAACAGTGACGGACCCCCATGGCACCAACAGCTTTCGCACTGCGTTGGGCACGGCGAAGGTGAGGCGCACGGATGTCCCGCGCTTTTCGGCAGCACGTACCGTTGCCGTCGCATCAACATGTCCCTGCACAAAATGCCCGTCAAGCGCATCAATCATACGAAGCGATTTCTCGAGGTGGAGCACGCGCCCTTTCGTGAACTCGTCAGCCGTCGTTATCTTTCGCGTTGTCGGCATATACTCAACCTCAAAGTACGTAGCGCCTTTTGCGCGAACGGTCGTACAAATGCCGTGTACGGAAATACTCTCACCGAGCGTGAGTTTCCACGCCTTGGGTTTCTCAATATGGACGATACGGCTCTTCCCCCGCAGCTCGGACGAAATGACCTTCCCCGTCTTCTTTATAACTCCGGTAAACATGGGTGCACTCTAAAGTATTCGCGAACCGATTGCACGTCTTTCTCAATTTGCTCTTTCAGCGCATCAAGCGAAGCAAACGTCTGGTCGTCGCGCACTTTTTCAAGCGCGGTGATGGTGATGGTCTTTCCATAGAGGTCGGCATCGAAATCAAGGATGTGGGCTTCGAGGACAGGGCGTCGCGTGGAGGCGAACAGTGCTGCGGGAAGCGTACGTCCGTCGAGTTGAACCGTTCCTGCAAATATGCCCGAAAGTGGTTCTGATACGGCAATGTTCGCCGTCGGGTAGCCCAGTCGGCGACCTTCTCCGTCGCCGTGAATAACTTCGCCAGAATACGTCATGCGAGTTCGGAGAGCGCCGCGAGCGCGTACGCGCACACCGTAGGAATGATGCCCACGCTATTGTCTTCGAGTTCCTTGCGAGAGAACCAGCGCATCTCGGTGCCGCCTTCTGACATTTCGGTGCCGCCGATGACGCGCGCGAAATAGGTCAAATCTATATGCTCGTGCGTCTCATTAAAATGGTGACGGTTCAAAAAACGTGGCGCGACGAGGTCGCTCTCATCCACGCCCTCGAGGCGAGGTACGCCGATAAGTTCGACGTCAAAGCCCGTCTCTTCCTTCGCTTCGCGAATCGCCGCCTGATTCGGGTCTTCGTCGAGTTCTATGTGCCCGCCAGGTTGCAGCCATTTCTTCGACTTCTGGTGCCAATGGAGAAGCACCTTTCCCTCGCGCACGATGAAGACGCTTGCCGTGAAGTCTATTTTCTCGTGAATGTGGGCCATAGCTTATGTAGTGGGTGCGAGTTTCATTTCCATTTGGGGAATCATGATGCCGTTTACGCGAAGCCGGTCTTCGGTCACCCGTCCTCCAGTATCTATAAACCCCAATTTCTCATAAAACCGAATGGCGCGAGCATTGTATGTCGCGACATATACGTACGTTACTTTGCGCGCATCGAGAAACGTGTGTGCCTCGTTCCAAAGTTGTGTCCCAATGCCTTGGCCGAGGTAATCAGGAAGGACATACAGTGCGTTCAATTCATTGAAATTCTCCTCGCGCGATACGCGGCAGACACCGACCACTTTTCCGTCTACGCGCGCCACAAATAGTCGCGCAGACTCATTGTCCCCCTCGATGAAGGCGCGCATCTTTTCAACTTTTTCGGGACTGTGCCGATTCTTCCAGCGCTCTTCGACGCCATCACGAGTGATACCAACTTCCTCGTTCGGGTATGTCGCGAGCCACGATTCGTACCAGACATCCTGCATAGCAGGTATGTCTTCGACACGTGCCCGTTCTACAGTGACGTCGGCCATAGTGGCAGTATACAGAACCCATGTCGTCACGGATATTTTCCTCGCCGACGTTCGGAAAATTCCGCGACCCCGGCTCGCGGTTCGGCCCGCTGGCCTCACATCGCTCCGCCTCGGACTAGTACCGAAAAACAGCGCGCAGGCGCGGCAACTTCACGGCAACTTTGTTGTCCCCACGCATAATTTTCTGCTGAAAATTTGCGCGGGCCCGCCTCAGCGCCAAGCGCTTGCGGCCCGGACAAGTCGAGAAAACGATGCCCCGCATCGTTTTCTGTACTTGTCCGCCTGCCTGGACTCGAACCAGGAACCCCAGAGGTATAAGCTCTGTGCTCTAACCATTGAGCTACAGGCGGATTCTCCACCGTTATCCAGTTGATGACCGGAACAAGGCGGGTATGGACAACTGTAGTGCACTTTGCCGCTCGATTCAAATCGTTGCTACAATCCGCGCATGTCGGAGACTCCCCGCAGCCCCTCGCAAAAGCCAGAGTACTTCGACCCAGAATACACAGAATCGCGTCACGCGTATGTGGAACGTTTGCGTGCACTCGCCGAGGCAGGCGCACCCGAACCTCATGAGGACTGGGATGCGGTGTACGTGTTCTCTGGGCCCGAACTCACGTTGGACCCAGCAGAGCGCCCGAAGAACCAAGAGAACAATACCTACAACCAGACACTCACACGCCTTGAGGCAGGCTTCATGGTAGCCAAGAAAGTCACTGCTCTTCGTCTGAAGGCGACTGGAGTGGAGAAGGGCGTTTCGGCAATCACACTCGACGACCTGGTTGCGCACGGTCCCAACATATATTTCGATGGCTACACACAGCACAATGAGCTTCTCGCGAACATGATTGCCCAAGGCGAGCTTTCCAAACAGTTCGGTTTTCCGGACACGAAATTCATCATCAGCGGTACCGGGACGAAACACACTGGCGATCAGTTCGCGCACTTCCCGTTGTCGGTTGTCGCAGAGAGCAGAAAAGTTGTTCTTGTTTCTGACCTCTACCACATCCCCCGCATCGAACAGTACTTTGGCTCTAAGAACGATGTGCATCAGTTGCCGCGCGAGAAATTCGAACTGTACTTCCACGACACATCACGCATCGCGATGAAACAGGCGCTCGCGGAGGCACGCAAGACGTATCCGTATGAACAGTCAGGTGACCTGACGCCACGCTCAAAACTTAACGAATCGATTTAGCGACGACCTTTGCGACGCGCTTGTCGAACATATCCGGCAGAATCTTTGTCGCCGTCGGTTTCTTCACGAGTGACGCGAGTGCTTTCGCTGCCTTGAGTTTGATATCGTCAGTAATCTTTCGCACACCATTGTCGAGTGCGCCACGGAAGATGCCTGGAAACGCCAGTGAATTGTTGACCTGGTTCGGGAAATCCGAGCGCCCCGTTGCAATAACAACGGCGCCTCCCTTCTTTGCTTCATCCGGCATGATTTCCGGTGTTGGGTTAGCGAGCGCGAAGACTATCGCCTTCGGTGCCATGAGTTTGATGTCGGACGCTTTTGCGAGACCGGGGCCCGAGACGCCAATCAAAACATCGGCGCCTGCAAGAGCCTCCTTCAAACCACCCGTGATGTGACTGAAGTTCGTGGATGCGGCGAGTTCGAGCTTGTGCCGTGTAAGATCCGCCCTACCTTCGGTGATGATGCCTTTTGAGTCGAGGATGAGAATGTTTGTGGCGCCCGCGACACGGAGTAAATTCGCCGTCGCAGCTCCCGCCGCACCAGCGCCTGAAATCACGATGCGCGCGCTCGTGAGTTTCTTCCCGACTACCTTGAGTGCGTTGATGAGACCAGCAAGAACAACGATTGCGGTCCCGTGCTGGTCGTCATGCATGACCGGGATATCGAGCGCCTCGACAAGCCGACGCTCGATGTCGAAACACTTTGGCGCGGCGAAGTCTTCGAGGTTAATGCCGCCGAAACCAGGAGCGATACGCAATACGGTCTGGATGATTTCTTCTGGGTCCTGTGTGTCCAACACGATGGGCACCGCATCTACGTCGGCGAACGTCTTGAAGAGTGCCGCCTTGCCTTCCATAACCGGCAGTGCGCCAAGAGCGCCAATATTCCCAAGCCCAAGGACCGCCGAACCATCGGAAATGACGGCGACCATACGGCCCTTCATCGTGTACTGTCGCGCGCGCTCCGCATCCCCCTTTACGTACATAGAAACGGCAGCAACGCCCGGAGTGTAGACGAGCGACAAATCCGCCCGATTCTTCACTTTCGCGGCCGGAACGATACGTATTTTCCCCTGCAATTTTTTATGCAACGCGAGCGCTTTCTTGTCATTTGGGGATGTATTCATGGGCGGCAGTATATCATTTCCACTTGTAGTACAATGCCGCGCATGTGTTGGAGCGGCGAAGCATCAGCAGCAATAGCCGCAGTCGGAATCGCCTCGACCGCGTACGCGATTTACAAGAAGGAGCCGCCCGAGCTCTAC
This sequence comes from Patescibacteria group bacterium, assembly GCA_021731295.1. Classification (GTDB taxonomy): domain Bacteria; phylum Patescibacteriota; class Minisyncoccia; order Phycocordibacterales; family UBA2100; genus UBA10103. The sequence goes on from JAKFXQ010000004.1 coordinate 34,595, forward strand.
CTCCCGCTTGCGTACTTTTCGTTGATGGAGTTGCTGCAGGCGTATACCTACAGCGTCATCGACCAGTGCGGCATGACGGGCAATCAGGTCGCGACACTACTTGGGTACATGCATATCGCGTTTCAACCGTTCTTTATAAACATGATGGGCATGTATTTCATCCCGCCCGAAGTACGCGAGAGAATACGAACAACCGTATACACCCTCTGTTTTGTCTTCGCTGTTCTCATGCTCGTCCGACTCTACCCTCTGCCGAGCGTACCGATGTGCGAGCTGGGCTCGATGCTCTGTGGCACTCCACTGTGTTCCGTTTCGGGCAACTGGCACATCGCGTGGAATATTCCGTATAACAACCTTTTCGGCGACATCCCGCTCTATGCTATGGTCGGCCTCATTCTGCCCGTGCTCTATGGTTCATGGCGTGCGAGCATTTATAGCTTCGTCGCTGGACCGATTCTTGCGTACCTCCTCACGAATAATCCGAACGAACAGCCCGCAGTGTGGTGCCTACTTTCAATTGGACTACTCCTTATCGTCGTGAAGACGCGAATACGCGACATCCTCCACGTGCGCTCGTGGTTCTTGTGGCCGCGAAGCTGGCTCGAGAAAAGCTGCTCATAGACAACCAAAACACCCCTGGCGCACGACGCCTAGTACCGCACGCCGCGTATAAAGACCGCTTCTACTGCCCCCGGCATATTCCTATCTACGAGCGCGGACCACTGCACCTTCGTCTTCAACTCCTCGCGACGCACACGCGTCGACTTCTTCGTGTTCAGTACTGTGAATGACGCGACATAGCCTTTCTCAATCTTCCCAAATCCTTTGCCCCACTTTTGTTTCGGAAACTGTTTTTTAAGATGCGGATTCAGGAACTGCCCTGGATAATACGCCGTGACGCGCGCAATATCTTTGGCACTAAATCCGTGCTCTTTCATGAGCCACGCGCAGACGAGTGCATAGGTATCGAGCCACGGAGCGCCGCTGTGATTGTTCTCTTCGCACGTCGCGAGATAGAGTGAACGGTCTTCTTTCTCTATCGCACGTGCAACATCGGCGAGCGATTGGCCAGGAAAACGCTCCGCGAATTTCTTGAACGCTGAATACTTCTCTTCTTCTGTGTGCGGCGCATGATCGGTCGCGAGAAACTGGATGAAACCGCTCTTCAAGCCCTTGATGAGCGCAGTCCGGTCAGCGGGAGATTGTACAGCCGGATTCATCTGTATCTTTGTCCAGAGCGATGGATCCGCGTCAGTCATCGACGTATCAAACAAGAGATGGAGCGGAGACACTTCGAGCACAATGTCGCACCCGCGTTTTCGATGAGCCTCAATCATCTCGAAGCTTTCGCCTCCCGTTGACCAGTGACAGAGTTTGGCGTGAATCTTGTACTTCTCGATCAAGGGCAGAAGGATGCGCAGGCCTTCGTTCACACATTCACGCGGACGGCGCTCCGTGTGTGTCCTGCCCTTTGCACTCGCTTGCACAATAGGTTCGTATTCGACGTGGAATGAGATGTGGTGACCTTTGTAGCGCGATAGGATGACGTCCAGCTCGCTCCCATACGTGACGGTCAAATCGCCGACCGACTTTCCGAAATAGAGTTTATAGAAATGCTCACCCGGCTTCCCCAGTGGACGTGTCTTCGTGTCGATGCCGAGATAATTGAAAATGGATACCGGATGCGCAAGTTCGCTCACTCGTTTCCGGTGCCAGTCGAACTGCGAGCGCCCAACAACCGGATTCGGCGTATTCGGCATCGCCGCAACCGCAACAACGCCACCATGCAGAGCCGCGTCAGCGGCCGTTTTGTACTCCTCTTTATAGACCTGTCCACCCGTATCATCCTCACGCGCATGGATGTGCACGTCAGCGAATCCGGGAAAGATAATGCAGTCGCGCCCGAAATCATGCTCCACCTTTTTTGTCGGTTTCCCAATCCGTGTAATAAGTCCCGTCTTCTCATCAACTGTTATAGCGGCCTTCTTTGGCGCGCCCTTATGCGATGCAATGAGTCCTTGAATAGTCATGCGCACAGTATACGGGAGCATGTTTGGCCTGCTACTTGTCAGACAGTGGACGCACCGTATGATGCGCGTACAGGGAAAGGAGGTGCATCATGCGATGCCCCAAAAGCAGGCGCATCTGCCTGAGGCGATTGTTCTCTACAAACTGCATCGTGATAGACCGGCGCTCGGTCGTCTGTACGCTCGAGTGCGCAGATTCGTGGGCGGACCGTCGCAAACGTGCGGCCAAGTCTGTCAGTTCGGTGTATCAACGATTTTTCACGGCACGATTCAGTCTGCATCGCGTGCGCACAGTGAGAGACGAAGACCTCAAGAAACACACCGAGGTCGGCGACCAGTAATGGTCTTGCGGCCGCTCGAGAGAGCGGCCGCGCGTTATTCCCACCAGGACCCTTTCTTGAATCCGAGCTCTCGCGCACATTCATTCGCGACTTGGCGTAGCTCTTCGAGCGCTGTCTGATTCGAAATGACGACCGAACGCTGAATGTCCTGTTTGATAGAGCCGAGAGCAATCACTGTGCGAGCAAGACGCATCTTTGCCGCGAAATCGTGTATCTGCGCCTGCATTTGCGGCGTGTATGCCTTCTTCCCGGAAAAAATTTGTTCGTCCTCGAAGAATGCCGGTTCGGGTCGCATGCGGAAACTCTAGCACGCAACGACTATACAACAGGCTGGTGCTCGATATCTTGTTTCTTCTTCGGCATGATGCCGTTGGTGATGAGAATATGCTCGAAGTCGTCTCGTTCAATCGTCTCCATTTCAATGAGGTGTTTCGCGATGGCGTCCAAGGCTTTGCGGTGCTCCGTCATGACGTGCTCCGCCTTGTCGTAGGCCGTGGTGATAATCTTTTTCACCTCCTCATCGACAATGGTCGAGATACTCTCCGACTGCTCCGAGCCCTCCACGCCGCTCCCGAAGAGCGTTTTGCCTCGAGATGCGTCAATTGCCATCGGTCCCACTTTTTCAGACATGCCGTAGCGCGTCACCATGTCTCGCGCGAGCGCCGTGAGTACTTGCAGGTCGTTTGATGCGCCGGTCGTAATGTCGCCGTATATCATCTTTTCCGCGATGTAGCCGCCAAGAGAGACGGCGATGTCGTCCTCGAACTCCTTCTGCGATTGCATGCGACGATCTTCGAGCGGCAGCTTCAGTGTGTAGCCAGCCGCGCGTCCGCGAGAGATGATGGAAATCTTGTGCACGGGGTCCGCATACGGCAAGACCGACGCGACAAGTGCGTGACCCGCTTCGTGATATGCCGTAATCTCCTTTTCCTTCTTATTCA
>JAKFXQ010000003.1 GCA_021731295.1 Patescibacteria group bacterium
CTACATCGCGCCGATGGTCTATCCATCTCACTACAACAAGGGATTCGCCGGCCTCTCGAATCCGAACAACGACCCGCACAAGGTCGTCTATGTCTCGATGGCAGAAGCAGTGCGCCGCGCCATCGCAACCGAGACTCCAGTGCGCTCCATTGGAAGTGAGCCAGTCATGCGTGAAGAAATAGTCCCTGCATATCGTGACGCAAATGGTGTCTTTGTCGCAACGAGCACGAAGCAGGTAGAAAGCGGACTCTATACGAAACCCGTGTTCGACAAGTTGAAGCTGCGTCCGTGGCTACAGGATTTCGACTACGGCAAAGATTATTTGCCGGCAGATATCGCGGCGCAGATAAAAGCGACGACAGATGCGGGGCTAACCTCATGGTATTTCTGGGACCCAGCAAACAGATACAGCTCGTTGCGACAAGTGCTTGACAGGGTATCGGCCGAGGAATAGCCTGCACTTAGAGACGATAGGTTCTTCGGAACCACGGTGGCAGCCCGGTGACCTTGTCACTCGCTCGCCCTTGCTCTTTGTTTTTCACCTTGCCGACCATTCATTTGGTCGGCATTGTTGTTAGGCATACAGCAGGTATTTTCCGTCGCGGTATACTATGGACCATGCTCCCTCCGTCGGATCAGAACGACGACGAACGTCGGATAACGTACTTTGCAGCGACGCACACCCGTGGCAAGCGCAATATTTTTGGTATTCGCGCAGTGGATCGTGGCAAGCACATGTATGTCATCGGGAAGACGGGTATGGGCAAGTCCACGCTTCTCGAAAATCTCGCCATCCAGGACATTCAGAACGGCGAAGGTATCTGTTTTATTGACCCACACGGTTCGACCGCAGAGAAACTCTTGGATTTCGTCCCGCACGATCGCATTAAAGACGTGCTTTATTTCGCCCCATTTGATACGGATCATCCGATTGGGTTCAATGTGATGGAAGACGTTGGGTACGACAAACGCCATCTTGTGGTCTCGGGACTCATGGGAGCGTTCAAGCGCATTTGGGTAGACGCGTGGAGCGCGCGCATGGAATACATTCTGCAGAATACGCTCCTCGCACTGCTCGAATACCCCGGCTCCACACTCTTGGACGTGAATCGCATGCTCACGAACAAGATATTCCGCAAAGCGGTCATCGAGAAGATTACTGACCCGATTGTCCGCGAGTTCTGGACCGTTGAGTTCGCGACGTATACGGACCGCTATACACAAGAAGCGACACCGGCCATTCAGAACAAGGTAGGTCAGTTCGTGGCAAATCCGCTCGTGCGCAACATTGTCGGGCAGGCGCGCTCGTCGTTTGATTTGCGCGCAATGATGGACGAACGAAAGATTTTCATCGTCAATCTCTCAAAGGGCAGAATGGGCGAGTCGAACGCCGCACTTCTCGGCTCCATGCTGACGGTGAAGATATATCTCGCCGCGATGTCTCGTGCCGATGAACCGGCGTCGCGCATGGCGAAATTACCGCGCGTGTACTTCTATGTCGACGAGTTCCAGTCGATGATGAACGAAGCATTTGCCGACATTCTCTCTGAATCGCGCAAATACAAACTCGCACTCACGCTCGCGAACCAGTACATCGAACAAATGGAAGAGAATGTGCGCGACGCAGTTTTTGGCAACGTCGGCACTATGGCCGTCTTTCGCGTGGGTCCGTTTGACGCAGAGGTGCTGAAAACGGTGTTTGAACCAACATTCACTGCGGAAGATTTGGTCTTGCTTGGCGTGGGGCAAGTGTATCTGACTTTGATGATTGATGGCGTTGGCTCGGCGCCGTTTTCTGCGCAGACTATTCCACCTATCGAACCACCCTCTATTTCCTATAAAGATGACGTCATCACGAGTTCACGAAAATTATTTGGTCGTACGAAGGCCGATGTGGAGACGCAAATTCGCGACCGTCAGCAAGAATTTGCAGCGCCGGTTGTCGAGAAGAAAGCAGATGGTCCACGCTCAGACCGGCCGTATGGGGACCGACCGTACAGTGGAAGTTCGGGCAGTAGCCGTCCTCCGGAACGTCGGGACCGTCCGCCGGAGCGACAGGAGCGAAACGACCGGCCGCGTGAACAGCGCGAGTATCGTGAACCGCGCGAACCTCGTTCGGCACCACCATCGCCGCCACCTCGGCCACGTGAAGAGCGTCCACGCGAGCCGGAAGTACGCGCGGAACCAAGTCCGATTCTCGATGCCTACGCGCAGGAAGCGCGCGAGGAGAAGAATGACCCGCGCCAAGCGCTGAAGGCTGCAATATCGAACGTCCAACCGCCGCGCGATCAGCGCTCGCCTATAGAGATTTTACGCGCTAAGCAGGCGGCCAAAGGCCAGGGAGGAAAGCCAGCGCCAGAGAGCGTGCAACGCGACGATCCAAAACCACCTCTACCACCGCGCGAAGAAACGGCGCGTCCGAACGAAGCTACGAAGGCGCCGCACAACGGCGAAGTTTCGCACGAAGACGTGCGTCGTGTCCTCTATGGGGAAGACCGGTAGCGTTTCGGTCTTTCTCCTGCTCCTACTCTCCATCCCAATCCTCGCACGCGCGCAACTCGCGATTACGGAGGTCATGTTTGACGTGCCGGGCACGGATACCGGTCGTGAGTGGATTGAAGTACAAAACGTCGGCGCAGAAACGCTCGTCTTGTCCGAGTGGAAGTTGTATGAGGCCGAGGTGAATCATGGACTGACGACGGATGGTAGCGATGCGCTTGCCCCAGGAAGCTTTGCCATCATCGCCGATGATCCAGCGAAGTTCCGCGTTGATTGGCCCGCCTACAGCGGGCTCGTCATGAACTCCGCTTTTTCTTTGAATAACGCAGGAGAATCACTCGCACTTCGCTGTTGTGGAAAGGATGCAACGGATAGGGACACGGTTTCGTATACGGGAGACAGTGGCGCGGGCGATGGAAACTCACTACATCGAAATGGGTCATCGTGGACCCTTGGTGCGCCGACACCGGGGAGTGGTGCGATTGCAGCACCCATCGTGTCAGAAGAGCAACAAGAAACGCGCGAGGCCGAAAGTACGCCGAGTACGAGCGCCACGAAGTCGGGCGGGGCAATCTCACTCGAGGCAGGTACGGATAGAACGGTTCTCGCAAAAAGCTCCATACAATTGCATGCACGCGTCGTGGACACGAAAAAGCAGGTCGTCGAAACTGCGGGCGTGGTGTGGAATCTGGGTGACGCGCGCTCGGCGACAGGCGCTGCCATAACGCACACGTGGGGGTATCCGGGGAAATATCGGGTGAGTGTGCGCGCGACACACCGAGGTGAATTCGACGATGACGCATTCGTTGTCGAGGTGGTCGCGCCAGAATTCGACTTCGTGCGATTCGACGACGGAAGCGTGGGGCTTCGTAATCGCTCGCATCGTGATGCCGACGTTTCGCGTTGGCGCATTCATGACGAGAGCAAGAACTTTGTCATTCCGGACGGAACCATTGTTCTGAAGGGAGTGCTCTTGCGTGTCGCACCAGAAACGATTGGCTTTATGACGACGCGCCCGTCCTTGCACTATCCCGATGGTTCGGTGTACGCGACGTCGGTTATGTATCGGGACGACGCACCTGAAATCATCGCGCAGGTCGTCGTCCCCGCACCGCCGCCACGAGAACCTGAACCAGAGCTCGAAGTCGCGCTGCCGGCACAAAAAACACCAGAACCGGAACACAACGAAGCGCGCATTGAAGAGGAGGAAGAAGTTATTCCTGATGAGCCACCGCCTGTTGAACCCGAGGCACAAGTTGCCGCCGCGGCAGTATTAGCAGCGGAGTGGCACTGGTGGCTCGGCGCGCTCGCGCTTTCGCTTGTGGGGGCCGTCGGGATGTACGCGGCACAGCGACGTGAGAAAGACCCGCTCGATGGGTGGAAAATTGAAGATGGTAGTGAGGTAGAATGACCGGATGCGTGAAGGTATTCCTAACAACAATGAGGCGAAGAAAGAAAAACCGCGACAGTCGCCAATACTCGCGGCTGTTCTCGCCGCGACACTTAGTGGCGCCTTAAGTGATGCGGCGGAGGCGAAAGCGCCACGGACACAGAAGGAGCAGATAGCGAAGCCCGATGCGAAAGAGCTTGAGCAACAGGCGCGCGCTAAACGTGCGCCTGGAGTCCCCGATTTGCCCAAATCAGGCCTCCGTAGACTTCTTGTCGACGGCACCCCTGCACAAGTGGAGCATGCATTGTTCGATAAGGATACGGTACTTACCACAGTTGCTGAAGCGTACGCGCAATATTCCTCGCCGTGGGGGAAGCGAGTCGTCGACGGGGCACTGAACAACATGGAGCACTACTGGGTAGACCAAAAAGAGGAATTCGCTCGGCTCGGAATCCCCGAGTGGTGTCTCTATCTTTCAATAGTCGAGAGTGGTTATGACAATGATCGCGTTTCTGGTGCTCGTGCGACGGGTGTCTTTCAATTCACAAAAGATCAGGGCAAGACATCACGCCTTGTCCGAAAGGAGCGAGACCACGCCACGGGAAAGGTTCATGAAGTAGATGAGCGGCGCAACATCGTTAAGAGCGGGGAGGCAGCAGCTGCGCTCTTGAAGCGATATTTCGATATTCACAAACGCAAAGCGGAGACGGAAACGGATGCGTGGCTCTTGGCGCTGTCTCAATACAATGGCAGCTTTTCGTACCAGTATTACCTACAGGTACCCGGGAAGACATCGTACATGGGCTTTGTGCAGTACATGGATGCACGCATGCGAGAGCGCGTAGGTCAATTCTCCTATGCAATGTTGCCCAGTGAGACCGTCGCGTCGGTGGCGCGCCGTTTCTATGTCAGCGAAGAGCGGCTCCGAGCGGCGAATCCCGACATTGGTGCCGAGACCTTGGTGATTCCTCCGGTTGATGCGACCGACCTCTGGTATGACGTGCGTGGTGGCGATTCACTCACCAAGATAGCGAAAAAACTCGGGACGACACCCACGGAGCTTTCAGAAGCGAACCCGGAGACTAAGAAACCAGGGTACGTCTTAAAGGCTGGCACATCATTGAAGGTACCGACTGACGCCAAGAACGTCGCAGAGTTTGTCTCGGCAATGAATGTTATGCGTATGCAGGGACTGGTCGAGAATGCCGAGTATCCACTGAAAATTATGGGCCTCGCGCAGGTCTTACAAGTACGCGGAACACTTCGCGGCCCAGTACCGCAGTGGGACGGCACGCGCTTCGTTGAGCAAACGCCCGATACCAAGTAAGCTCCCCCCATGGCCAAGACCATCCTCGTAACGGGCGGCGCTGGATTCGTTGGTTCACACCTGTGCCGACGCCTTTTGGAAGAGGGAAACCGTGTCATTTCGCTCGACAACTACTTTGCTGGTTCTCGCGGCAACGACGTTCCCGGGGTCGAGTGTCGAGACGGACACACGAAAGATATCGCGACCTTCGTGCCGGAAAAGCCAGACATCATCTTCCATCTCGGCGAATACGCGCGCGTTGAACAGAGCGTGCTGGAGCCGGATGTTGTCCATGACCTAAACGTTGTTGGTACGGCGGCGGTCATCGAATACTGGCGTTCGCGCAACGCGGAAGGTTATGTATGCAAACTCATCTACGCAGGCTCTTCGACTAAATTTGGCGATGGGGGAATGACGCCGCAGACATCGCCGTATGCTGCAACGAAAGCAGCGAATACTATCAAAGTGCGCGACATCGGAGAGCGTGAGCACTTGCCATACGCCGTCACGTATTTTTATAACGTTTATGGCCCGGGAGAGCGTGCAGGCATCTATGGCACGGTTATTGAATGGTTTAAGGAAATGCACGTGCGAGGCGAGCCGCTGACCGTGGTTTCTCCCGGAACGCAACAGCGCAACTTCACGCACGTGTTCGACATAGTGGACGCCCTCATGGTGGTCGGTGAAAAGGGAAAGGGGGATGAGTTTGGGATTGGTGCCGAGCGCGCGTACACCATGCTCGAAGTCGCGCACCTCTTCGGCGGCGAGGTGGTGATGTTGCCGTCGCGCCCGAGCAATCGTATGACCTCGGCCTTGCATACAGAGAAGACACGCGCGCTGGGGTGGGAGCCAATGCGCGACTTGGCTTCGTATATTCGCGAATTTGTTGCGGCGCATCCACGTGGGGAGCAGCGAGAACAGCGGGTGCTCGTTCTTTCTACGAGCTTCTTCCCGACAGAAGGCCCTGCAGAGCGCGCGCTCCGCAAACTCGCTGAAGCACTGCCCGATGTACAGTTTGATGTCGTCGCAGGGAAGTTTACGGACGACGAGGTCACAGGATTACCGAAAAACATTACGCTTCACGCCGTCGGCATGGGACACTCGCTCGATAAGTTCCTGCTGCCAATACTCGGATTCCATGCTGCGTACGTATTGCATCGCGAACATCGTTATCTGTTTGCGTGGTCCTTGATGGCGAGTTATGCCGCGCTTGCTGGCGTCATGCTGAAATATGTTTCGTCGCTTCCACTCCTCATTACCTTTGCTGACCAGAACTTTGAGAAATATGGATTCATAAAACGCGTGTTTCTCGACCATGTGGTACGAGAGGCGACGCAAGTCTACGGCCTCGGCAATCAGGAAGCGCGCGCGGCACATGTGCGTCGCGGCAAACCACTGCGACAGACGTTGGGAGAAGGGGACGCGTTTGCGAATCAGTTGCGCTACGCGTATGCGCAGACCGTTGAGGGAGAGCGCTCTCTGTAGATACCAAACCACCCCACAGTCTCTAGCGAGCCTGCGGGGCGGTGAGTGTGTCACGTATCAGGACGTGATTTGGAAGAATTGCCTTCCGTACGCACGGGACATGTGTATTCCTAAATACACTTCCGCACGAAGGCCATAGTGTCTCGCCGCGACGACGTGTGACAAGATGTCGTCGATGTAGAGCACCGAAGGTGCATCCAAGCCGAGTCTCTCGAGCGCAATCGAGTAGATGCGCTCTTCGGGCTTCATGGAACCCTCGATATAGGAAAGCGTCATCGTCGCGCCGTACCGTCGCAATTCCTGCATGATAGGCACGTCCATTGCGTACCGCCAGTGCACCTCGCTCGTGTTTGAGACAATCCCTATCGGGACGCCTCGTTCCATGAGCGACGTAACAAACGGGACAATGTTCCGATTCGGCGAGATGATATTGCCAACGATTCGCTCGATATCCGGCAGAGAGAGTCCGCGTACGCCAAGACGATCACGCACCGCGTGGAGGTACTCGTAGTGGCGCAGGCGCCCCGACTCCACCTCGGGTTCGAGCTCCGTCATGATCGCTCGGATCTCCTCGAGCGAGCGGGACGTATCGTACGAGAGACGTGTGTAGGCCTTCTCTTTATCAAAGAGGCCGAGCACATTTCCGAAATCAAAGAGCATACCTTTTACGCTCATGACCATTCTCCTTTGTGCGTCGTCGGTGCACGCATATTGTGTTCGTAGGCGTGAAGTGTCAACATGGGGCAATGAAGAAAGTACTCATCTTTTCTCTCGCGTACTTTCCGAAGCACGTGGGGGGTGCCGAAGTCTCCATCAAGGAGATAACGGACCGCATCACGGATATCGAGTTCCACATGATAACGAACCGTTTTGACTCAACGCTCGCGAAGGAGGAGAAAGTCGGAAACGTCTTAGTGCACCGAATCGGCATCGCGCGGCCTAATCCAACCATGGCGGAATTGCGGAAATGGCCACTGCATCTGAATAAGGCCCTGTATCAGTTCACAGCTGTCTGGCATGCGTGGCGACTGAACAGGACATACCAGTACGATGCGACGTGGGCGATGATGGCGCATTCGTGTGGCGTACCTGCAGGCCTCTTTAAGATGCTCTCGCCGCGCACCAAATACATCCTCAATCTCCAAGAAGGCGATCCACCGGAATATATCGAGAAAACAATGTGGCCGCTCTGGCCGCTGTTCAAGCGCGCGTTCACGTCAGCTGACATGGTGCAGTGCCTCTCCACATTTCTTGCGTCGTGGTCGCGACGGATGGGGTACATGGGCGAGACGGTCGTTGTCCCGAATGCTGTCTCCGCGAAACATTTTTCACAGACCTATCAGCCCGCTGTGCTCGATGAGATAAAAGACAAACTCGGCAAATCTATGGGCGATGTGTTTCTTATCACGACGTCGCGCTTGGTCAAAAAGAATGCAGTTGATGATGTCGTTCGCGCGCTTCCACTCCTCCCGCCGAATGTACACTTTGCTGTTGCGGGCACTGGACCGGACGAGGAGATACTTAAAAAGTTGGTGCGGGACAATTCGCTTGAAGGGCGTGTGCATTTCCTCGGCCACTTAGGACACGACGAGATGCCTAAGTACCTACAGGCGTGTGACATCTTTATCCGCCCTAGTCGGTCTGAAGGGTTTGGCGCTTCGTTTGCGGAGGCGATGGCGGCAGGTCTTCCGGTCATCGCAACACAAGAAGGCGGACTCTCCGATTTCCTTTTCGATGAAAAGCGTAATCCGGACAAGCCGATTACCGGTTGGGCCGTGGACAAGGACTCGCCCGAGCAGATTGCGGCGGCAGTGAAAGCCATCATGACGAATCCGGAGAAGGTGCGCGCGGTCGTACGGACCGCTCGGGAGATGGTTAACGAGAAGTACGACTGGGACATTATCGCTCGGGACATGCGCACTAAGGTGCTCGGAAAGGTGCTTGCCGAATAGCCGTTCACGGGCTAGATTGGGGATGTAGATGGCGGAGGTCGCCATCACAAGAAGCAAGGAAGTCCGGCGATGTCAGGAACTCGAAAGAAGTTCGCGAGCTTCACCATCGACCACAGGAGGGTCCGGCTCTTTTTTCCATATCCTCGGGCTAGGCCAAAGTAGGCCAATTCCCGAGCCGCTCTCTCTGGAGAGCACATACATTCTCGAGGCGCCCCCAGGCGCCTCGAGTCTTTTGTGTCCGTGCCCCGCATGCGACGCTCTGGTACACTCCGCGCATGGATTTTGCTGAAGCTGATGCGCGATTCGCGCCCGTGAAGCGCTCACTCGTTTTCAATCGTATTTGTGACGTGCTCGCACTTCGCGATAAAAAGGTACTGGACCTTGGCTGCGGCTACGGCGAGTACATGCAGTTGTTTGGGAAGGGAAGCGTTGGTATCACCACGACACCGCATGAAGTTGAATACGGAAAGGCGCGCGGCATAGACATACGCACCGGAAACGTTGAGCGCATAGACGAGCTTGGACTCCCACAAGACTTCGATGCCATTTGGGCGAACAACCTCTTTGAGCATCTGCTGTCTCCGCACGCATTTCTCCTCAAGCTCAAGACGGTAGCGAAGCCGGGCGCGCGTCTCATTCTTGGCGTGCCGGTCATCCCGCGCATCGCGTCGTTGATGCATGTCGGTAAATTCCGCGGCGCACTTGCGCACGCACACGTAAACTTCTTCACCCGCGAAAGTCTGCGGCTCACCGTCGAGCGCGCTGGTTGGAAGGTGGAAACGGTGCGTCCGTTTGTTGCACCTGCATCGTTAGACCATCCAGCCAGTTTCTTCATGCCGCATTTGTATGTCGTCGCAACGAACGATACGTCGTTCCGTTACCATGAAAAGAAACTGAAAGAATGGGAGCACGACCCGCTGTACGCGCGACTCCTCGCCATTACAGGGCAGGTTTCAAAAGCGCAGTGATGTTGCGGCGACATCGCCTTCACGCTACGGTACTCCTATGCGCATTCTGATGACCACGGGTATTTTCGAACCAGAGAGCGGGGGCCCTGCAACGCTCACGCCAAAAATTGCAGAGCGACTTGTTGCAGATGGACATACCGTGACGGTCATCACCTATTCGGACAAACCCTCCTACGATTTTGACGCGAAGTATTCGTTCAATCTGGTGCGCGTGGTACGTCGCGGCAGCCGCCTCCGGAACTATGCCGCGTTCCTGCGTGCGACTCTAAGACACATGCCTGGTGTCGATATTACCTACAGTCTCGACTGGCTTGCCGCGGGACTGCCCGTTGTCATTGCGGCCGCCGTCTACCGTGTTCCAGTCATGATTCGTGTCGGCGGCGACTATGTCTGGGAGCGCTATTTGGAAACAGGCGCAGAGCCGATGCCCGCAACTGATTTCTATGCGAAGAATCTGCACTCGCGGTTTCGTTTGATGTACACATTGATTCGGTTCGTGCTTCAGCGCGCGAATCACGTCGTGTTTAATTCCGACATTCAGCGAGAGATGTACTACACATACTACGGCCTCACTCCCGAGAGAACTGGTGTCATTTACAATCCCGTCCCGAAATCAGGATGGGAAGGAATTGAGCGCGGGGAGCCGAACACGGAACTAGTGTTTGCTGGGCGCATCGTCGCGCAAAAGAATGTCGGAATGCTCGTGCGCGCATTTGCACAGGCGACACTGCCACCAGAGTATCGATTGCTCATCATAGGGGATGGGCCTGAGAAAAAGAATGTAGAACACTTGGCCGGAGAGCTTGGGCTTGGTGTTCGCGTCGAGTTCCTTTCGGGCATGCGCCAGAAGGAGCTGTACGAGCGAATTCGCAATTGCCGCGCGCTCATTCTCACCAGCTGGACCGACCAATCGCCGAATCAAGTGTTTGAGGCGATGCAGCTAAAGATTCCGATGATTGTTACGAAGGAGAATTATCTGGCGATTCGTGATGCGCTGCCGCTCTCTGTTGACCCGCGCTCTGCCGGTGATATTGCGCGTGCGTTGGAGCGCGTTGCCGATGACGCTGCGTATACTGAATTGGTAGAAAAGTGGGGGAAGCTCTCGTTCGATTACGACTGGGACCGTGAAATGAAAGAGCATTACGCTGCGTTTGAGATAGCACGCGCGCGTTGATACACACCCCCGCTCGGGCTAGAATGCCCATACCCTGAAATCGCCCGTATTCCGCGGCTTTTAGCGGCATCTATGCGCATACTCGTCTTTGGAACCGACTGGAACGTCTTCAACGCGGACAGTGCCGTGGCACGTCGTCAGCGCATGCAGGCCTCCACTGTGGATAGGCTCGACGTCTTCGTCCCGCATGGACCGCGCCAGAGCATGCAGCTTGCGGGGAATGCGACGATGCACGGGTTTGGCCCGGGCAAGCTCTTCGGTGCCGCGCGTGCGTTTGTTGCCGCATTCTCGCTCGAGCGTCCTGATGTCATTTCCGCTCAGGACCCGTTTCTTATAGGCCTCTTGGCGTTCACTGTCGCGAGACTACGCGGCTGCCGCCTCCATATTCAGCTGCATACTGACGTCTTCGACCCAGCGTTTGCGGGGCACTCGACGGGGAACAGACTCCGTTCGTTCCTCGCGCGGCTCTTGTTGCCACGTGCAGATTCGGTGCGTGTGGTGTCGGAGCGCGTAAAGCGTTCGCTTGCGGCGCGAGGCATAACACACAATGTCGCCGTCTTGCCGGTGTTTGTTGAGACTGATGCACTGGATCACGCCGCACCGCTCGATCGTTCTCGTACGTACCCGCAATTCACCAAGTTGGTTCTGGTTGTCGCGCGTTTCGAGCCGGAAAAGAATGTGGCCGCCGCAATTCGCGCGTTCGCGGAAATAAAAAAGACGCACGAAGGTGCAGGACTCATATTGCTGGGCGATGGTTCCGAGCGACGCAGTCTCGAATCTCTGGTCGGGCAACTCGGGCTGCGCGACGCGGTCGTCTTTGCCGGATTTCAGAATCCGTACGCGCACTACAAAGCGGCGGATCTTGTACTGGTTACATCCGACTTTGAAGGGTACGGCATGGTCGTCATCGAAGCGCTCTACGTCGGGTGCCCCGTGGTTTCGTTTGACGTCGGCATTTCGGCGGAAGCGGGTGCCATCATCGCGACACCGGAAACGCTCGCGCGAACGGCAATTGCCGTTCTCTCTGAAGGCAAGCGTGGCCGTCTGACACTTTCGCTCCCGTCTGAAATCGAGTACCGCGACATGTGGCGCGCGGAAATAGGAACAAGCATTGCGGAGACACGCGTGACGCCCGCTCGTGGTACGCGTGCAAAAATTGGGTACGTCGGCCAAGGATTCATCGGACGCAACTACGCCGACGATTTAGAGCGTCGTGGGTTTGAAGTCATTCGCTACGCGCTCGAAGAACCGTACGTGCACAACAAAGACCGCATCAAAGAGTGTGACATCGTGTTCGTCGCAGTGCCGACGCCGACGACGCCGAACGGATTCGACTATTCAATCGTGAAGAGCGCGCTCGGGCTCATCGGCGAAGGGAAGACAGCAATCGTAAAATCCACGGTGCTCCCCGGCACAACGGTCGAACTGCAGAAGGAATTTCCATCAATCCACGTATTCCACTCCCCAGAATTTCTGCGCGAGGCGACGGCGGCGTATGACGCCGCGCATCCGGACAGAACGATTATCGGTATTCCTAACGACACGCCGGATAATCGTGCACGCGCTCGCGCGGTGATAGATGTCTTGCCACCTGCGCCGTTTGAAATGATTTGCACGTCGCTCGAAGCAGAGCTCATCAAGTACGCGGGCAATAACTGGCTGTTCATCAAAGTCGTCTACACGAATCTTTTGTATGACCTCGCACAGAAATTGGGCGCCGATTATGACTCCGTGCGCGACGGCCTCGCCGCAGACCCCCGCATTGGCCGCTCGCACCTCGACCCGGTGCATCAAAGCGGGCATGGTGGCACACCCGGGCGCGGCGCGGGCGGGCACTGCTTCATCAAAGATTTCGAAGCGTTCCGCCGCATGTACGCATCTGAACTGCACGATGCACATGGCATGCGCGTGTTAGACGCGCTCGCGGCCAAGAACATCCAACTTCTCCATGACAGCGGCAAAGATTTAGAACTTCTCACAGGAGTCTACGGAGACCCGAAGGAAGCAATGAAACGACTTGGCGATATATGAAGCTCTTCATGACAGCACAGGCGGCAGACAGGGACGACCCGGCGTTAAGCGTCTATCTCGACTGGGTACGCGAATTGGCAGGACACTGCGAGTCCGTAGATTTGGTGTGCCTTAAAGTGGGGGAGTACGACTTGCCGGCGAACGTACGCGTGCATTCATTGGGGAAGGAGAGCGCGAAAGGAAATGCTCTCGTGAATCGTTTGCGCTACACGTGGCGCTTCTACCGTTACGCGTTCGCGCATTCGCGCAAGGCGGATGCCGTCTTCGTCCACATGAATCAGGAGTACATCCTCCTCATGGGATTCTTCTGGAAACTGATGGGAAAGCCGGTATTCATGTGGCGCAATCACTATGCAGGCACCATTCTCACCGACATCGCTGCATCATTTTGCAAGAAAGTCTTCTACACCTCGCGCTATTCGTACACGGCTAAGTTTAAGCATTCGATGCAGATGCCGGTTGGTATTGATGTCGAACGCTTCACGCCAGGCGCCGTGCGCGAACACCTGTCCATTGTCTCGCTCGGGCGTGTCGCGCCGTCAAAGCGCGTGGACCTGCTTGTCTCCGCACTCCATGATTTGCATCGCGACGGCATTGCCTTTGTGGCGCACGTCTATGGCGCCGCTTTGCCTGAAGATGCTGGGTACATGGAGAGTTTGCAGCAAGCGAAGAAGGAGTACGGACTCGACGAAGTTACATTCCATGGCGGCGTCGCACATCGTGAGGTTGCGGGCATCATGCAGAAGGCCTCTATCTTCGTGAACGTGTCGCGTAGCGGCATGCTCGATAAGACGATATTTGAAGCGGCCGCGTGCGGGTGTTTGGTACTAGCGCGTAGCGAGGACTACCACGCGTACGTGGATTCGCGCCTCCAGCTAACTGACGATACGGACGAAGAGTTGGCGCAGAAACTGCGCGCGCTCCTTTCGCTCAACGAGGACGATGCAGCGACCATTCGCAAAAGCTTGCGCGACATGGTCGTGCGCGAACACAGTTTGCAGTCTTTGATGAAGCGGCTCTATACAGAGTTTTCATGAAGCGCGTGCTTGCGGTCTCGACGTTCGACTATCCTTCACGCTTCGCGCATGCCATTCATGGGTTAGAGATGGCGCGCGCGTTCGCGCGCGCCCCGCTTCGCTTCACGTTCATCTGTAACACCGCAGTGAACCCGAGCGAACTTTCCGGCATTCGCTACCGACGACTCTTTGGGCCGTTCGGTCGCATGGTGAAGAAGCTCTACTTGCGCCGCGTGCTGTTCATCCCCGCGATGATTCCACGCCTCCTTCTGCGCTGGCCGCATGTCGTCTATACGACAGAGCCTGGTCTCTACGCGCCGCTCGCGCTCCTGCGCCTCTTTTTCAGGTACCGACTTGTCGCCGAGTGTCATGGAACGCTCACGAAGCGGCAGGCGCGCGCTCTCGCGCGCGCCGACAAGCTCGTCTTCACCACCGAAGGCTTGCGCCAGCATTTCCTCGCAACCCAGCCGTGGGTGCGCGAACGCGCAGTTGTCGTCCAGAATGCGGCAGACGTCGCGCGCTTTGATGCAATCACCGCTGACATACCGACCCTGCGCGGGGAACTCGGGCTTCCGCCGATTGCGTTTCTCATCGGCTACATCGGTCGCTTCGAGCCACTGGGTGCTGACAAAGGTTTGCACGTGATGATAGACGCGCTCCCGCAGTTTTCTCTCGATACAAACCTGCTACTTGTTGGCGGGGCGAAGCAGGAGATAGCGACGTACGAAGCGTATGCGGACTCGAAAGGTGTCTTGGGCCGCGTGCATTTTGTGCCGCACGTGGACCCGCGCGAAGTTCCGCGCTACGCGAAAGCATGCGACTGTCTCGTGTATATCCCGCCGTCGAACCAGTTTACGGAGATAGAAACGTCGCCTATGAAGCTTTTCGAGTACATGGCTGCCGAGCGCCCGATGATACTCTCGGGCACTGCGGCCATACGCGACATCGTCCGCGACGATGAAGCGGTATTCGTCGCACCTGACTCACTCGATGAGTTCGTCGCGGCCGTCACCATCCAGCGCAATAACATGGCGGAGATGCGCGAACGCGCCCGCCGCGCACACATCCGCGTAGCTTCCATGACGTGGGATAAGAGGGCAGAGAAACTACTTGAACTGGTCGGGCACTGACTTGGGATAGATAAGTTCCTGCACAAACGTCTTGAGAGTCTGAAATTTGTCTACGTCTGCTCTTTTCTCAAATTGTTTCAAAAGACGACGTCCGACTTTCTTGTCGGACCAACGCCACGCGATATACCCCTCTGCAAAAAGTAGCTGTAATTCCTTAGTTTCGTCGTATTGCTTGCTGAGGAATACACACACGGGGAGCACGTTCGTAGAGGTATCGTCTGGTATCGATAAGTATGCAGAGAGTGCGTCGGCGAATCGACCAGCGAGCAATGCGAAGTAGGCAGAATTGAATATATGCTCATGGATACCCTTTGGGGCGTTGCTGACAGATGATTCGTGATGCTTCGTCGCTTCTGTCCTCTTTCCAAGCGACTCGTAAATGTATGCGAGGTTGAGATGGGCAAAGTAGTCATTAGGCTTATACCTCAGTACGCTCGACCAGCAATCAATGAGCTCGTCGTAGTCACCATCGGATGCATCCGTGGATAGAGTGGCCGCGTATTCTTTAGTGGCTGCAACAAAGATGTCTTCAGCAGTGAGTGATGCGCGACCGAGGCCCTTTTTCCGTACTAGATCATGCTCTCCCTCATAGTACTCTAGGAACGATTTCGCGAACTGACGCGCTTGCTCCGTCTTCTGCAACGATAAACTGGTCATCGCGAGTATCAGATACGCTGTGGGGGGAAGCTGCCTTTGAAAATCTGCTGTGTCTAAAATCATCTCCGAGAATAATCCACTGGATAGCACCTTACCTACGTGTCGTCCGAACAGTACTCGGGCATGTTCCCGATTTATTCCAGATGGGTGTCCGAATTCATATGAGAATTGTGTTGCGAATTTCACGCGATTCCCATGTCTTCGTGTTGCGTATCCCCAGACCACGAGCGTAGACCCCGTTAATCCGAGCGTGGTTTTTGCCTCTGCTGCACTGCGGTCAGGAAAGCGCACGTCGGGTGGCGCAACGATGATGGAGATGGCATTTCCCAGACCGTGTGAGTCGATTTGATTTCGAATGTCGTTTATAAGCGAATGGAGCTTCGGCTCGAATCTAGAATGATTGCTCACCCCTTCAAGATTAAAAGCGAAGAGAATGTTCACGCGCTGTGAGAATCGAATTTTCCATCCATATGTGCGTGCCCAGAGAAATATGCATGTGTTGGTGAGTAGGGCCGCAGATGTCGGCCAAAAGTACATATGTACCAAGGTGTTCGGCAAGGGATAAACTGATACGGAGCCAAGTGTAGCTACAACCGCGACCCAGCCAGCTCCAAAACCAACAAGAATGTATCCGCAACGGACAAAGAACGAGTGCCAGGTGCCCCATGGGCCTGTGTGCAACCATCGCTCAAGGTATTGAGATTCCATATTCAGCCACGGCATTTCAACGCAGATTCACAAAGAGTGCAAGCGAGTTCACGGAGGGTGACGTCTCGGTACATCGTTTGTGTGTACAGACTGCTGAACACGTGGTTTGATACCTCGGATGGCCACCAAGACTGACCTCTTCACCCCCATGACCAAGGGACTGGTCGCCGCCTTCGGCGGCGATATGTTCCTGAAGGCGCTCGGCCTTGCCGCGACCTTCTTCACCCTGCAGGCGCTTTCCCCAATGCAGTACGGGTTCTGGCAGCTGATGCTTTCCGTCGCGGCTGGATTCAGCATTCTCACGTTCCCCGGCATTGCCAACATGCTGGTCGCCGAAGTCTCGCGCGAGTACGGGGCAGGGAGGAAGGCGCAAGGCAACGGTATCGCGGTGCGCGCGGCGATGATTTTCATTTCGACGAGTGCCGTAGGCGCAATCGCGATGGCGATTTTCGCGCCGTTCATCAAACAGATTTCTGGAATTAACCTCGTTGCGCTCACGCAGATTCTCGCGATATCGGTGCTGGCATACGGATTCAAGCAGGCCTACCAGCTGGCGATGCAGTCGCGCATGCTGTATTTCCATTCCCAAGCGCTGAAGATTGTGGACCGTCTCGCGTACTTCCTCGGCATCTTTTTCTTTCTGGTTGTGATGGGACGCGGCGTGGACGGTGTCGTCTATGCTTACGTTATTTCAACTCTGACGTCAGTCGTCCTATTCGCGCCGTTCATGTTTGGTGTGTATCGAGAGATGTTCCAAAATCGTTCCAGCGAGGACTGGGGACTTTTTGTGCAGGCTGTCCGCGAACGCGGGGTCTGGGTCTTGGGATCTGACGGCGTCGGTGCGTTAACGGGTTCGATGTGGCCGTGGCTCGTCGGCTTCTTCCTCGGCATCGAAACGCTCGGTCTCATCTCTATCTCGGTCATGCTTATCGGGCAAGTGTCGTCGTTCGTGCCCATCGGATATGTGTTGCGTTCCGTCTTGCCGCGCACTGTCGGGTCGCCCGAGCGTCTACGTGAATGGCTGTATCGCAGCATGAAGTTTTCATTGTGGGCGTATGTGGTAACCGGCCTTGCCGCTTTTGCCGCCTGTGTCGTTCTGTTTCCACTCTGGTTTACTCAGCATGTCGCGGCTCTGCCTATCTTTGCCGCACTCCTTCTCTCACTCCCGATGCGCGGTATTTCTGCAGGCGCAACCGAATGGTTCTTCTCGACCGGAAATCAGAAGAGCTATTTCTTTGTCTCCGCAGTGCCGAAACTCATTCTTCTTGTACTCCTGCCCGTATTTCTGTGGGCCGGCGGCATTTTCGGTTATGTGCTGTGGAACGTTGTCACGGCTGATGCCATCCTCATTGCCCGCTTGCGTCGCATTCGGAAAGATTTGAGCACGCCAATCTACGTGCGCCAGTTGTTCTCATTTGACCGCGTCGACGCTGACCTTATCGCTCGGCTACAGGCGCTGATTTCGACCAAAATTACAGCACGTTTCTCGCGTTGAGCCTCGCGCCCCCACGGGGTATACTCGGCACGCATGGCAGTCATACTCGGTATAAATCAGGTGGCGGGGCTCCTCACAGGCCAACATGATGCGGCGGCCGCTCTCATTAAGGACGGAAAGCTCATTGCGACCGTCGAAGAGGAGCGCCTGAACCGCCAGCGGCACTCGAAAGGGTATCCGCACCAAGCCATCCAGTACTGTCTTAAAGAGGCGGGTCTCAAAGAAGCAGATATTGATATCATCGCCATCGGCTACAACCCGTACGCAGTCATCAACCGATTGTTCTTCTTCCTCTCCGCGTGGTCCATGTTCAACTACGCGCTCGCATTCTGGATTTACCGCTACGGCGTGCGCGACCTCTTGAAAAAGAGCGGCGCGAAAATTATGTATGTGGATCATCATCTCGCGCACGCGGCGACCGCGTATCGCTGTGCGAATTTTGGCGACGCGAACGTCTTGACGATAGATGGTGCGGGCGAGACGGAATGTGCCGCGCTCTACGAAGGTAAAAACGGCACGTTGAAGCGCCTTGCCGACATCCCGATGGCGATGTGGTACGACGTGAAGCCGTGGCGCTCCATCGGCAAGTGCTACACGCGCATGACCGACTTCCTGTTATTGGGGGCGCATGGCGAAGGCAAGCTGATGGGACTTGCGTCATACGGCGAACCGCGCTTCGACATGTCGCAAATCATGGAGGTGAAGAGTTTTTCCGAGTGGACGATAGACCGTCGCAATATCTCAAATATCTACGGGCAGTACCGTCGCACTGACCCGAAGTCTGAAATCACGCAGGACCATAAAGACCTTGCTGCGTCGCTGCAGGATGCACTGGAGAAGGCGGTCGTGAACCTAGGGCGTGATGCGTACGGCCGAACGGGTCTCAAGAAGTTCGCGCTCTCTGGTGGCGTTTCCCTAAACTGCAACGCGAACTCGCGCCTTCTCTCGCAGGATTTTTGCGAAGCCATTTTTGTACAGCCAGCATCCCACGATGGCGGCATTGCGTTGGGAGCCGCGCTCGAAGCAATGCATCGTGTCGGTGACGGTGACTTTGTGTCTGATTTTAAGCATGCGTACTGGGGTCCTGGCTACACGGCAGATGAGATTGAGAAAGTGCTGAAGGAAGCGAAGGCGCCTTATCGCAAAGTTACTGACATAGCGGCAGAAACCGCGAAGCACGTCGCGTCGGGAAAGATTGTTGGCTGGTTCCAGGACCGCTCTGAACTCGGGCCGCGCGCACTGGGCAATCGCTCCATCATCACGAACTGCCAAATCAAGGGAATGAACGACAAGGTGAACGTTGAGGTAAAGCATCGTGAGGTGTGGCGCCCGTTCGCACCATCAGTCACGAAAGAAGATGCGTCACGATATTTCGAGGGCATGGAGAAGTCGCCAGATTCGCCGTTCATGCTGCAGACATTTTATGTACGCCCCGAATATCGCGATGTCTTTCCGGCAATCACACACATTGATGGTTCGAGCCGTATCCAAACAGTTACGGCAAGCGAGAATCCGCGCTTCCACGCGTTGCTCACCGAGATGCAGAAACTGACAGGGCACCCGGTGGTCATGAACACATCGTTCAACGATGCGGGCGAACCTATCGTGCAGTCGCCAAAAGATGCACTGCGTTGTTTCTACGCGACCGGATTCGACGTCCTCGCGATTGGAGATTTTATCGTCGAGAAGGCGCATGTCAGTACCAGCTAAGCCGCGCGTCTTCATCCTTTTTCACGGGCGGTTCCCGAGCGAGAAAGCTGCTTCGATATTCCTAGAGAATGAGGCACGTGCCTTTCGCGAACTGGGGCATGAGACTACGGTGATTGCGCCGTATCGATTTGGCAGGCTCGAAAAGGGGACGTACCCATTCAGAGTCGTATACGTTCCAACCATTGACCTGGTGCCACTGCATATAGTGCAGTCGTTCGCGTTTCGTATTTCAATCGCGCTCTACAGCTGGAGTGCATTTGTGTATCTCGCGCTTAATGCGCGCAGGAAAGACATCATCATGTCCACCGAGGCTTTTCCCTTGCTCGTCGCTTCGTACGTGTTCCCGCGCACACTTTTTGAACTTCACGATTATCCGGAAAAGTCATTCGGCATGTTCCGCCGGCTATTCAGACGTGTGAAGCACGTCTTGGTCACGAACCAGTGGAAGCTCGATAAATTTCGTGCCGACTATCCCGCCCAAGCGCGTAAGGCATTCCTTGAGCCGAATGCGGTAGATGTGGACATGTTCCTCAACGCGCCGGATAGGGCCGCCTGTCGTGCCAAGCTCGGGCTTCCGGCAGGGGAGCGGCTTGTGGTCTATACGGGTCATTTGTACGCATGGAAGGGCGTCCAGACGCTCTGCGAGGCTGGGAAGGCGCTTGAGGCGCAGGTGTACGTCGTGGGCGGCACAGATGCCGATATTGCAGCGTATAAGGCGAAATACGGTATCGTGCCAAACCTGCATATCATCGGACGTCGGCCCCACGAGGAGATGCCGCTGTGGCAACGGGCGGCCGATGTCCTCGTCCTCCCGAACACGGCGAAAGAGGAGATTTCTGCCCACTACACTTCGCCCATGAAGCTGTTCGAATACCTCGCGAGCGGGACCCCAATCGTCGCGAGTGATATTCCATCGGTGCGAGCCATTGCGGACGAGACGATGGCGCATTTGGTGGCGCCGGATAATCCACAAGCGCTCGCTCTCGGCATCACGAACGCGCTCGCGTCTATGAAGCAGAATGACGCCGCGCTCACCTGGGTGCGCGAACATTCGTGGACCAAACGTGCGCTCCGTATAGTGGAGACGTGTTCTCGCGCCACCTAACTTCACCCATTTTCCGTAATGCGGAATTAGCTTTTGCGAATGGCGACGATGTTGCAGAACATGTAAATGTTCGAACTAAATTTCTTTGGATCGATACGCACCTGCCCGTGCGGGAGCAATCTAAACAGTTCGTATTCGGGGAGTAATGTGCTGATGTCATAGAGCGAGTAACCTCGAACCAGGTGCATGATGTTGAATTCAAACTGTATGTACTTAGGTCGAAAACGCGCGAGCGTCGCCTGGGCTCCGCTCAGCACTTCATATTCGAAACCTTCAGTATCTATCTTGATGAAATCGATGCGTGGGAGCGCCAAGTCTACAACAAGTTGGTCCAGGGTCGTTACGGGCACGGTCTCTGTCGCGGTCTTTCTCCCGTCATGAATCTTCATGTCGAGTGTTGCTGTGCCTGAGAGCGCTGCTTTCGAGTACAACTGCGCTTCGCCCGGTGTGTCAGACAGAGCGGTGCGCACACACGTGACTCGCTCCTTGTACGCATGGACGTTTTTTTCTAGTCGTTCAAACGTAGCAGCAGACGGTTCAATTGCGATAATTTTTGTATCGGGCAGATGTTTCGCAATCATGGTTGAGTACAGTCCGACGTTTGCCCCTATATCAACGCACACGCGTATGTCCGCTCGTGCAAGATGACGTGAAATAAAGTGCTCTTCTCCCGTCAGACTATCGGTCCAACCGTTATCGTATCCCAGTCCATGGAGACTAAGCGTCAAAACAGCGCGATGCACCGGCTCGAGCAATCGCCAACCGAACAGCCAGCCATATACATTCATCGCAACCCAGCTCCAGTGTCTCAGCATCGACGCATTATGAAGGAATCAGTGTCGTCTTGCATCATACTGATTGCTAACTAGCCACATCTGACCAGCTACTTCTTCTCCTCGTGGTATTCCTCTTCCGTATTGATAGCCCAGAGGTTGGCCTTGTCTGACCTACCGGCCATGATGTTTTCGACGGCCGTCATGGCGGCGAGCATGGAGTGGTCTTGGTTATTGTAGCGATGCATACCATTGCGCCCAACAGGGAAGAGGTTTGGAATCGTATCGAGGTACGCACGGACTTCATGGAAATTCTCGTACGAGCCGAAATAGCCCGGATATGCTTTTGGTTGCCGGATGACGGTGCCGTCTATCACCTCGATGTCTTGCAAGAGTCCGATACGGTCAAGCTCCTTTGCGCCGAGCGTGATGAGGTCCTGGTCCTTCATGCTCCACAGGTGATCGCCTTCGTTTACAAAGTACTCGAGACCAATCCAGCCATGCTGTTGGTTCGCGACAAGCTTCGGGTGCCAGTTATGGAAAAGCTGGACTCGTCCTGCATGCACGCCTGGCTCGTGGATATACATCCACGTATCCGAAAGTCGTGCACCGTCCAGTTCGCGCGGCTTCTCTTTGAGGAGGACGCCGACGGTGAGGAAGTCGCGATACTGGAGCGCATCGGAGACGGCGCGCGCTCTATGCATGGGATCCGTGTCCAGAAGTTTAAGGAGCGCACGCACGTCGGTCGTCGAGAACACGTAGTCTGCGTGGATATTTTCAGCACCGTCCGGCCCCTCGACCATCACGCTTTGCACACGCCCACCTTCCACACGAACCTTCGTTACGCGAGTCTTCATCCGAATCTCGCCCCCCATCTCTTTCACGCGCTTTGCGACAACTTCCCACATATGTCCGGGACCGTATGTCGGATACAGAAATTGTTCGATGAGCGAGGTTTCGACTGCCTTACCGGACAGTGGTCCAATGCGTGCGAGTTTCTTCGCGGCGTGCTGAACGGCTTTCATGATGGAGAGTCCCTTTACGCGCTGCGCACCCCATTCTGCGGACATTTGGTCGCAGGGGACGCCCCATACTTTCTCGGTGTATGACTTGAAGAATGTCTCGTAGAGTTCACGTCCAAACCGGTTCAGGAAGAAATCCTCCAAGGTCTTCTCGGGACGGATAGGGAAGAGAATGGCATAGAAATAGGTCACGGCAATCTTGATGACTTTCCACGGACCTAGTTTCCAAAGTGTGTCGAGCGAGAGTTCTATCGGATATGCGAAAAACTTGCCGCCGTAAATGATGCGCGTTTTCCGCGGGCGCACGTGCATGACATCGTCGCCATGTTCTTTACCTGCGCGCTTAAGTCCTTCCGTGAGTGCGCGAGTCGAACGTTGATACGTGATGTCCACGTTCGCTTCGTGAGGTAGTGCGACGGGGAGCATCTCGGCCCACCATTGCATCACACGATCCGACTTCGAAAAGAATCGGTGCCCCCCGATGTCTATGCGATTGCCTTTGTGGTTCACTGTGCGCGATATGCCGCCGACGTACTTTGCGTCTGCCTCGATAACAATGGGGCGTATGTCGGTCTTTGTGAGAAGTTCGTAGGCTGCGGTAAGTCCTGCAGGCCCGGCACCAATGATGAGAGCGGTCTTCTGTGCCATATCAGCGGAACAGCAGGTACTTGCGGGCGAAGAAATTCCACGTGAAGACGAAGATTACGCTCACGACTTTCGAATAGAGAATATACAGTCCAACACCGCCAGTCAGTGTCCAGAGTACTAGTTCGTTGATGCCGAGACCCACTATGCCGATGAGGGTAAAGAGTCCGAACTCCGTCCAGGCATTACCCACACGCCGCGCACTGAAGACCCAGTGTGTGGAGAGGAGATAGATGATGAGAAGTCCGATGAGAAATGCGATGGCTCCTGCTGCGAGATATGGAACTCCCATGACCTCCGTAAGGATCGTGAGTGCGCCGATGTCGGCGAGGAGTGCGACTGCAGAGGCAAAGAAATAGCGAACAAATTCATGCAGTCCCTCTGCGCCCAAGACATGCATCGTCTTCGAAGATGCTTGTTCAGGAGATGTTGCTAAATCGTCACTCATGTAAGAGAAGCATAGCGTCTTTTTTCGGAGCGGCCAATTGCGGCATATTTTTTTTCCGACTTCGTGCTTTGAGCCACGCAAAGAGAGCATGTGCCGTGTATATGGCTGGAATCCAAATGAATGGCTCGGCGGGAACGCGGAAGCGCGGCTGGAACACCGGAGAGGTCAGGAATGCATTTGCGAGAATGATGATGCAGGCAAAAATGAGGAAGAGGCGGGTTTGTCCGCGTGCGAAGAAGGGGGAGAGGAAGGCGAGGGCGAATATGCCGGCCCAGACCAGGCGTTCAAGAGTAACTATCCAATACCGCTGGAGGTTTGCGAGCACCCCCCTCCAATCACCCGCGAGTGCTTTTGATGTCAGGTTCTCTTGGACCTTGGGGAAGAGCGGGATGAACAGTGCGGGCGCCTCCGTCGAAACGACGACATGAGCAACATTGAGACTGCTACCCAGGAAGAATGGAATCATCTTGTATATGTGGAATGCTAAGTACCCAAATCCGTGTTCACGGAGGAAGCTGATTTGCTCGTTGGAAAGTTCATCGCTGTACGTGTAGCCACGGAGTGTGTAGAGGTTCGGATTCCCGAGACGCGCGAGAATTGCATTGCGCTCGTCTTCTTCTACGGATTGATTTGCGAACGAGAGATACATTGGTACGTTGTAGTACACGAAGTTGTAGACGGGTAGCGAGGAAAGTGAGAAGTGGCCCGCAACGCGCTCGTTACGCGCCATCCACGGCGAGACCACGAGTACGAACGCGAGGATGGCAAGGGCCGTCGGGCGCCAAGAGTGTCGCAGACGTTCGCGAATACTTCCCGACGTGAGAAACAAGATGCCTGCGATAAGTGGCATGGTGCCGAGGATGCCGATGGGTCGAGTCAATGTCGCGACACCGGCCAGTACTCCGACGAAAAGTGCGTATCGCACGAGTCTCGTCTCAGCGTACTTCCACAGCATGCATGCGGCGACGATGTACAGCGAGGTGTACATGATGTCGCTCCCCATGCCGGAAACGGTCAATAGTATCGTGCCAGAGCTTATGCCGAATAGTGCGCCCGTAGCTAAGGCCCAACGTCGAGCGAGTCCTATTGCGTGCGCGAGCCATGCTGTAGCTGCGGCAGTGATGCCATGGAAGATTGCATGTAAGATATAGGGCGCCCAAAACCATCCTCCGGAGAGAAGGAATGTTCCCGCCATGACAGCTGGATAGGCGATTGTCCTGAAGGTCTCTGGAGTGTCGTACAGATAGAAGAAACGTCCTGTCGCGACTAATTCATACCCAAGGGTGACAAATTCACCCTGGTCTTGTGTGTCAACGATGTGTGCCATGCTGCCCCCGTGCTGTGACACCAGTACCGCGACACCGAGGAAAATGGCGCCGTGGAGAATCGAAACGAGTGCACCAAGAACAACCAAATCCACCCGTACACTGAAAAATTTTCGTCGAGCCATGATGCGGGCAGTATACGTACTGCTCAACAATGTCCAAATACGGCTCGCTAGTTGTGGCGAATTGGGCACGCTACTTCTTTCGACAGACGATTACCAAATTCTGCCCCTTCACGGGCTCCGTCATATTCCAGTATCTCGGATACCATTGCTTGCTTAGTCGTTCTCCGATGCGCGGTAAATGCCAATAACGATTTGCGGACAGCTTTTCAAGAATCCACAACATGATGGTGCGGTTTTCTTGACCTAAGCTTCTGACAATGCGGAAGTGTGTCCCGACGGCATCGTTGAGAGATTCTTCTGTAAAGTGCTGGAAATGTGCGGGAGACATTGGACGGTTTCTCGATGGTACAGAGATGACTAGTGTTCCCTCATCCCGCAAAACTCGTGCGAACTCCGCGACAGCCGACGCGACCTCTGTGGGAGGCAGGTGTTCAATGACCTGGATGCTTGTGATTGCGTCCACGGATCTATCAGGCAACGGAATGGCGGTGATACTGCCGACAATGAAATCGGCATTCGGCACAATGAGCTTTGCGAAACCGATGGAGCGCTCCGAAAAGTCGAGACCAATGGTCTTTCGTGCCGTGCGTGCAATGCGATCCGTATACCATCCGTCCCCGCATCCTGCGTCAAGTACGGTCTTCGTCGATATATCGCCAAGCTCGTTGAGCACTATTCGACTCAAGCCAAACTTTCCTCTCCAGAATCTCGCATGTCTCGGGTGCAACCAATTGTACGGGAGGCTGTAGCGCGCCTCCATCACCGTACTAGGGTCGGCGTGCTGCTGCGTTTGTTTACTTGAGGCCATAAAAACCAAATCCTTCCGTTACCTTGTGTGTCGCACGGTCCCTAAACATCCACCTAAGCAGTCGCATTTCGAGACGGCGCACGGCGCGAGCCATTTTGAGCAATAATCGCGCAGAGACGTGTCGACCTTTTGCCCTGAACATCTCATCGAATGTCTTTAACTCAATCGTATTGTACGCATCAGTTAGGCTTCCAAGCGGCGTGACATCTAGCTGGGAAAAACCGGCTTGCGAGAGGAATCTTGAAAGTTGAAAATTCGTATATCGATTGAAATCGTATGGCGCCTGATGCAGGGGCATAAGGAAGGGAATGGTTCCGACAATGATGCCTCCAGGACGGAGAATCCGATAGCACTCCGCAAATAAATGCTCGGTGTTTGGAATGTGTTCCACGGTGTTCGATAGGGTCACGATATCAGCCGAATTGGATTCGAGCGGGAGGTCCTTGGTCAAGTCGGCTATGACGGTTACATGTGGGAATTCGACGAAGTCGACTCCGGTATATTGGAACGCCAGGAATAAATCCTCGAACTGAAGAGCCCCAGCTCCGAGGTCGACTAAGGAAAGATTTCTGGAGAGAGGCCTAAGTTTATCCTTAAAGTAGTCATGATTTGCAGTGCGCCATGCAGACCAATACCTAGAGGTCTGCGTGGAACTATGTGTCGCACTGCCGGCATGTGTGTCGTGCGCATGTGATGTGTCCTGTGGCATGACTGTGGATTCTATCAAGTCTCAGCAGACTTCCAATGCTGCAAGTGCGCCCGCGATTCTCCAGTGGGCGACTTCATGATACTGTTCCGGCATGACAAATCCTGAGAAGCAAGGCGACGCCGTTAAAAACAGCGTACGCGAATTCTATAATTCTTATCCCGCATCTAATTTCGGCGTACTTCAGAAGTTAGAGCTCCCGAAGCTGATTCGGGGCAAGAAAGTACTTGATGCCGGGTGCGGTTCCGGTTTCTTCCTGTTCGATTACCTTTTCTTTGGGGCTGAAGTTACAGCCATAGACCAATCGGAAGTATCCATCAATTTCATAAGAGAACAGGCGCAATTACTTGGATTCACTCCAACACTGATACGTGGCGATTTAGAGACCGTCTCGCTGCCCAACGATTCATTTGACGTTATCTTCTCCACGTACGTAATCCATCACACGCCGAACCCACAAGCGGTGCTTGAACAATTCCGACGCTGGT
The DNA here is from genome assembly GCA_021731295.1 of Patescibacteria group bacterium. Lineage (GTDB taxonomy): Bacteria > Patescibacteriota > Minisyncoccia > Phycocordibacterales > UBA2100 > UBA10103. The sequence continues at coordinate 26,967 of JAKFXQ010000003.1, forward strand.
GCAAGAAGGACGGCTCCATACGACTTGTTATTTCGCACAAATACAATCCTGACGTTCTCATGCAACGGATACTGTCGCCGATACTATATGTCCTGCCCTGGTTCTCACTCCTGATTCCTGAGAACATCCGGAAACGTACACACTGGGAAGATCGCTTCCACCATCCGTATTGGAAGCAAATGTCGAAGCGCGAGGCCGTGCGTCTCTGTGAGGCAGCAGGACTGGAGGTTCGCTCCGCAAAAGTCTATGGGTTTACGACGTTCCTTCTAGGATATTTCATTCCACCCATTCTCAATAAACTCCTTGATGCGATGTTCGGTCCATATTTAGGTCGTGCAATAAGAATTGAAGCGGTGCCGAAAAAGTAACACATGCTTCGCATGCAGAGGACGATATTCATCAGTATCTATGATGGTGACACGGAGAAAAATATCTTGCGCTCCGGCATCCTCCCGCGCCTCAAGCAGGCAGGGCATCGCATAGTGTTGCTGATACGCGGCAAGGCTCGACTTGAACACTACAAGACGAATTTTGCTGACGAAACTACTGTTGTGGAGCTATTGCCATATGCAACGACGTTTGCCGAGCATATTTGGTTCCATCTGAGTTGGAATTCTGTTCCTACGCACTCCGTGTATCTTCGTAGACGAATGCGGTTCGAGATGCACCGGCGATACATACGATATGCGTTGGAGTCTCTCGCTTGGTTCCTCGCCCGTTTCCGTCTCTGGCGCGCGTTTCTCCGACGTATCTATTTTGTCGTCCCTGACGACTACGGCGGATATCTGTTCGACACATATAAACCTGACCTGCTCTTCGCTCCAAATATGTTCTCTCCGGAAGATTTCCGACTCATGCGTAACGCAAAGAAGCGCGGAATCAGGACGCTCGCTACAGCGAAGAGTTGGGACGTACTTACGACGAAAGCTTTTACGCGAGTGAAAGCAGACAGACTACTCGTGTTCAATGAATTCAATCGCCGGGAAGCGATTTCTCTCGGAGACTACAACGCTGAACAAGTGGTTATTACCGGGTTTCCGCAATTTGACGTGTATGTAAACGGGGGTGTAGGTGCTGAACGTTCCGCATTCTTTACCAAACTCGGTCTCGATCCAGAAAAGGCTCTCATTTTCTTCTCGATACCAGGTGATTGGAAAACGCCGCACACGAAAGATATTCTTGTAGAATTGAGCAAGCGAATAGACGATGGCAGATTTGTTCGCCCGATACAGATACTCGCTCAGATTCATCCAAAATATCCTTCGAACTGTGAGGGATTGTCGATTCCGCACGTCCACATTCGTCGCCCAGGCACCCTGCTTGCGACGCGGAGGGAGACATCAATCGACATGGGAATTGCTGGTTCCTACGCCTTTACCTTCACTGATAAGGATGTTGCAGAGTTATATGACGTGGTCCGACATAGTGAAATCTGCATCAACATTGAATCCACACTCACGCTTGATGCTGCGGCGGCCGGGAAGCCCTCAATTCTTATCGGATATGACGGCAATCAAAAGGTATCGTACTGGCGTTCTGTGGCACGACTGTACGAACGCGATCACTATCAAAATGTTGTACGCACTGGCGGGGCTCCGCTCGTTATGAGTCATGATGAACTCGAGAAGGAAATCAACGCCTTTCTTGCAGATCCAGCATATCTCCGACGCGAACGAGAAAATCTAGAGAGGGACCTGCTTTATCGCAGGGATGGTCGCTCTAGCGAGAGGGTCGCCACGGCGGTACTCGCCATGCTCGAGGAGTCCCTTGACCGAACGCATCCTATACGTGATGAATAAGCTATGATGCAGAGCGAGGAACAGGGCAAACGTCTCGAAATATTAGCGGTCGTCCCAGCCCGTGGCGGTTCTAAGGGAGTACCGCGCAAGAACATTCGCGCACTACTCGGCAAACCGCTCTTGTACTGGATTCATGCGGCAGCAAAGGAGGCGAAACATGTAACGCGTGTGATTGTCGCGACTGACGACGAGGAAATTGCGACCATAGCTAAGAGTGTTGGCGCCGATGTTCCGTATATACAGCCCCCTGAGGTGTCGCATGACCTAGCAACTGATGTCGAATATCTGACGTACGCACTTGAGACATTGGCGCGACAAGAGGGATACGAGCCCGACATTATTCTGCGTTTACCTCCCACGTCACCACTATGCACAGCGGCGCATATCGACACGGGTATCGAGACATTGCTTGCGGACCCGGAACTTGATGCGGTTCGTCCGATTGTTGAGACGCCAAAGCATCCGTACAAATTTTGGAAAATACACGAGAACCAGAAACACCTTGAGCCGTTTTTGCCGAAATCATTCACTGGGTTCGATGAGCCTCATAATCTGCAGCGACAACGATTTCCTAAAGTTTATATGCATACAGGGGCGATGGATGTTATCCGACGTGCAACATTACTGGAGCAGAAATCAACGTCAGGAAAGCGGCTGGGATTCTTCCACATGTCCCCAGAAGACAGCATCAACATAGACCATCCGCTTGATTTCGAGATTGCAGATATTCTCATGCGCAAACGCCTTGGTATGTAAAAAGGTCCGCACCTCGTGAGTGCGGACCTTCTCTGTTCGTGTTGTGCACGCGCGTGCGTTCACGCGAGAATGATGTCAGCCATCCGTCTCGCTGCTTCGCCCTTCGTGAGGCGAGGATATACACGTTGTGCGGCGGCGCGCTTCTGGTCGACATGAGCACGAGGGACATCAAGGCCAAGCCGACTTTCGATGAGGTCGCGGAAATGCTGACCGAGCGTGATACTGGACCCAGACTCGAACGCGCCGCCACCATCGGCAAGAGGCGTATGTGCAGCAGAGATTTCTTGGTGAAGCCACTGTTGCATAAACGCGCCCTGCGTATGGTCGACAACAGGGATACCGAGACATGCGGCACGTCGAGCGAGTGATGCAGGACCACTGTGCATGAGCGCATCGCAACCTTCGACACCGAGCTCGCCGCCGACGAGATACTCCGTTCTGATGCCAGCAGCGTTGCCGAACTTCAGGAGCGGAGCGTAGATCCCGTCAACTGTCTCGTCGCGCGGATGACAAGCAAGCAAGAGCACTGGCACATACGCGTATGCCAGTACACTCGCCGCAGCATCGATTGCGTCGCGCGCGAGGGCGAGGTTGACGGCGGTGGTCTTCGTCATCGAGACGAGGATTGCGAAGTCGCTTTCCTTGAGACCGAGCGCAGCTCTCGCACTTGCCCTGTCGCCGGAACGATAGTCATCCTCCCAGAGCGGATTTCCGGTAGCGTGTGCGCCGCGAGGGAAGGATGTTCTAGCCCGCCGTGCCTCCGCTTCATTCACGACAAACGCTTGCGCGTTGTCGCGGAACGCTCGGACTTGTTCCCGGTCCCATGCGCCGAATGTATCGGCGAAATAGAACAGGGGAGTGGCGTGTCGGTCGAGCGCGAGCGTCGCAGCATTCATCTCGAGCGCACAGTGCGGTTGAGATGAGATGCCGCATACGACAGCTCGACTTGCTCGAATGCTCCGGTCCATGACTTCTTGCCACGAGTACGGACTTGGCGCATCGCGCTTACTGCCGTCCATGAGGATGGCGTGAACACGTTCACCGCGAGACTCGAGTTCGTCCTCGAGCGCGGCGAGAGCGCGTGACGGGGCGATGTCGTAGGCGACCAATGTTACGTCGCTTCGTCTGGCCATCGTGTTGACTCCTCTGTGAGTGTTGAGAACGGCCAAAGCGATTATGACACAAAAACATAGAATGTGAAGTTGACCTTTGATTCAAAAATTGTGTCAATATGGGGTATATGTCACCAACAAACAAGTTCGACTTTACCGACCTCTTTACGCTCGAGATGGCAAACAATCATCAGGGCTCTGTAGATCATGGACTCAAGATAATCAGCGAGTGCGGCAAGGTCGTGAAAGAGCACGGAGTACGGGCTGCGATGAAGTTGCAGTTTCGCGACCTCGATACATTCATACATCCCGCAGATAAGAAGAAGTCGGACAACAAGCATGTCGCTCGATTCCAGTCGACAAAGCTCGCAAAGAAGGATTTCAAAATTCTTGTTGACGCGGTGCGCAAAGCGGGAATGGTGACCATGGCGACGCCGTTCGACGAAGCGTCTGTCGAACTCTTGAAGGAGCTGAACATCGATATTCTGAAAATCGCGTCCTGTTCAGCGAAGGATTGGCCGCTTCTTGAGAAAGCAGTCTCCGCAGGCAAGCCCATTATCGTGTCCGTCGGAGGCATGACAATCGACGAAACGGACCGCCTCGTGAGCTTCCTCGATCATCGCTACGCTCATTTCGCGCTGATGCACTGCGTTGCGATATATCCGACACCGAACGAGAAACTCAATCTTGGTTACATTGAAGTCCTACGCAAACGCTATCCCGGAGTAACTATCGGTTTCTCGACACACGAGGAGCCAGAGAATATGTCCGCTATTCAGGTCGCCTATGCGAAGGGCGCGCGCATCTTTGAGCGTCATGTGGGAGTAGCGACGAAGACGATTTCCCTGAATGCATACTCATCTACGCCAGAACAACTCTCACGTTGGATTTCAGCGTGGAAGGCTGCAAAGGCTGCAGACGGTGCAGGTGATCGCGAGATTGACCCAAGAGAGCTTGCGGATTTGAACTCATTGAAGCGTGGTGTATTTGCAAAGAAACCTATCAAGAAGGGGGCCCAGATAAAGCGTTCTGATGTCTACTTTGCATTCCCATACCGTCCGGGCCAGCTCTCCAGTGGTGATTTCCGCGACGGTTTCGTCACGGCCGATCGTAGCTACAAGACTGATGAGCCAGTTGCCCACGAGACACGTGACTTCGCGCCGACAGTCCGCGACCTCGTCTATCATCCTATCCACGAGGTGAAGGCGATGCTGAATATGGCTGGTATCGCACTCCCGATGGACTTTGCTCTAGAGATTTCACACCATTACGGGCTCGAGAACTTCCGCAAAGTCGGCGTCGTGATTATCGACTGCATCAATCGCGAATACTGCAAGAAGATTCTGGTACAGCTTCCGGGCCAGGAGCATCCATATCACCACCACCTACAGAAAGAAGAAGCATTCCACGTGCTTTGGGGTGTACTTGAAATAGACTTAGAAGGTCGTCGGATGACACTACGCGCTGGTGACATAGCGGTCGTGCCTCGCGGGGTGAAGCATCGATTCTGGTCTGAAAGCGGAGTCATCTTCGAAGAAGTATCGTCTACTCACTTCAACAATGACTCCTTCTATGAGGACCCAGGTATCAATCTCCTTCCAAGGGAAGCTCGCAAGACCAAGCTCGCCAACTGGGGCCGGCACCACTTTGACGCGGCAGGAAACACTCGGTAGAGTCCCTTCAGAGACTAACAGGGAGACATCGTCATGAGCATCATCGTCTTTGACTTCGACGGGGTCATCGTCCCCGAATCCGAGGAGTTTAAGAAGCGCGCGTGGCGAGCACTGTTCTCAAACAGTGTCGAGTACGCGGCGTTCGAGTCGGCAGAAGCAGAGTTAGGTCGCGGTCGCGGAGGAGACCGATTTTCCATCCTCGAGCGAACATTTGAACTGCTTGGCATTGGTCCCGACCAACGCGCGGCGAAAGTGCAGCAGGCAGCGGCTAGATTCGATGAGCTGGTGCAGAAGATGATTGCAGACGCCGGGCTGCCTGTAGAGGTTCGACACCTGTTGTCGGAGCTCGCGACTCGAGGCAATACGCTGTATCTGAATTCGGCGACACCTGCAGAGGCGCTCAAGCGGACTATAGAGGCGCTGGGAATCGGCAATGTTTTCGCCGCCGTGCTCGGTCGCCCGAACACGAAAGTCGAAAATTTTACGCTGATTGCGAAGAGAGAGTCAGCCGCGCCAGAAACAGTGGTGTTCGTCGGCGACAGTCCGTCCGATGCTGCTGCTGCAAACGAGTTTGGGTGCCAATTCATTGCATTCCTAAACGAGTGGAGCGACTGGAAACCCGAAGAAAGCGTGCGCGTCGCCAGGTCGCATTCCGAACTGTTGACGATGCTTTCTTGATTACTCGAGGGTCGGCCTTTGCGGCTGGCCCTCTAACATTTACAATCCGCGCATGAAAATAAAGATTTACGGAGCAGGTTCAATAGGAAATCATCTGACGCAGGCGGCACGTCGTATGGGATGGCATGTGACTGTCGTTGATACGGACCCCAAGGCACTCGAGAGAATGAAGAACGACATCTATCCCACGCGCTACGGGAAGTGGGATGATTCCATAGAACTTTGTATCGCGGGGACGGAGAAACGAGGCGGATTCGACATCATTATGATTGGTACGCCACCGCACGTGCGAACTGCAGTTGCCCTCGAAGCGTTAAAAGAAAAGCCGAAAGCAATAATCCTCGAAAAGCCCGTCTCCTTTCCTTTTGACCCAAAGTTAAAGACACTAGTATCGCGGCTGAAGTCATCACGGACTCTCGCATTTGTTGGCTATGACCACGCGGTCGCAAAGTCTATCGAGCGCGTTGCAGACATTCTGAAGTCGGGAGTAATTGGCGATGCCCTCACGCTCGATGTGGAGTTTCGTGAACATTGGGAGGGCATCTTTAAAGCACATCCGTGGCTCTCGGGACCGCAGGATAGTTATCTCGGCTACTGGAAGCGTGGCGGCGGCGCCTCCGGCGAGCATTCGCATGCGCTTCATCTTGCCCTCTATCTCTCGCGCGTCGCCAAAATAGGTGCATGGAAAGATGTACGTGCGAAATTCCAACACGTGAAAAAAGGGAAACTCGATTACGATGCCATTGCATCATTCGCCTTCGATACTGACAAAAGCAAGACGGGTCGCGTCATTCAAGATGTGGTTACCAAGCCGACTCGCAAATGGGCGCGTATACAGGGCTCGAATGGATTCGTTGAATGGGTGTGCAACGGACATCCGTCCGGCGACGTAGTTCGATATGCAGGGGCAGACAGCGTTATCGCGGAAGAGATTATCGAGAAGAAACGCCCAGACGACTTTCACGCGGAGATGTTGCATCTGGACGCCGTCTTAAAAAAGAAGATTAAACCTGCGGCCTCGCCACTCGCATTTGCTTCAGGTGTTGAGGTCCTGCGTATTTTGGAGCGTGCACGCAAGGCGCGCTAGCGCGACGCTGAAATGGTATTCTGCGGCGATGGTGAAGCTCTACGTTGCCAAGCCTTTCGGCACGCGTCCCGTGTTGAGACTCTTAGATCCGGAACAGCACGTCGCGGGCAAAGCCCGCGACGTGCTCTACAAGGCCCTGCCAAAAGACTTTGCCACTCCCTCGATTGAGAAGGTGTCTGATATCACGCAAAGCGATTTCGTCATCCTTCCGCAAAACCTGCGCACGATGACGCCTGCTTGGCAGGCATACTTTGACGAGGTGCGTCGCGAAGCTGAAGCAGCGGGGAAGCAGGTGATTGTGTGTATCGGTCGGGACGATTCGCACAAGACACACGTAGACGGAGCAATAGTATTTAAAGGTTCGGATTATCGACATACGCGCCACGAGAACGAGATTATTTTGTCTCCGTTCGTCGAGGATTTAGGGGAGGGAAGAGAGTTGGCGCCACGCACAAAAGGCGCGAAGCCGAAAGTCTCGTTCTGCGGCTATGCCGGATTTCCAAGTGTAGTGACACGCGGCAAGTACGTCGTGAAGAATGCAGTACTCGATGTCGCGGCGTTCGTGATGCGGAACCCTCGCCTCACGGTCTATAAACGCGGCATCTATTTCCGGCGCAAGGCGATACGCTCGCTTCAGAATGACCCACGCATCGAGACGGCGTTCACGCTGCGCGATTCATACGGCGGGAACAGCGGCACACTCGCGATGTCTCCGGAAGAGTCTCGGCGCGAGTACATCACCTCCATCCTCGAGAGCGACCTGGTACTTGCTCCGAAAGGCGACGCGAACTTTTCGTCGCGTTTCTTTGAGACACTGTCGCTGGGCCGCATTCCAATCCTCATAGACACCGACATGGAACTGCCGCTCGAGAAGGAGATTAATTACGATGCATGCATTCTCCGCGTCCCGCATACCGATGCGCCACGCCTTGGAGACATCATCGTGGAGTTTTGGGAACGCACGAGTCCGGAAGCGTTTGTGGCCATGCAGAAAGAGGCCAGACGGGTCTATCGCGAGTACTTACGCTACGACGCGTATTGGAACCGAGCGCTCCCGCTCCTCAAAGAGAAGGGTATTAGCGCCTTACAGGGGCCTTCGTGCTAGAATGGCGCCCATGTTCGAGAAGACACTGCGTGCGCTCGCCCTCTCCGGAATCTTCGCCCTACCGTTCATCGTCTTCATTATCTCCTCCAGCTACTTCTTTCCGTTCATAACGGGGAAGAATTTTACCTTCCGCATACTCATTGACCTTATATTTGGCCTTTGGGTCGCGCTCGCGCTCGTAAATCCAGACTATCGTCCGCGCCGCACGTGGCTGTTTTACGCGACATCCGCA
>JAKFXQ010000040.1 GCA_021731295.1 Patescibacteria group bacterium
CACCGCAACCTCAACAGCAACCTCCACCTTCGCCGGTGGCCTCCAGTCCACGGCTCTCAACATCACCTCTACGACGGCGACCTCGACCTTTGCGAATGGTATTCAGCTTTCTGGTGGGTGTTTCCGAAGCGCGGCTGGTTCGTGTATCGGCGGGAGTGGAGGCACGGTCACAAAATCAGATATAACCAACTCCGGCACGCTTTCCTTCGACTGGGATGATACCGAAGTCGCAGACGCACTCACTATTTCTGGCGGCACCATCAACAACACGGCCATAGGTGGAACAACGCCTCTTACCGCAATCTTCACAAACTCGACGTCCACCAACGCCTTCGCCACCAACTTGCTCGCCAACACCGCGCGCTTTGGTCAGTCAGCCACATCCACCTTCTCCTCTACGGGCCAGCTCACGCTCTCGTCTTCGCTCCTTCTCTCTGCAAACGACGCCGGTGCACTCGGTGCATCCGGTACAGCATTCTCTGACTTGTTCCTCGCATCCGGCGGCGTGATGAACTTCAATGCAGGTGACGTGACGGTGACCCATAGCGCTGACGCTCTCGCGTTTGCAGGAGCTGGAGCTTCCGGATATACGTTCGATAACGGTATTAGTCTTGGTTCTGGAACGGCAGGCGCGGCAACAACCGTCACCCGCCATCTGGCGCTTTGGGGAAGCACGTATGGCTTTAGCGTAACCACCAACACACTCAACTATGTTTCGGGCTCTGTGCATGATTTCTATAGCGCGGGAACCCACGAGCTTCGCCTCAACGCGACAAACCTGCAACCAGGAGCCAACGATGGTCTGGCACTTGGTGCATCCGGCACGGCGTTCTCTGATTTATTCCTCGCCAGCGGTAGTGTCATCAACCTGAATGCAGGAGACGTCACCGTTACGCACGCTGCAAACGCTTTGACCTTCGCCGGCGCGAGCTCCGGATATACGTTTAGCGACGGCAATTCATTCGTCAACACCCAGGCGAACTCGGGAGCGAACCCAAGAAACTTTGGACCTAAACTATGGACCGACGGACTGTTTGGCATGGAACTCGGTAATAATGCCGGTGGCCTCTGGACGACTCGTATCCTTACGCGCGACTCGGATGGCGGCATAGAGTTCGGTAAATATCCGACAGGTTCAGTAACAAACGTGAACGACTTCACGCCGTGGGCCACATTCACAAACGGAGGAAACTTCGGAATCGGCACGACAACGCCATGGCGCAAGCTTTCCATCACCGACGCAGTTTCGACCGCGCAGCAGGTCATCGCATACGACACCACGCGCTACGCCTCGTTCCTCGTGGACTCGGTTGGAGATTTGACGATAGACCCACAAGGAGGCGATGTGCGCATCAACGACGACAATTTGTGGGTCTGTTCTGGCGGCAGCTGTCCTACGGGCTCGCCAACCGCGAACGGCACGATTATCGCAGAGTCAGCAGTCGGTATCGGAACCTCGACGCCAAGCAACATGCTCCACGTGCATCTCGGCACAGGCGGCACCGCCTCTCGCATAGAGGTGGCAACAGACGACGCAACTGCGCGCTTTATCCAGACCCTCGTGCGCAGCCGCAACGATACGACGGCGCCTGCGGCAGACTTCGGCGGCATTCTCGCCTTCGGTCTCGAAGCGTTCACCAACAACACCATCCGCTATCCGGGCTCTATCCGTGTTGCATGGGAGAGGACACAGGCAAACGACACGACCGATCGCGATTCCTACATGACGTTTAATACGACCGCCGATGACGCGAGTGGCGGTACGGGCGGCACCGAAAAGGCGCGCATCACCTCTGCCGGCTATCTCGGTGTCGGTACGACTTCGCCAACACAACAGCTCTCCGTCGCCAACCTCCTGTACGTCGGCGCAGGTGGTGCAACCGGTATGGGTACTGCAACTTCCACGTTCCAAGGCGACATCAAGATTACCGGCAAGCTCGACGTTGCAACGATCGACCCGCCGTACATGATTGATGGCACGAAGTACGCAACATACGTACCATCGGCAACGGGTGTGAAGGAAGAGACGATGATGACGTTGCAGCTCAACTCGCTGAATGAAGAAACGGGCAAGTACGAGAAGATCATCAACTTCGACGATTTGGAACAGGGAAGCGACTTGTGGCTCTTCTATCAGGTAACGGACTTTGGTGACGAGTGGGAGTACCTCGTCGTCCAGCTTACGCCAGCATTCGACGGCCAGGTCTTCTATAAGAAGGATACCGAGAACAATACGCTCACCATCACTGGAAGCGAGAAGGGTGAAGTGTCCGTGCGTCTCACCGGCAACCGTTATGACCACGAGAAGTGGCCGAACATCCGCCCTGACCAGGATGGCAACACGGACGGCGTCCACGTCATCACCTCGAAGCCAACTGGCGGCGACAGGGACGGTTCTGCGGAACAGACGGCATCCGTCGGCGCGGCAGCGATAGTAGAAACTATCGTGGAAACGGTGCGCACGTTTGTGACGGAGCTCATCGCAAAGGGGACAGGCTGGTTCTCTGGACTTTTCGCGGCGAGCGCCGATAGTGAATGAAGTGCGCAAATGTCTCTGAAGTCACAGTGAAGCTCACCTTATCGCTTACTGGTATTATGCAAACATGGGCATTCCTGTGAATCGCAACGCATACGGTGTGGCTGCGGCGCTTGTCTGTATCGCAGTCCTCGCTTTATTGCTCTGGAAACTTTCAGGTGCGCGGCCGGATACCGGCTCTGTACGGTTCGTGGGCGCCGTAGGGGCTATGGAGAGCGACTACGTCGTCCCGCCGATGGAGCGCGACTACCAGAACGAACAATTCAGATTCTCGCTCAAGCTCCCGCAAGGATTCACAGCCACGGAACTGCCTTTCGATGGTGAAGGAACCCCTGTTGTTTTGCAAGATGCGCAAGGCAACGGCATCCAGATATATGTGCGCGAAGTAGAAGGGAATCCGCGCAATCTTACTGAAGCCCAAATTCGTACAAGTATTCCTGATATGAAGATGGAAAATGCACAGGCGGTGGAAATAGGAGAGAACAGCAGCGGCGTTGCATTCATGAGCGACAGTCCGGATTATGGCGGCGCCTCGCGTGAGGTGTGGTTCTACTTCGGCGGCAATCTGTACCAAGTCTCGACCTACGCCCGTCTCGACAATCTCCTGCAAGCCATGTTTTCCTCTTGGCAATTCTTTTGATTATGTTCCAGACACCCTTTTCACTCGTCAAACCATCTTTCTATCCTGCGTTCGTTTTCACGCTACTTTTTGTGGCCTATCCATCCTTCGCCTACGCAGCCTTCACCAATACTGAATTAATATTCGGCGCAGTCACTACGAATACGCATACATGGGCCAGCGCGGACATCGGCACCGCATCTGCAAATAGAAAGGTGATTGTCTTCATCGAGATGAACGAAAATGGTAATGCGCATGCAGCTGACGGCGCACCTTCTTCCGTGACCATTGGGGGCATCAGCGCGACAAAAATCATTGATAACTCGTTCGACAATGGGTACGGCAACAATCAATCGCTGACGGTCTGGACCGCCGCTGTTCCTACTGGCACCGCGGCGGATATCGTCGCATCAGGCATTCCGAGCGCGCTCTATAACGGAGGTCTCGCAATACTAACGACGACAGACAATATCGATATATCTGCGGCACACGATTTCGCTCTCTTAGGGACTGACGTTGATGGAGGGAATCTGAATTTGGACGTTCTTACTGGTGGCCTTGCCGCAGGAGCCGGCGTAGCCTGGCCGGCAAGCGGGCATACGTGGACAGGACTTACGGAGCAGGGCGAAGTCGCAGATGGTGATGATTATTTTAGCGTGGCTACGTATGAGGCTGCGAGCGACCAGTTGCCGCTTTCTGTGACTATTTCGTACAGTGCGCAAGTATCAAATTTCGTGACAGTATCATTCGCACCGTTGCCGAGTAGCGTTGTCGCCCTCTCCCGCCCGCCGAACAACCTCGGACTCGTGGGGTATTGGAGTTTTGATGATGGGACCGGCACCGTTGCAACGGATTTTTCCGGCAGAGGAAACCAAGGGACATTTACCGATACTGGAAATGGATTGCCCGTATGGACTAACGGGAAGCGAGGGAAAGCCGTCGAGTTTGATGCGAATCACGTCGATATGGGCGACATCAATGCGATGGATGGCCTCGCGAATGTCAGCGTTGTCGCGTGGCTGAAAGCAAGTTCGCCGGGAGTGAATGAATCGGAAACGCCGTTAATTGTTGGCAAAGCATCGTGCGACTCCGGAGGCCCTTTTAATTTGTTCCTTTCGTCCGGGGTGCCGAGTTTTTTGGTGGCTGACAGCAGTTCAAATGAAGTGTTTGCAACCGATTTCGCTACGAATGTCGATGATGGAAACTGGCATTTCCTTGTGGGTACATTCGACGGGAGCGATGCTGCTATCTGGGTCGATGGAGTACAGACCGATACGGAACCATTCGGTTTCTCATTGGGCAGTTCAGCGAATCACTTCGAGGTCGGCGGGGACTGTAACGGAGCATTCCGCAACTACTATGGCACGATTGACGATGTTCGTGTCTACAGCCGAGTGCTGGGCGCGACCGAAATCGCAGCGCTCGCGCGCGGCGGAGCCGCGCGCCTCGGTGCTTCTTCCGTCGACTTACAGCGCGGCTCATCGCTCGAGAGCGGCCTCGTCGGGCACTGGACATTCGACGGCAAGGATACGAATTGGACTTCGGAAACCACCGGTACAACTGCGGACCAGAGTGGTAGCGACAACACTGGCACGATGACGAATATGAGCCGGACACTTTCTGCGGAAGGCGGAAGGTTGGGACAGGGTATTCGATTCGATGGGGCAGACGACTACATTGCCGTGACCTCATTCGATGAAACGCTCACATCAGCGACGTTTGCAGTGTGGGCGAAGGTTGAGGAAGACGAAATTGAGACGTGTGAAGGCCCAATATACTCACGCGGGACAACCGTCGATGGAATTGATATTGCCTCATGCACTGATATATCTCGCGTAGGCTATACGTGGGATGATGATGCTGACACGTGGGGATGGGCTGGGGGACCTCTAGTGCCAATCGGCAAATGGTTTCTCGCTGTCGCAGTCATTGAGCCGACGCGCGCAACTGTCTATGCGTACTCTGAGGATGGACTCAATTCTGCTGTTCGCACTGATACGCACCCTCCCACTGTTATGGATGCGTTAGAGCTTGGCAGAAACAATTTTGGTTCACGCTACAGCAGCGGTGTGTTTGATGATGCACGCATCTACAACCGCGCGCTAAGTGAAGCTGAAGTACGTCAACTCTATAACCTCGGCCAGGTCCGCATTCGACAGTAGTCTGTATTTAGGAGCTTGGACAATCCTTAGTACGATACGTTGTCGGGACACGGCGACAGGCACTATCCGCAAGCTCCGTAGCGTACGTAATGCGCACCTCCTCTTGGTAGCGCTTGAAGCACATGCGTTTCTCTTCATCCGACAAGAGCGCTGACATGCAGAATTCGAACGCGTGCTGGTATTCGATGCCTGGTTCGCCAGCGAACATGATGCCGCCAAAGAGACCTGCAATACACTCGGTCTGTAATTCTTGTGGGGCCGCGCGGCAGAAGGCGATGACTTTCTCGAACGTTTGCTCTTTGACGGCGCGTTTTCCGATGTTAAGTGCGAAAGAATGTGCGGCAATAGGCGCGTAGTAATCGTAATCCTCTGGATTGATGTGTTTCTTAAAATCGAATACGCTCGCGACTTGCTCGGAATTCGGGATACTCATCAACCGCTTGCCCAGCTCGTGGTAGCAACCTTCTTTGATGTACTCTTTTTCGCTGATGCGGCACCACGAGAAAAGGTTTTCCGGTTGATAGGTGGGATCATTCGGCTCTGCATGTTCGCCCCAAGTGCGAAAGACGTCGTAGACACCAGATGAGCACCGCTTCTGAAAGTCCCGCTCGGTCTGTGTCTGGTCGCACACCTCCATTGCACGCGTGAGCATCTTCGCGATGTCTCGCCGCAAGTACGGTTCGTCGCGCACAAGATTCTCAAGCGCACCGTGACCGATGCCGTGCACACACTGACCTTCGGCGAGAGGAAATGAGGCGCCAATCTCGCGCCCCACACGGTCGCAGAAGGCGATGATGTCATCAGGGTCAGGGTGTTCAGCGACAAAACCCTCCATGTACCCATGGAAGAATCCTGCATTGCAGTATCCGGCTTTGGGAGTGAGTTCAACCTCGGGGCCATAGAGTCCGTATGCTTTGAGGCCGATATCGTGTGCGTAGTCATGACACGTTTTTGCGAAGCGCGGATAGGTAGCATGCAGGGTAAGTAGTGTGTCGAATGCTGCGTCGAGGCCGTCATCCTGGAGTGAGCGGAAAAGCATGGCGGTCCAGCAGGCCGTGCCCCCATCCTCGTCGCAGAGCGTCTCGGTGGTGGCCCCGTCTTCATCAACAACGATGACACCGCCCATGTGCGCTTCCAGATGGTCGTGGAAGCCCCATTCTCCGGAACGTGTGAACGTGAACGACCATGAGGAGAGGGGGGCGAGGCTGCGTTCCGGGTCGAATTCTTTGTACGCCGTATGTCGCGGATGCATGTCGGAGGCTGGCCACGACAGGCGTGGCGTCATGTTGACGAACGTGACTGTTGTTCCGGGAGTAATGGTGAGCGTCGGGGGCTCGAATCCATAGGTCGTACGGGTAATCGTGATACTAGCATCGTTGGTGGATGAGGCACCGTGGAGTGCCGCCAAAACAAAGGCGACGAGTATTGTAGATACTGCGATACGCATGCCGGCATTCTACAGTGCATCATCTCGAGAGTCCTAGGGCGGTGTATGATACGGATATGCGAGTAAGCCCTCGTTCTGCATTTGTGGTGGCCGTGGCGCTATCGTGCGCGTTCATCGCACTCAATGAATCACGCGTTTTCGCCGCTGGTGCGGACAGCAGCACACTCCTGTTGCTTCACGGTGATGGGGTAGACGGAGCCGTTCTCTTTCCTGACGACTCTCGTTTCGGCCGCACTATTACGGTGGTCGGGAATACATCAACGCAAAAGGAAGAAAGCAAGTTTGGTTTTTCTGGCATTCTGTTTGATGGCACAAACGATGAACTGGAAATTGCAGACGCAACGGAACTCACGTGGGCAGGGAACTTCACCATAGACTTCTGGTTCTGGCGCTCAAGTGGTCAGGATGCGGCACAAGACGCTTTTTTCGGGACATCGAACACACCGGCGAGCGGCGCAGGATATGACCTCAACATCAACACCTCAAGAAATCCAACGTTTGTGGCGGGCACCGACACCAGCGTTACGTGCTCCAACACGGTCGCCGCGACCACGTGGCAGCATCTAGCGGTCGTGCGCAGTGGCGCGACGACGACGATGTACGTAAACGGCCAAAACTGCGGCTTCGATAGTTCCTCGACGGTTACCATCAACCCGGTAACGACGGAAATCGGCGCCAACGGAGGTGGCGGGGATGACTTCAACGGGTACATGGACGAAATACGATTTTCGGACGTGGCGCGATGGACAACGACGTTCACGCCGCCAACTCGTGCCTATGCTGGCGCGATTGAATTCACGGGTCCCGTACTTATCACGGGAAATGCGCATGTAACCGGCACTATTTCGAAGGGTGCGGGCACGTTTGCGATTGACCATCCGCTCGACCCAAAGGCCATGCTTCTGTATCACTCGTTCGTCGAATCACCGGACGTGAAGAATGTGTACGACGGCATCGTTACGCTTGATGAACGTGGTGAGGCAGAAATTCCCTTACCCTCGTATTTCATAGCCCTCAATAAGGATTTCCGTTACCTCGCAACACCATTTGATGGCGCGATGCCGGATTTGCACCTGAAAAATCCCGTCAATCGGTCCTTCTTTGATGGCGACATTAGTTTTGAGATAGCGGGAGGGACGCCCGGTGGGCGCGTGTCGTGGCAAGTAACAGGCGTTCGTCATGATGCGTTCATTCGTGAACATCCCGTCGAAATCGAAGTGCCGAAATCATCGGAAACGATAGTGCCGCAGGGAGAATGCCTGCACCAAGCTGCCTGTATATGATGCGCAAACTCCTCATCTGGATGGTCGTCTGCACTCTCATGCCGGGAGTTGTCAGCGCCGGCTGCGGGTACGCCCAAGGTGGCTACTATGGCGAAAGCGGATACTACGGAGAAAGTTCGTACTACTCGCAAGGCTCATACTACTCTCAAGGTTCCTACTATTCGCAGTCGTACTATCAGGGAAGTTATGCGACGACGACGTTGTCAGGAAACGTGCGTTTCGCGCAGGCGCTGTTCA
This sequence comes from Patescibacteria group bacterium, assembly GCA_021731295.1. GTDB lineage: Bacteria > Patescibacteriota > Minisyncoccia > Phycocordibacterales > UBA2100 > UBA10103. Next base: position 8,285 of record JAKFXQ010000040.1, read on the forward strand.
TCTACCAGAAACTTTCGAAAGGTTCCGGAACCTTCGTCATCGACCACCCATTGAATCCGTGGGGGAGCCTCTTGTATCACTCGTTCGTCGAATCGCCCGATGTACTGAATTTATATGACGGCGTCATACAGCTGGATGGGAACGGGGAAGCACGCATTGAATTGCCAGCGTACTTCGAAGCGCTGAATACCGATTTCCGCTATCAACTGTTCCCACACTATGCGCCGATGCCAAATTTGCATGTGAAAGCCGAGGTTGTGGGTAACTCGTTCGTTGTTGCCGGCGGACAACCGTACGGTGAGATTACGTGGCAGGTAACTGCAGTCCGCCACGATCCATACATTCGCGACAACCCCATCATCAACGAAGTGAAAAAGGGGCCAAACGAACTTGTTCCTGCAGGGCAGTGCCTCTACGAACCGTTATGTCTATGAGAAATCGATTACTCCTCGCATGTGTCGCGTTCTCTCTGATGCCGGGCGTTGTCAGCGCGGCCTGTGGCTACGCGGAGAGTGGGTACTACGGGCAGAGCGGATACTACACTCAAGCGACGTACCAGACGACATTTACTCGCAATACCTATGGCTTCCGCAATGTGTTCGTGAACGGCGCAATTTCCAAGGGTTCCGGCACATTCGTGATTGACCATCCGCTCGACCCAGCAAATTCGTTGCTGTACCACTCTTTCGTCGAGTCCCCAGATGCGAAGAACTGGTACGACGGCACGGCGACACTCGAAGCTTCTGGGAATGCAACTATTGCACTTCCGGATTATTTTCAAGCGCTCAATCACGAATATCGTTACCAGCTGACGCCAATCGGTGCAGCCATGCCCGGAGTGCATGTTGCACGGGGCGTCGTGGAAAACGAATTTATTGTAGCGGGCGGCGTGCCGAACGGCCGTATTTCTTGGCAGATTACCGGCATTCGCAAAGACCCGTACATTCTCGAGAATCCCATCACCGTTGAAGTAGAGAAGGGAATCGATACAGAAGTTGGTCCCGGTGCGTTTATGCACGAGGATGTTTCCCACGGCCTGCGTGACTTAGGTATTTGGGTGCGGCACACACTTGAAGCGTGGGGATTCACCCCGTGACTTTCCGGGGGCAGGATTACGGCCGCGGAAACGGGTCGCCAATGAGGAGATGGTCTATGCGATAGACGCCGTCTTTATACAGGCGCATAACGCCCGAACCTCTCATGCCTGCTTGGAGATCCGACACTGACGCTTCTCGCGCCGGCGTAACCCCGACGATAACGCCATCTTCGATAATGGCATCTTGTCGGGCCACCGTAAGGCCGTTCGCGATGAGTGTTACCGGCTGATACTCTCTCATAATGCGGGAGTACAGCATGACTTTCAGCTTCAGTGTTTCTGCATCGTAGTCGAGAATGACGAGGTCCTCAAACATCTGCACTTGGAATAGGTAGTCCGGTGACCGTATCCACGCGAACGAAAAATCGTTGTCCTTGAGTGCGACGTAGGCACCAGCGGCCGCGGAGACGAGTGAGCCGATAAGTATTGAAGCCAACAAGAGTGCAGTGCGGGTCATATATCAATGCGCCGGAAGAAAATAATTGACTCGGCGACGAAAGCGTTTTCGTACGGATCACGTACGACCATGACGAACGTATCCGGCACCAAGGTCGGCATGTGGTCTAGGAATTCGTACTCGAAACGTTCAATTGTGCCGCTTGCGAAAGTGACGGTCCGTACCCCCCAGCGTGTATCGTCAGTGTACGCGAAGCGAACGGGCATGGGAGGCAGTACGCTCGGCAGTGTTGATGCCTGCATGACAGTAAGTTCGCGTAGACCTACATTGTGACGGAGCACAACGCCCGTATATCGTGATGTCTGCGTTGGGTGTGGGGGTAGCTCGGTGAGCGCCTGTACAGAGAAGAACGAAGCCCAGAACGCTGCGCCCGCAAGGCACGTCGCGCCTAACACCAGTACGATATTCCACAGCACTGCCCTCATGGACGATATTGTACCGTGTGATGCGGACATAATCGACGTGCGGTATTATTCGCGTATGAAGCGAACACTTATCATCAGTGCACTAGTCGTCTCCAGTGTGGCGCTTGCCGTCTGGTGGCTACCTACTGGTTCGCAGTCTCGAGCGAGTGCTCAAGAGATTGGTCTCGAGACGCTGGTGCATACGGACTACTGGCGAGCGTTGGTACGCGACTCAGGACCGCATCGTGCCCGAACAGAGTTTCTTCGTATCACGAATGATGATTGGTTGTCGCTCGGCTTGAAGCACACGATTGCGCACGCCTTTTCGCAGGCGCTGTATAAAGAGGTTGGCAGCGATGGTCTCTCATACTGTGGGGATGAGTTCGTGTATGGATGCCTCCACGAGATGATGGGGCAGATACTCGTTGAGAACGGCTCTTCGATAGACGCCTCCCGCGTGTGTCTACAACACCCTGACCGAGTCGAATGTGAGCATGGTCTCGGACATGGATTCCTCGCTTTCAGTGGGTATGAAAGAGAGAAAGTGCCTGTGGCGATGGAGATGTGTACCACTGCGGGTGCGCTGCCGGCCCTGCGTGGATGCGCGTGGGGCGTCATGATGGAATGGTATTACCAGCAAATGAGTGGCGACTTTACTTTGCAGCCGACCGACCCTGACGCGTATGTACTCTGCCGAGAGTTCGAGGGCGCGGCACGAGCAGGGTGCGTGTATAACATACCGACACTGTGGTCGCACGAGACACCCCCTGCTACACGTGATGCAACGACGATAGCCAGTATTGCGAAGCGTTGCAGCGAACTCGATAGTGGCGACAGGGAAGCGTGCGCGCGCGGTACTGGGCGACTGATTCAGGGTCTTCCCGCGACACGAAGTGTAGAGAGCACGTCCTTGTGTGTGGATGGTTTTCCCGAGGCGACGCTCCAAGAGGCGTGTTCGGAGACGCTTCTCGAGTACCTGAATCAGAGCTCATCGATGAACGGTGGCGATTCAGCAGGAGAGTTCCCGCCGGTTGCGACGCGCTGACACTCTGTGCGTAGTGCTTCAGGGGCCGCATCACAAATACGATCGGTTTCTGGCAGCCGTGCATTAATTGCACGGCGCGCCATGTACGACAGGCAGTGCGTCAGGTCATCGTCCGTGTAGCTGGAATCTCTGCATACCTCAACTCCGTCATGAATAGTCGGCACGCGCCGTCCAATTGAGTTGCCGAGTCCCGCGAAGCAGGCCTGTCGGTCATCGCCGCGCATCTCCGCTTCGACGCAGCGCGACGCAATTTCGCGCGTTGTCTCTGACATCGGCATGTCCTGCATCAGTAGTCGCCACCACGCCTGGGTTCTCCAGAAAGAGCAGGACGAATTGTATTCGGTCGGAACATCACCACAGAGCGCGAAGATGTCATCGGTCTTAACGGGCTCGCTTTGCGCCGCGAGCGTTTGCAAAAAATACTCCATCATGACGCCGCCGGGACAACTGCGATGTGATGGCAACTCCTCACAGCGACTTAGGGCCCAGCGCACGCCATCTGCATCACGTTCTGCGGCATACGCGAAAGCATGGCCGATTGAATGTTCACACAAAAGCGATCCGGTGCCGCCCTCATGGCATTCTTCGATAATCTGCGCAATCAGTGCCGTATCCTTTAGTTCCGATACGTGGAGCCCGAGCACTTCATGATGGCAGGCTGCGCCATTTCGCTCTTTACTCATCATGCAATACTGTAGCGCCCCATACCCTTCATGAAGAAAAAGTGCACGCGCAAAGCGGTGTTCAAGATCATGGCGACGAGCGAACGACAAATCCGCGATAGATGATTCAAATAATCCGTATGCCGTGTTCGGGCTCACGATAAACAGAAGGCCATGCCACGTCGACGTGTATGCTCGCTTACCGATGACCTCATCGTGCTGTGAAAGCGCGCTGGCGAGCATGGTCCCCGAAGCCACCAAGAGCAGTGTGCTGACGATACAAACGCCCAGGACCGTAGCGCGCACACGTTGAAACATTGCCCCATGGTACCCTAACGATGCGTATGCCCAAGTACCTGCTCCTCGTTGTAGTAGTGACTCTTGTATCGGCTGGAGTCTACATTGGGCACAGGTATGTTGATGCCTCCGGAAAGACATATGACCATGAGGCACTCTTTGATTCGCTGACATGGAGCGCACTTATCGAACGCGATGGTGCGGAAAAAGCACGAGAAGAATATCTGCGCGTAACGAAAACAGTGACGCCTGTCTCTCAGCACAGTGCAGCGCACGCATTCGGGCGCGCATTGTACGAGCAATTTGGCGTCGAGGGATTGCGCTACTGTGACGTCGAATACCGAGGTGGCTGCATTCATGAAATGATCGCCCGCGACTTCCTCGATGAGGAGGATCCGCTTTCGAGCGCGTCGCAATGTGTAGAATACGAGATTTCTGTCGCGTGCGAGCATGCGCTCGGGCACGGATTCGCCGCATTCTTTGGGTATGACGAAGAGGGATTGCGGAAAGGATTGGCACGGTGCACGGAAATCGGCGCTGCCGAAATGATTCACGGCTGCGCGTTCGGAGTCTTTATGGAGTATTACTTCAAGGATTTGCAGGGCCCGTCCGTACAAGACCCGGATTCCACGAATGCATATGAGCTCTGTGGTTCGTTTGAAGGTATTTCGCGAAGCGCATGTTTCTATAACATTTCGACCTTGTGGTTTTTGTCGAAAGAAGGGAGCGCGGATGGCGAAGCCTGGCCCTTTGAAATTGCACAACGGTGTCGTGACCTACCCGATATGGGGACGGACCGCGTCGATTGTGCCGCTGGTGTCGGACGTTCCATCGCATCTTTGGGGACGATTGAAAACGCGAAACGCATCGCACTGTGCCCCGAAGTATTCCGCGGCGAACCAGAGCATATTCGTGCATGCGTGGACTTCTTGTCGTTGTTTCGTTCACTTTGGGAAAATTAAAGGCAACGTGTCTCGCTAAGTGCCTATGGTATTGTGACCTTTATGAGCAAGCGCACAGTTGTAATGGTGCTTATCCTCATCGCAGGCGCCATCTTTGCCGTGCAACAGAATTTCTTTGCACCGACGGAGCGTGTCTACGGGCAAGAAGAACTCTTTGACGTCCTTACCTGGCAGGACCTTATCGATGGGGACGGTGCTGACGCGGCGCGTGAAGAATATTTACGTGCAACGAAACCAGTAACGCCTGCCGAACAACACATCACCGCGCACGCATTCGGGCGTGCGCTGTATGAGAGATTCGGCGCGGAAGGGTTGCGATATTGCGGGCTCGAGTACACAGGGGGCTGCATTCACGAGATGATTGCCCGTGACTTTCTGGATAAAGAAGACCCGCTTTCGAGTGCTTCGCAGTGCGCCGACTTTGCGACGCCTATTGCGTGCGAGCATTCGCTGGGCCACGGATTCATTGCGTTCTATGGTTATGAAGAAGAGGGTCTGCGGCAGGCATTGGCCATGTGCGCAGACATTGGTGCGGAAGAGTTGATTCACGGTTGTACGTATGGCGTCATTATGGAGTATTATTTCCGGAACTTGCAGGGCCCACTGGTTAGTGAGCCGGATGATTCGAACGCGTACGAATTGTGTGATTCGTTCGAAGGGGTCGCTCGTCGCTCTTGCTTTTACAACATCTCGACCTTGTGGTTCCTGCGGATTGAAGATGATGCGGACATTGAACGGCCGTTCTTTAGGATTGCTGAGAAGTGCTGGGCGCTGCCCGACAAAGAAAGTGATCGCGAGGACTGCGCGCGGGGGGTGGGGCGCTCCATCGGCTCGTTAGGTACTATTGCGCGTGAGCGACGTATTCAGATGTGCAACGATGTCTACGCGGTAGAGCCTATATACCTGCAGGCATGCACCGAAACGATCAAACAATTTCGCTCGCTCTGGGGGGAGTTGCGATGAGGCAGGGGAGAATTGCTAGAATACAGATATGGTAGACACAGCTGTTTCTCATGCACTGAATGCACGTGTGTACGTCGCACTTTTTGCTATCGCCGTTTTTGTGACAGGCATTTTTTTATACTCCGACTGGGCCACACAGGAACCAATACTCACCGAGGATGCTGCGTACTGGCAGAGAGTTATTGAGGATAAAGGACCGAAAGCGGCTCGGGTTCGATATCTTTCTTCCACGGAGTATTTTAGTGGGGGGAGGAAGCATGTGGCTGCGCACGCTTTTTCGCGCGCGCTCTACAACGTCTATGGGGCTGCTGCTTTGGGGTACTGCGGGTCGGAGTATGTCGGCGGGTGCATCCATGAGGTCAGCGCGCAGATATTCCTCAATTCGCCCGACCCGACCGATTTCGTTGCAGAATGCACCGCGAAACATGCGAGCGAAGACTTCATAGACAGGGCATGTGTTCATGGGCTCGGACATGCGCTCATGTGGCGAGAAGGATACACGCGCGAAGGTATCCACAGGGCCATGCAGGGGTGTGACGACATGGGACTAAGCGCGTTAAGCATCTCCTGTTCCTACGGTGTCATTATGGAATGGTACTTCCGCTATATTGGCGGTAATCCTGATATTTATCCGAGCGATGCGGCAGCGCTCGCGCTCTGCCAAGAGTTCTCTGGGCCAGCGCGCGACGCATGTTTTTTCAACATAAGTACAGTCTGGATAACGCTGTACGATCCTACGCGCACCACATCGCGCGAGAGTGTCATCCGAGTCGGAGAGGCTTGTCGTGCATTGACGAATGTCGAGCGCGACAAGCACTACTGTGTCCTTGGTGCCGGACGCCTTATCGGATTGCGCGGACAGTACTCGCGCTACGAGCGGCTCGAGGCGTGCGACGCAGCATTTCCTGATGAACGCGATGCTGCGACATGCAAGAGTAATGTCGAATACGCTCTGTCACTCTAACGAGGCAACAGACGTACGGCGTAACGATGACCATGCAGTAAGAAATAGGGTCGATAATCTCTGCGGGAGCAGAATCCGTGGCGACAACGAAATAGCGGTCGGTTTCGGCTATGTGTTCAGACGAGTGTCGTCGCGGATTGTGCATATAGAGCGCCGAGTATATCCTCTCTGTGTGATGTTCAGCCGACGTACACGCTGGGTGCTGTCTCTTTGTGCTCTCGGCACAGTCGTTCTTTTGGCGGCACTGTATGCGTCCCGTGACGTTGCTGTAGAGGATCCGTTAGTGGAGTGGCGCACACGCATCATTACGTGCATTGAATCTGGTGAGCGCTCGTGGCGAGGGACATGTTTCCGCGAAATAGCGACAGAGATGCGCGCTCAGCATGCATTTCCGGACATACTCGCGATGCTCGCCAAGCTGGACGACGAATCACCGGTTAAAGAGAGCTGTCACGCGCTGATGCACTACATTGGACAAGACGAGTACGCGGCAACGGGCGACCTGCCGACGACGTTCGCTCGCTGCGCGACACAGATTGCCTGCGGTGAAGGGTGTTTCCATGGAGCTGTAGAAGGGTACATGATGGACACGGGAGACATTGCTGCGGAATTTTTGCCGGCATTGTGCGACAAGTCTTTTACGCTGACACAGACCAATCACGATGCCTGTACGCATGGTATTGGGCATGCATTAATGCTCGTCCATCGTGGCGACATTATGCCGTCTCTGGAGCGGTGCGACGCGCTCACGGAAGAGCGTGCTCGTGAATTCTGTTACGCAGGGGTGTTCATGGAGAATGTGTTCGGCTACGGCAGCCCGTTTCATCCATCCCGCTTCTTAGACCCGGAACGGCCTGCATATCCGTGCACAGTCTTGCCGGAACGATACGGCGACATGTGCTACGAATCGCAATCTAGCTATGTGTTTAATTACTTAGGTGGCCCTGATAAAGCAGCTGCATTCTGCGCGACTGTCCCAGAAGCGCATCAAACAACCTGCTATGGAAATATTGGCGGCGACGTCGTCGTGGGAACCGCGAGCCCGGGCGCGGTGCGTGCAGCATGTTCGCTCGCTCCGGAGGGGGTGGCACGAGAGCGGTGCTATCAGCAGGCATTAGTGTTTCGGCTCCATATGACATCGGGAGACGTCCGTGCACTTCGTCCACTGTGTGATGCGGCCGATGCAACCGTGCAGACGTCGTGTGACGAAACGGCAGGCGTCACCATTGAAGATTGGTATCCAGGAGAGCGAGAAGTCCGTTGCACCGAGGCTTATGCGGATGTGCCCGAGCGATTCGCGCTCTGTGTTGGGACATGACGCGCGCTTCGCACGTACATCCACGACACGAACATGAGGAGTGCTGGTACGAAGAGTACTCGTTCGCCAAGCAGTACGTACGGCGTTAACGTGTCTCGTAATCCGACTGTCGCAACCGCGGTGCCGGTAACGCCAAAATCGGTGCGCGCGATAATGCGGCCGCTTGGGGCAATAATTTCGGCGGGCGCTGAGTCAGTGGCGACGAGGAAGTACCTATCAGTTTCAACAGCTCGTACACGGTTCATTGTAGAAACTTTGCGTTGCACCCATCGCGATTCATTAAACCAGCCGAGTGCCGAACCATTAGTCAGAATGTCCGCACCCTTGAGCGCGAGTTTTCGGCTGTGCCGAGGCGACATGCTCTCAAGGCAGATAGAGCCGCCAATGGTCATGCCGCGCATCACGGCAGGTTCAGGATGTTCGACGACCGATAGCCGGCGCGAAATGGCGTTCACCGTCGCAGAACGAGCCATGATATATGGCGTGTACTCGCGTGGAGGCGCGAGGAACGTTTTGTCCGCGTAACGCCAGAGCGCATCACGTGGCGAATAGAACGCGCTCCGTTTAGTGCCAACGTTCGCCCGCCACTCAATGATGGAATCAACGATGGTGAATCTCGAATCGCTCGATTTCCATTCGTAGGTAAGACCCGTGGATGTCGCGAGTAGTTCCAAGGATTCTGGAAACACGAGTAAGCCTAAGTCCGGATGGGCATCCTGCAGCGGATTCAAGAGCATCATCACGTCACTGATTTTTCGATGCGGGGGGATGGTGTTGCCATGCGAATCGATGGAGACCGATGCCGCGACAAGTTGCGACGCGTCCTGGGCACTGCCAATCAGTGCGGAAAACATGAAGAGTGTGCCGAGCAGGACTGCCGTTGATGTGAGTATTACCCATTGCGTCTGGCGGCGCAGCATGAACGCAAGTCCAATAGAAAGTGCGTAGGCTACCCAAGACAACATGAAGATGCCGCCTAATTTCGCGAGTGCGATAAACGGAGAAGCGGCGATGCCGTATCCGGCCATATGTGCAGAGAAATCGGCGCCCATGAAAATCCCTGGCCCGTGCATGATGACGGCATACAGCCACATCTGTGCGTATTCAGTTAGTACGAACAACGATGCGCCGAAGATTACGCTGGTGATGGGGTGTGTATATGAGGCGACACGCGCGAAGAGCAGCAGATTGGCCGTCATGAGTGCGGCGAAGGGAAGAACAATAAGAGACCACTGTAAGAAGACCACGAACGCGCTCGCGACCCACGAGTCAATGCCCAGCCACAGGAGGGGGATGGTTCCCCAAAATGCACCGAGCGACGTGCCGATGAACACGAAGGAAAATAGGGCAGCTCGGATACGAGTGAGTGTGGAGCGTATCGCTGCGTGCATGATGGGCACAAGCCCGAGAATCGCGAGCGGCCACGCGTGTGGAATGTATGCGGCACTTCCGGCAAGGAACGCGCCAAGCGCAATCAGGGCCCCATCTCGCGAAGCGAGTGCATGCACACCGCTATACAAACGACGCATGCTACATTGTGCTACATGAATGTGCGATTGCAGAATTTTTTTATACCCGCCGTTTTCTTGGCATTGTTGCTACCGACTACGTCAGGGGCGCAAGAGCGCATAGTCATCCGGCAGACGGAACAGGGCTTTGATGCGCCAACGGTAATTATCGAGGCCGGGGACACCGTCGAATTCATCAACGACCGACAGGACCCGGTATGGATTGCCTCCGATTTACATCCGTCTCACACGGCGTATCCAGGCTCCGACGTGAGTGCCTGTGGAGGAGACGTGCTCATGTTTGATGCGTGTGGCGCAACGGCACCTGGGGAGTCGTTTACATTTACCTTCACTGAAGGCGGAGCGTGGGGATACCACGACCATCTACACCCAACGTTTGGTGGGCAGATCATTGTGCGCGGCGGTGAAGAGAGAGTATGGCGATCATCCCTTTCTGGATGGCAACGTTTCAAGGCGGTCTTCTTTCGGCAGTGGTTCGAGTTTGCTCCGGCATTCGCAGATAGTTCAGTTCGCGGTTACCCTGTGCGCGATGCGATGAAAGACCCAATCATGCGTGAATATCTGATACGGATGTATGGACACAATCGCGTCCTCGCGGCACTTGAGCGCCCGCGCGGGGACGAGCGCACACCGGTCATCTGTCATCTCGAGGGGCATTACGTCGGGCGAATGGCGTACGAACTTGGATATGTGGCGCTCGGTGACGTGGCGCTCGATACGCGATGCCAGCTTGGGTTCTACCATGGGCTTCTTGAGACGGGCATCGGGTCCGTCGGTACTGACGAAACGATTGCGAAACTCGCTGCGGATTGTGAGACGCGCAAAGGAGAACCCATTTTCGTAGTGAGCTGCTATCACGGTCTCGGGCACGGGCTGATTGTGTACCATCGATATGACTTACCGACAGCGCTAGAGAAGTGCAGAATAATCCAAAATGAAAAAGCGTGGGACCTGTGCTATCACGGTGCGTTCATGGAGAATGCCTTCGTTGCGCGCGGGTTTGGTGTCGAACATGAGACGGAGTGGCTAAAGGAGGACGATCCGTGGTTCCCGTGCAATGACGAACATGTTGCGACACGAGATGGAGCGATTGTCTGCGCATTCTCACTTCCGGCGATTTGGAGCGCTCCCATGTTCAATCCGGACGAGCAGATTGCGCGATGTGCAGAGTTCGACGACGCGCGCCGCTCCTTCTGTTTCCAAGGATTCGGTTTCAACACCACCGCATGGTACATATTCGATGAGCGCACGATGATGCAAACGTGTGAACGTGCGGAGCGTCCAGATGATGTTATAGACTGCGTGTCAGGGGCCGTCGTCATGGCGAGTCTCATACGGACTCAATCGACAGACTTCGTCAATGCACGGCTGTGCCAAGTGCATCCTGACGGGCCTGAAGCATGTGGCAAGGCAGTCGCAGAAAGACTTTCGTGGGTATTCAATCTCTGACAAAGGCATTGAACACTCTTCGTGGGCATTCCAACTATAGTCGCGGTATGATGTGCGCGTGAACCGGTACAGCAGTATCGCCATAGCACTGTGTATTGTTGTGGGGATAGCAGGCTATCTGTATCTATCTCCGCAGACGCCAGAGGCGCGCACCATCGTCCTCACGGAGGATGGATTTGTACCTAACGAGATTTCTATTCCACGCGGAAGTACGGTGACGTTTACCAATACACTCGAGAAGCAATACTGGCCCGCTTCGAACCTGCACCCGGACCACTCTATCTATCCTGAATTTGACCCGAAGCGCCCGCTGTCTCCGGAAGAGGAATGGTCGTTTACGTTTGATAAAGAGGGGACGTGGCGTTTCCACGACCATCTCCGTTCGTATTACACTGGCGTTATCTATGTCCGCGACTAGAAGGAATCTGTTCTTCGTGGGACTCCTGGTCGGAGCTGCGGCATCATTCCTTTTGATTACTCGGGTTGATGCGGATACGCGCGCGATTGCCGCATGTGTGGATGCGCACGAGGGGCCCGAACTCATCGACTGTTTGTATGCGTTGATAGACGAGCGAATGGCCGAGGAGAGCATTACGGAATCCATGCGCCTGTTCCAGCGTGTGTATGAAGGCTCAACACATTTCGCGCGCACCGGGTGTCACACGCATGCGCACCGGGTGGGGGACATGGCGTACTACAACATCTTTGTGCCGACGCGCGATTTGGCGGCACTCGATTTGGGTGTCGAAACCGGCGCCTGTGGCTACGGCTTTTATCACGGATTGTTTGAGCATTTGGTGCAAGACAACCTTGAGCCGGAGTATGTGATGAATTTGTGCGAAGTGATGGCGGTGCGTTTGCAGCCAGTGTTGGGTGACATACGCAAAATCTGCTACCACGGCAGCGGTCACGGATTCATGTTGGGACACGTCGAAGATTTGCCGCAAGAAGTGTGGGGTGATATTCATGCATTTGTCGACGTGCCGCTCTCGCTCTGTGCGCGCCTTGATCGTGCGACACAGCGCGAAAGGGAAGAATGCGAAGAAGGCATCTACAACGTCATTGTCGAATGGATGGAGACGACGCAGTTTGGATTTAGGTACGATGACGACGCACCGTTTGCGGTGTGTGAAGAGGCACAGCCAAGTCATCGGCGAGCATGCTATTACGAGATGGCGCAAAAACTGGACCGTCTCGCCAGCGGGTCAGTACTCACCCTGCATCGCATACTCGAACAGGTCTCGGATGATGAGTTACGGCGCATGTCCTTCAGTGTCGCGATTGCCGGTATGGTTCAGCCAGTCGCCTATGGCGATGGGTACCAACCGCTTTTCAGTGAATGTTTTCTCCTCCAGACGCCCTATAAAGAGATTTGCGTCGACGCCATTATTCATGGACTTTTCGAGCATGGGCTACCGACAGAAGAGTACCGTAAGCCGCTTTCGTTGTGCGCCGATTCTCGCGTCGCTAAGCACGGCCTTGTCGAAGGTTGCTACGCAGCGGTTGCCCGACGACTTCCACGTTTCTACGAGCCAGAACGACGTGTGCACATATGTGCAGAAATGCCCGTGGATTACCGAGAAGGATGCTTGGCGGCGCGATGATACCATAGAGACATGCAAGCCCTGGTGCGATTCCTCTCGTACAACAACGCGGTCCCTGTCGGGCTGTCGCTCCTCATGCTTTCCGTGACTGCGGCGTTCGCCTCGAGCGAGGAGATGCGCGAAACGGTGTACGACTCGGAAACGCAGGTAGTCGCCGTCGACAATACCTACATTTCCAACATTGACCTTGCGACGTTCCAGCCGCGCGCGGAAATCACGGCGGTAACCGAAGATGAAGAGCAGTTCTACGTCTCATACACACTCAGTACGATAGATATTGAGGATGGCGTCTGGCAGGATGTGGTGAAAGACCGTTCTATTACCGTTACCAAAGCGTTCCTCGGAGACAGCATTGACCTCGGTCTCCATATTTCAAAGGAGCTAGCGCAGGTCGTTGCGGCAGAGCACGCCCGTCTGAGCGAAACGCAACAGATAGAGCAGAGAAATGTCACACCACGCATTGTTGCGACTGAGTACTCAGGGCTCATTGGCCGCTTCATGGACCCGACAGTTGAGGAGTTTGAGGGCTATCAGCCTGTAGTAGTCGCGCCAGAACCCGAGCCGAATACTCCGCAGGTTGCCGGCGCTGCGGGCTCGACCAATACGTCAGCACCATCCGGTGGCGCGCCGGCAACGCTCTCTATCACACTCCTCGGTGATTCTCCGGCGCGCGTCGCGCGGGGCGGCGACTATCGCGAACTGGGCGTCGCAGTAACGGGCGGTTCTGGCGCACCAACAGTATTGGCGTCAGTTGATGGCGGAGCGCAAAAGCCGAGCAATCAGATTGTCCTCGATACGACCTACGATCGAGCGTGGCATATACAGTATGAGGTGCGCGACGGAGGCGCGGTTGCCTACGCGGAGCGATACGTGCTCGTCGGGAACGCGCAGATACCTGGAAGCCAGCCTTCGCCGGAGCCGCCTGCGCCGGAACCTGTACAGGAACCCGTACCAGAACCGGAGCCAGCGGCGCTTCCCGAAGAATCTGCCTCGAGTACCGAAACAGTCAACGAACCTGAGCCTGTACCTGATGTGGTGCTCGGACCGGAGGCACCAATCGACGACACTGTTTCAACGAGCACTGAAGCCACCGAAGTCGTATCAGAGTGAGTAGCGCCGACATCAGCTCTGCGCTAGTATGCTTGACATGAAAGCACTTGGCGTGCCCTTGTTCGCTCTCGGCATACTCGCGCTCGTCGTCTGGGCCTTATCCAGGGGATTTGGGGCAAGCTACGATGCGACGACCATCGCCGAGGGAGTTCAGTCGTTCGACGAACTCGCCGATCGTTTCGAATTGGTCGCGCAAGAGAAAGGAGGCGTGTATGCGTTTAACCTATTGCGTGAGGCGCGATTGCCACCAAATATTGATATGCATCTTTTAGGACATCGCATTGGAGACGAGATGTACAAGCAAGAAGGCATAGAAGGTATCGCGCTGTGTACCGATGAATTCAGGAATGCCTGCTCGCACACAATGGTCATAGGCGCTCTCACAGATCACGGTGAAGCTGCGCTCCCAATGATTCGTGACGCCTGCAAGCGAGCGCCCGGTGGGCCCGGTGCGTACACCATGTGTTACCACGGACTCGGCCACGGGGTCTTCGCGTACTATGGGTATTCGATTCCAGAAACGGTAGCGATGTGCGAAAAGACGGGAACGGAAGAATATCGAAACAGGGAAGCAACGGAGTGTATTGGCGGCGCGGTCATGGAACTTTCAGGCGGCGGCGGGCACGACCGAGAGCTGTGGTTGGATGCGCGTGCGGCGTATATAGAAGAAGACCCTGTCGCGTTTTGCTTAAGTGACGAGATGCCGGATTTTGCAAAGTCCCAATGCCTCACGTACATCACACCTGAACTGTGGGCTCAAGTTGGGATAGACATGGGAGAGCCCGACCCACGACAGTACGTTGATGCGTTTGCGCTCTGTGCGCCAATACGTAATCAGGAATTGCGCACCACCTGCTACGGTGCATTTGGCAAAGAGTTCGTCCCACTGGCGGCGAATCGCGACATCCGACTTGTCGACAAACTTCCGGACGAGAAGTACCAGGACGTCATTCTGTGGTGTGGATATGCGAACGTCGCAGAAGGAATAGACGCCTGTCTCTCGCAGGCAGTGTTCTCCTTGTTCTGGGGCGGAGAAAACGACCCTGAAGCGTCGTTCCGTTTCTGCGCACTCGTGACTGACCCTGGACGCGCCACGGCATGCTACCGAACGCTGGGCGACAATATTCGATACTACATTCGTGATGATCGCCGGTCGGCCCTCTGCGGTCGGTTGCCGTCATACGCACAGGAGGCCTGTGCGACAGAACAATCATGAATCGGGCGCATTGGGGGCTGGTTGTTGTCGCACTGCTCGTAGTCGGGCTTATCTTCATGGGTGCGAATCGTCGCGACATGGCGACGCCCCCGCTCGGAGTCGAGTACGAAGAGGAATGGAAAGAGTTCATCAGCACTGTCGGCCCGCAAGAAGCGTATCGTGCATTTGCGGAATCCGTGCGCGATTTGCAACCGGGCCCACAACACACCAACGCACATTTCTTTGGCGCTGCGCTTTTCGGTGCCGTAGGGACGGACGGACTTCCGGCATGCGATGACCGTTTCTCGTTCGGCTGCTACCACGAGTTTCTTGGCCACGCGATACGTGATTTGGGGCTCGACGTTGTCTTCGAACTCAACGCACGGTGCCGCGAAGTAATTCCGCATAATCCACTTTCGTGCCAGCACGGCATCGGGCACGGCGTGCAAGCGCATTTCGGGTACGAAGACGCAGCGCTCTTCTCCTCACTTGATGTGTGCAAATCGTTGCCAGACGCTGACATCATTGGTGGATGCTACGGCGGAGCGTTCATGGAGTACAATTTACGCACCATGGTCGGGGAATCGGCGCCTCTGCGCGAAGGATTTGAAGATCCGCACTATCCGTGCTCCGTCGTTGAGGACGATTACGTAACGGCATGCGTATTTTGGCAGCCGCAGTGGTGGTTGGCCCAAATGCGCACGACGATGCTCGGTTCGACCGTGCGTGAGCGCGTCGGTGAGGCAGGACGACTGTGCACCAGCTCGCGTGACCGTGAGCATTGTTTCGAAGGCGTGGGGAATATCATGCTGTCGGAAGCGCGTGATGAACGAGGTGTCCCGCAAATCGCGGTCGCTCAGGACTTATGTGAAGCAGCAGCGCGCACCGATGCCGACGAGTTGCGCTGTCTCTCCATTGCCGCGAATCACTTTGGTATTGAAGTGTCGCACGAGGCTGGGCGCGACGTGTGCAGCAAGCTCACTGGGGAAAGTCGTATCTTTTGTGAGAATCATGCGGTCAACATTGCAAACATCGCGAATCGGCCGCCGTTCCCCCTATGAAAAAGAAAACGTCCGCAACAATGAGTCGTTTCGCCCTTGCGCTTGGTGGTGTCGGCGGACTGCTCGTCGCACTCTGGGTATTCGCGCCTAGTGGCACGACCGTGCATGCGGAAACACAAATCATTCTCGAGACCTGCGCAGCGGAATCCTCTCGAGAGGCCTGTTACGAGCGTGAGGTTCCGGAGCGGTATGGGGACTTTGATGTCCCCGAGCTCTTTGAGGTCGTGCGCGCCATTTTGCGTGAAGACCGCAACTATCAGTTCTGTCACGTGCTCGCGCACAAAATCGGCGAGCGCGCGGTCGCCGAAGACAGAGATGCATGGCTTTCTTTGGTCCCGAAGAACCCTGCGGATGGACTGTGCAGCAACGGATACATTCATGGCGTCATTGTCGGCCGATTCCGAGACGATGCGTTCGATGACGCACTCCTTAAGGCAACGTTGCCCGATTTCGCGCGGGCCTGTGAACCTCAGACGGACTGGAGTCCGTCGCCCCTCGATCAAGCCATTTGCTATCACGGCATGGGGCACTTGTTTATGTTTATTACCGATGCCGACTACCGGCGTTCTTTGGATTCGTGCGAAGTTGTCGGAGACAGTGTATCTGGCGATTTCCGACGTGTGTGCCGCGAAGGTGTCTTTATGCAGACATATCAACCCCTTGAGCCAGACGATTTTCTACTTCTAGAACTCTTGCCTGAAATCCCTAATGCTGATAACTACCGCCGCATTTGTGCGAAGTTCCCTGATGACGGCGAGGAAGCTGCATGTCTCCGGGAGGCGTGGCCGCTCTTCAGAGAAGGCATTATTGACGGTACGGGGATTGGCGCGTTTTGTTCGGGACACCCACGTGGGCATGAAGATGCGTGCTATGACACGGTGTTCGCCATCATTGGGCGCATGTCGCAGGGCGAGCAGCATCGCGACCGTATAGCGTCGTCCTGCTCTGGCGCGCCCCGCGAATGGCAGGGTTACTGTTTCGGAACAGTGGCGTACGCATTTATTGAAGAGAATCGCACGGCGGTAGACGAGGCGGTTGGTGTCTGTGCTCGTGCCCCTGACTATGCGCAGGACGGATGCTACGAAGTGCTCGTCACTCGTCGCAACTTTGCGTTTGGTTCGAATACAGACGGCATCGCGCGACTGTGCGCCGCGCTCCCTTCATCGTGGCGCGCTCAATGTGAGTACTAGGGTAGAATGCATCTATGCGCGCACTCATACTGTTCGGCATACTGCTTTTGCCTCTCAGCGTTTCTGCGCACGCGAGCATGGAATCACTCTATGCGAAGAACGATGCAGGCATCCTGATTGACGTAGGCTATGACCCGGCGCCGCCACAGGTAGGGCAACGTTTCCTCCTCGACATCGCATTGCGCGAAGGCGAAGAAACGGGACCCATGGTGGACTACGATTCTGCGTGGGTTCGCATGAGTCGTGACCGTACGACCTATTTCGCCTCAGGCATCGCCGAATCGTCCATTGGACCGACGACGCTGGTGTTGACACTGCCACCCGTTGCCGAAGGTGAGATGACGTTGTCATTGCGATTCGAAAAAGATGGTGAAGCCGTCGCCGAACATGCATTTACGCTTACGGTTCTTCCACCAGAAAACGAACTCACCACACAGGACTATGCGCTTATGGGTGCCGTGGGCGGACTCGTCATCGCGCTCATGCTAATGGCGCGAATGAGATATACACAGGGCAAGAATCGCGGTGCTATACTGCGCACATGATAAACGTCGGTATCAATGGATTTGGCCGTATCGGCCGTGCATTTTTCAGAATAGCAGCAGAACGCGACGACATAGCGGTCGTCGCAATCAATGATTTGGGATCCAAAGAGAACCTCGAGTATCTCTTGAAGTACGACTCAGTCTACGGGGCGGCATCAGCGCGGGTGATGGAGCGATTCGGCGCCGCACAATTTTTTCAGGAAAAGGAACCGGCGAAGATTCCGTGGGGGTCTGCAAATACAACGGTCGTAATCGAATCCACAGGATTCTTTACGGACTATGACAAAGCGAGAGCACATCTCGACGGGGGTGCTAAGCGCGTCGTTATTTCGGCACCGGCTAAAGGCGACGCATCGCAAGGCGCAACGGTGCTCATGGGTCTGAACGAAGAGAAGTTGAAGGGCTGTGTCATATCCTCGAATGCCTCATGTACGACGAACGCATCCTCTCCCGTTATTGCGATACTTGATGAGAAGCTCGGTATTGAAAGAGCGCTCTTGAACACAACACACTCCTACACCGCAACGCAGGCACTCATCGACGGCCCTTCGAAGAAGGGACTCCGCGAAGGACGCGCGGCGGCACTCAACATGATTCCGTCCTCGACGGGCGCTGCGATTGCCGTGACCCAGGCGTACGAATCACTCGCAGGGAAGTTCGATGGCATCTCGGTGCGCGTACCGACGCCTGCCGGCTCCATTGCTGACATTACGTTCATTGCCAAGAGAGACACTACGCGCGACGAAGTGAACGACATTCTGCGCGCAGCTGCGAAAGACCCGCGCTGGGCGGGAATCTTCGACGCGACTGACGAGGAGTTAGTCTCGTCAGATATCGTGGGGAATGCGCATGCCTCGATTGCAGATTTAACGATGACGCGTGTTGTCGGTAATCTCGTGAAGGTTCTCGCATGGTATGACAACGAGACTGGCTACACCCACACGCTAGTTCGTCACGCTATAGCCGCTGGGTCAGCATGAAAATCTATATTGGATCCGATCATGCGGGGTTTGAAATGAAGGCCGCACTAATTGACGGACTGCGCGCGAAAGATTACGTGGTCGAAGACTGTGGAGCGCACCTCTATGACCCCGACGACGACTATCCTGCAATCATCAAAAATACAATGAAGCGCCTGCTCGTCGATGTGAAAGACGAAGCGGACTCGCGTGGCATCATCATCGGTGCATCAGGGCAGGGAGAGGCAATTGTCGCCAATCGCTTCAAGGGGGTGCGCTGTGCCGTGTACTACGGGGCGCCGCGCGGACCGCAGACAGATTCCTCGGGGCATGACTTGAACATGCTTGAGTCATCGCGAGCGCACAATGATGCGAACGTACTCTCACTCGCGGCTCGTTTTATGACGCCGGAAGAAGCGCTCCGCGCGGTAGAACTATGGATAAAGACACCGTATTCTGCCGAGGATAGACATACCCGCCGTATTTGGCAGATAGACTCAGCATGAACCCCATCATCATACCGACGGTCGTTCCTGCCGGACCCGAAGACATCAGTGCCGCGCGTGCGCGGTATTCGTTTGCACAATCCATTCACGTTGATGTAACGGATGGCGAGTTTGCGCCAACGAAGACATGGATGCCGCCACCGGGTTACAAATTGCCCGATAATGCGACGGTCGAATATGAAGTGCATCTGATGGCGGAAAATCCGCTCTCTCTCGGTCTCGCATACGCGCACGCGGGCGCGAAGCGCATGATTGGGCACGTTGAGACGTTCGGTCATTCAGACGGTGCGCAGGACACGTTTTCTATGTGGCGGGGTTCTGGTGTTCGTGCCATCGGTATTGCACTCTTGCTTGAGACATCGCCGAAAGACATCATTCCGTTCGTCGAACTTATTGATTTCGTCCACGTCATGACAATTGCGGAAATAGGGGCTCAAGGACAACCGTTTGATGAACGAGCACTTGAGCGTATTGCCCGTGTGCATGCACAGTATCCGGAGCTCGTGATTTCTGTGGATGGTGGTGTGAATGCAGACCGTATTCCTGAACTTGCCCGCGCGGGCGTCTCCCGCTTTTGCGTGGGGAAGGCACTTGCCGCTGCGCCTAACCCGGAAGCGCTGTTTAACGCACTCAGTGCACTGTGCACACCGGCGGCGTAAGAGTACCCAGAGACTGCTATGATGGTCCTATGGGAGAGATAAAATACCAGACAGAAACGGACGAATATTCGTCACCACGCGCACTCACGTTTAGAGGACCGCCCTACGGTATTGTGACAGATTTTATTATTGCCCGGGGACTTGCGAAGACGCGTCGCCAAGCAGAATTGCGCCTCGTGCTCATTACCATTCTCTGCTTTGCGATCGTCGCACTACTTTTCTTGTGGGGGTCTTCAGGTTCCACTGAAGCGCCTGTCACGCCCGAGCAAGCAGAAGAAATGCAAGCCTAATCATCACACGTACCATGCGAACTTCCCGCGGATTCACGCTCATAGAGCTCCTCGCCGTCATCTCCATCATTGGCCTTTTGTCGGCAACAATCATGACAGTGCTTGGCGGAGAGCGCGCAAAAAGTCGCGATGCGCGGCGCATTGCCGATTTAGCGCAAATTCAGCGGGCACTGGAGTTGTACTACACAGAGAACCGCGTATACCCAAACTTCAACGGCGTGAACACCCCGACCACTGCTAACTGCACGACTGGCGGCACAAGTAATGATTGGTGTGGACTTGAGACCGCGCTCCTAAATTTCATTCCTAAATTGCCGCGAGATCCAGCAGGCTTCCAAGCGACGTACGCGTATTACTATGACGCAGACACCGGCAATGGGTTTCAGAGCTACGGACTCATGGCGCGTATGGAACATCGTAATAATTTCGCTCGCGTAGCGAGTGATGGCGGGTTCTATACGGGAAGCAGTGGCACCACTGGCCTTTACTACGAAATTGGTGACCAGCCCTCGTACTGTATGCGGCGGTACGCCGGTAACTGGTTTGGGGCGCAAACCACTGTCTGTAACGGTGGCAACTGACGCGGTATACTCTGCTGCATGGCACTCGACGAAACGGCGCTCAAAGCTCACGCGCGCGATATCCGCGCAACCATTATTGAAATGCTTCTCGCGGCAGGGTCCGGTCACACGGCGGGCCCCCTCGGCATGACGGACATCTTCACCGCGCTGTATTTCCACGTACTCAAGCAGGATCCAAAGAATCCTGAATGGGAGGAGCGCGACCGCCTATTCCTTTCAAATGGGCACATAACTCCAGTTCGCTACGCGACCATGGCTCACGCTGGCTACTATCCAGTCGAAGAGTGCCTGACTCTGCGTAAATTCGGTTCGCGCATGCAGGGGCATCCGGAACGGGAAGTGTTGCCTGGTGTCGAATCCACGTCCGGCCCTCTCGGCTCGGGACTCTCGCAGGCCGCTGGGTATGCGTACGCGGCGCGCATGGACGGCAAATCATTCCGCGTCTTTTGCGCGATGTCCGATGGCGAACAGCAAGAAGGGAACACATGGGAGGGCGTCATGTTTGCAGGCAAGTACAAACTCGCAAACTTGACCGCGATTATGGATAGAAATTTCATTCAGATTGATGGCAACACAGAAGACATCATGCCGCTCGAACCGATGCGCGCGAAGTATGAAGCGTTCAATTGGCACGTGATAGATGTAGACGGACATGACATTCCTGCGTTCGTCGCTGCCTGTGAGGAGGCGACTCGTGTCACGGACAAGCCGACGCTCATCCTTGCGCGCACCATTCCGGGAAAGGGCGTGAAGGAGATAGAAAACGACTACCGCTGGCACGGCAAGCCGCCTACGAAAGAAGAGGCTGAACGTTTCCTCGCTGAAATCCGGGCGTAGTATGCGACATCGTCGCGAGGACACGTTAGACGTTATCGTACTCGCTCGCGGCGAATCGCTCATCGAATCGCTCACCACGCTCGCTGCACAAGAGGGAATCACGCATGCGTCGTTCCAGGGCATCGGAGCAGTTGAAGACGTCACTATCGGATACTACGAACTTGCAACAAAGGAGTATCATTTCAATACCTATACGGAGACGTTCGAAGTCGCGTCTATGCAGGGCAATATTGCGCTTGTGGAAGGGAAACCGTTTGTCCATGTGCATGCGGTGCTGTCGCGGTGTGATGAGACGCTTGGATGCATCGGTGGGCACATTAAGGATGCGCGCGTCGCCGTCACCCTTGAAATTCATCTACGGCGTGGCGTAGAAGCAATCACGCGTCTGCCCGATGATACAATCGGTCTCAAGCTCATCACACTATGATTAACCCTGACGCACGGCTTCGCGACGATATATGGGAAGCAAAAGAAAAAGGACCGACCCGCGACGGCTTCGGTAAAGGTGTTGTCGAAGCGGGACGCGCAGATTCGCGCGTCGTGGTGCTCTCGGCAGATCTAACAGAATCCACTCGAGCCGAATGGTTTCAGAAGGAATTCCCAGAGCGCTTTATCGAAATAGGCGTCGCGGAACAGAATCTCGCAACCGTCTCCGCCGGCATGGCTAATTATGGAAAGATCCCATTTTTTACCTCGTATGCGGCGTTCTCTCCGGGCAGAAACTGGGAACAGATTCGTACGACAATCGCGCTCAACAATGTGCACGCCGTTGTCTGTGGCATGCATGCCGGGGTTTCTGTAGGTCCGGACGGTGCGACACATCAAATGCTTGAAGACATGGCGCTTATGCGCGCAATGCCGAACATGATAGTGCTCTCGCCGTCGGATAGTGAAGAAGCGCGCAAGGCGACTATGGCTGCGGCGAAAGCAGGGAAGCCAGTCTACATGCGCTTCGGTCGTGAGAAAACTCCGGTAATGACAACCGCAGAGACGCCGTTTGAAATAGGGAAGGCGAACGTATTGTGGCGCGGAGAGAATCCAAAGGTTGCCATCATCGGCACGGGGCCGGCTGTCTTCAATGCGCTGCTTGCCGCACGCGAGTTAGCGGAGAAGGGCATCGGCTCTATTGTCGTCAATGTGCATACGATAAAACCATTGGATCCTATTATCGCGGAGATTGCCCGCGAGTGTTGCGCCGTCGTTACGGTAGAGGAACACCAAGTGCATGGTGGTATGGGAAGCGCGGTCGCAGAGATGCTCGCGAGCACTGCGCCGACGCGCATGGCGTTCGTCGGCATGCAAGACCAGTTCGGACAATCAGGAACGCCTGCTGAACTCATCGAGCACTACGGCATGGGCAAAGACGGCATTCTTGCGACAACACTCAAACTTATCGGATGACTATGCGCGGGCATTCGTTCCTCTCGCAGCAAGTCAATTTCATCGTGTCCATCGTCTGTGTCGGTTCGGCGGCACTTCTAGGCATGGTCCTCATGATTGAGGCCGCAGAGATGCCCAATCCCGTGGCTGAAATAATGGCTCAAAATATAGAGTTTTCAGGGTACTGACCGTTCGACAAAGAGATAAAATGTTGTATAATAGATTCGGTTCGTTCGAAACTAGAAGCCTGAAAAGGGAAAGGAGGTTCCCGTGAGGGAATTCTTCAAACTGCTCCGGACAACGCTAATGGCGCTTGCCATCATCGCTGCTTCGGGCGCGCTCGGTACAGCGGCGTTCCTTATGTATCGAGTATGGACGGACACCGGAGACGTGGCAAAAAGCGTCGCGGCGCCGGTAACTGCGGTCTACGACTACTTTCGGGTAGTTCGTGGAACGCAGAACCACACTAAGCCGTTGGATAAGCCTGCGTTGGACGCTCTGACGCAGGAAATGGCGGCGGTCGCAATCGCTCGGGATTCAACTGGTGAAGATGCGCGTCACGGCCGCGAGGTAAGGACGCTCATGTTCGATACCATGCTGCGGAATGTAGAGGATGGCTTGTCGATTCCGGATAACTTCCGGAAGGGGCACACCTTCTTCCCGCCAGGATGGAATCACCAGGAGAACGCACCACTCATCACCCGTTGGACGACGGGCTGGGTGGACCGCGACCTCGATAAAACGCGACGAACCGTGCCGCCTGACGTCATGACGGAGGCACGCGACATCGTAGCGACGCGAAAGGTTCCCGACCCCAAGCACTGTGCGGTTGTTGTTATCCGTGCAGAGGGAACTGGCGCAACCAGTTGGTCGGGCGAAAAAGCAGCCCGCGACTGGATTCTACGGAATATGCGTGAGGATGAGGCGCTCAAGACGCGCGGATTCCGAACGCGCTTCTTTTGTCCAAAGAAGCAGTGACTTATGCCGCTCGGCGCCACTTCGGTGCCGGGCGGTTCGTTATTTATTGAAGTATCTAATGAACCACTTCACGGCATGAATGGAGGCCTGCCAGCCGCCGATTATGAACGTGGCCCAGAAGACATAGCTGGGAATCTCAATCGTAAAAATCCACGGGTTATACATCACGTACGCACTTACATACATAATGGTGACGCCGCTGAGGATTGCGAGCAAATCAATAATCCATGCGTACCACGCGGTATAGACCGCGTGCCGACCTGCTGGATGCTTGTAGAAGAAGAAGAATGCGACAAGCTGCACCAGAACTATCGCGATGAAGCGCAGCGCGATGAGGACCGGCATAGTACTAGAGCGCTGTCGCGACGAATTCTGCTGGGCGCTTGCCGTACCATTCTTCGACGCCAGCATCCGTGAGCGTGCCGAGCTGCACGTGCACGGCCTGCACGCCTGCGGCGGCGTTGATGAGTCCACGCATCAAGGCGTCCTTTGGCGCCATGCCTTTTATTATGTACGAGACGGTGGTTGCCGCTGTCGCGTCCCCCGCGCCCGTGCGCGAAACGGGTGGCGCTGGATCTGGGTACATGGGGATGTGATACGCGGTGCCGTCCTCTTCCAAAATGTAGGAGCCGTTGCGTCCGTCAGTGATGACGGGAATCTTCGGGCCGAGCGCCTTGACGCCGTTTAGTAGTACTTTCACGTCAGTCTCCTGTGTACCGAGGATGAGTTGGGATTCCTCTTTATTACAGAAGAAGAGAGTGGTGGCCTGATACATCTCCTTCATTTTCTCCGTACCAAGCTTCATCTGAAAGGTGCCTGGCTGGAAGACGAGCTTCACACCGTTTTGTGCCGCGTAGCGTGCGATATCGAGCTGGTATTCGAGTGATTCTTCAGGCAGCGACGTGACGTAGAACCACGTAGGCGCCTCGGCGAAGGTTGGGAGTTTGTATGGGTACATCTCGTGCTTGATAAGAATGGTGCGCTCCGCACCGAACTGGAGAATGTAGTGATAGTTCGTGCGCATCTCCGGGTGTTTCTCGATGTACTCCGTTGCAATGCCGCGCTCGGTAAGTGCCTGGAGACATGCCGCGCCGTTCTGGTCTCCACCAATGTGGGCGACCAAGGCGCTCTGAAGTCCGAGACGCGCTGCGCAGACAGCAGCGTTCGGACCGTTTCCCACCGCCAGCACCTCGGTCACAGACTCGAAGGGGAGTTTCGTGCCGAATTTCATGCAAATCTCACAGTCCTCATTGTTTATTTTGCACGTAACGTGTGCGTCTTTCAGGCGTATAAAAGCGTCGGTCGTAATGTCGCCGAACGAGATCATGTCGTATTTCATGGGAATTAGTGTATCACGCGCATGCTACTCTTTCCGGCATGACGTTGAGGGAAGCGCTTGAGCGCGCGAGAGCGAACGGACAGGCCGTCGGCCATTTCAATATTTCGGACTCGACGCAAGTGAATGCCATTTGTGCTGCAGCACGTGACCTGAAA
>JAKFXQ010000012.1 GCA_021731295.1 Patescibacteria group bacterium
GCGCCGCGCGGCGAATTGGTGCGCAATCTCATTCAAGCATTGTCGGAGAAGAACGCCGAGAAAGCGCTCGCTGCCATTGAACAGGCGGTCGCCGCGAATCTCGACATGCGCACGCTCACGCGTCTTCTCATTCACCGCATGCGCGTCGTTCTTTTGATGCGCTATGCGCCGCCCATCGCAGACCAGCTTTCGAAAGAGCTGGCCGAGGCAGACATCGCACTCGCTAAAGACATCATGAAGAATCCGGGCGTTACGTCCGAGACTCTTCGCGCACTCCTCAAGGCCTATGGCGAGATGGCATATTCTGCCGTCCAGCATGTGCCGCTAGAACTCGCAGTCATTGAATTGTGCGCACCGCAAACGTGATATGCCGGACGTTGCGACACTGGCGCGCGAAGTTCTGAACGATGCGTATCTGATGACCCTCGCAGTGAACGACGCACAGGGCCCTTGGGCCGCGCCGGTGATTTTCGTTACGGACAGCGACATGAAGCTGTACTGGTTATCAAAACCGGAGACACGTCATTCGATGGCGATAGCGGCGAGCGGACACGTCGGTATTTCGATTGCCGCCGCGTGGAAGAAGGGAGAAGAGCGTGCAGTGCAGATAGAGGCAGTCGCATCGAAAGTTGAAGGACAACTGTTTGAGCAGGAGAAAGCACTTCGCCTCAAAGTAGGCGATATGCCACCTGCCGTTGCCGGCGAGACGACCACGGGTCATCTGTGGTACGTTGCGATGCCTAAGCGGGTAGAGCTCATCCACGAGAAGCATTTCGGGTGGGACCGGCAGAGGGTTTTATAACGCCCAACACCCTGCTAGTATCTGCCGTATTGCCGGATCGTCCCTGGCCGAGCAGGCTAATGGTAGGTCAGCAATACTTCTGTTTTCACATTGCCGGATCGTCTAATGGTAGGACTGGAGCCTTTGAAGCTCTCTATCTTGGTTCGAATCCAAGTCCGGCAGAAAATAACGGTAGTGATTTTCTGCCGGAAGCAGGATGCCGGGGGCATACTGCGCCTTGGATTCGAAAAGTCGGAGCAGGGCTCCCGCTCACCAGAGCGGGAAGCGAGACTCGGCTGGAGAGCATTCTTGCGCGACGGCGCAAGAATGACTCGACAGGAATCCAAGTCCGGCAGCCAGCTTGAGACAGGTTCGGGCCGAGGACTATCGGAAGCAAGTAAATGTGGCAGTGGAGCTAGCAATCAAAAGTTGATATCATGTTTCGTATGAAGACTTTCTGCGTAGCATATGACTTAAATTCGCCGTCGCAGGATTACGCGCGGTTAATCGAAGCCATTAAGTCATATGGGACATGGTGGCATCATCTGGACTCAGCGTGGTTCATTAAAAGCCCACACAGTGCTAGCGAAATACGAGATCACCTCGGTAGGCTGATAGATTCGAATGACGAACTCCTTGTGTTCGAAGTGGGCACTCACTGGGCTGGTAAAGGATTTGAGCAAAAGGGATATGACTGGCTGAAGAGCAATTGGTGATATGGACATCCTCACACTTTTTACAATCATTGTCTCAGTGGTATCGATAGTGCTAGCAATTGTGGCAATTGTTTTGTCGATTCTATTTTATCGCTGGAGTGTTGAGTCCAATAGACAAATTGTTGCTGCTGCCGCGAAGATAGATAGTAATACCGAACGGTTGCAAGAGTTATTTAACAAATTTTATTCGGACACATTCGGGATAATGAAGGCGGCATTCAATGCACTACAACGTAAAGCGTTAAATGAAGAGAATACTGATTCTGCAAGCGAAAAAACAGAACCGAGTCCTACTGTTACCGACGAGGGAGCTCGCGCGCCAGCAAATTCAAATTAACTCAAGTATCATTCCGAATGAACGTCGCGATGATAAAATGGCACCAGAAAACCCGTATGGGGCTTGACGGAAGATTATCCGAATCCAAGTCCGGCAGCAGCGAAGTTGTTACAATTGTCGTATGAAAGCGACACGAGCATCAGACGTTCAAGCATTCAAGGACATTCCCAACATTGGCCCAGCGATGGTGCGCGATTTTGCACGCTTGGGACTCAAAACGCCGCAGGACCTGAAGAAGCAGGACGCTTTCACTTTGTATAAAAAGACGTGTCGTGTAAGCGGCGTGCGCCAAGATCCGTGCGTGCTTGATACGTACATGGCCGCAGTGGATTTTATGAACGGAGCACCGCCGCATCCCTGGTGGCACTACACAAAGGAAAGAAAGCGACAGTATCCTAATATCTAGCATATGCTCCGAAGACTCATCGCTCACTACCGACACAACCCGCAGGGTTACTGGTTCAAGCGTGCGCCCTTTGGCTGGGGCTGGGTTCCTGTAACGTGGCAGGGCTTGCTCGTGACCCTTTCTTCTGTTGCCCTTATCGCAGGCGGCATCTACGTTGGTGAGACTGATGACGCTCCGGGTGCGGCACTCTTAGGCATAGTGCTCGGTGCACTGCTCACGTATTGGTTTGGCACTAGGAAGGGAGAGAAAGCGTGTTTTCAGTGGGGATTACCGGACGAGACGCCAACACGTACGCCGGCGCCATGATACGCTTACCGCATTAGCCACCAGCATCAACCATATGGGAAAAGGGAATAACGCCCAGAGAAAGGAGAAGAAGAAGCCGAAGAAGGATAAAAAGAAATAGTCACGAGCGCCCCTTACGGGGCGCTCTTCAGTCACGCGGTATTCTGGCGGTTCACAAAACGCCATATCTAAGCTACTCTGTCCAACTTATGGGCCGAGAAGAAGCACTCGTCCGATTTGAGGACGTGTCATTTGAATACAGTCGTGCCAAACCCATCCTCGATGAGGTGAATTTCGCTGTGCGTCGTGGCATCAAGCTCGCCATCATGGGTCAGAACGGCGCAGGGAAGAGCACGATTCTTTCACTCATCACCGGTGAACATATGCCGGAGAGTGGTTCTATCCACACACAGGCGCGGCTCTCCATCGCGATTGCGCGGCAGGTAATCCCGCGCGACGAGCTCGACCTCACGGTGCGCGAGTTCTTTGAGAAGTGCTTTTCAGACAAGGTGTACGACATTGACCCGCGAATCGATGAAGCGCTCGAGGTGGTGAACCTCAAAGCCCCGCATGACCGGATAGTGCGCTCGTTCTCCGGCGGCCAGCAGGCGCGCCTTCTCCTTGCATCCGCGCTCATTCAGATTCCTGATTTACTGCTCCTCGACGAGCCGACCAACAACCTCGATGCCGCAGGTATCGAGCACCTCACGAAGTTTCTGAAGGATTACGACAAGACGGTGATGGTGATTTCGCACGATGCGGAGTTCCTCAATGCGTTTACGCACGGCGTGCTGTACCTCGACGTGCACACCCGCAAAGTCGAGCAATACCCGGGCAACTACAACAATGTCCTGAAAGACATCGCTGCACGCATCGAGTCGGAGAACCGGAAGAATGCGCAGCTTGAGAAGGAGATACAGCGAAACAAGGACAAGGCGAACTTCTTTGGCCAGAAAGGCGGCAAGATGCGTGTCATCGCGAAAAAGATGCGCGACAAGGTGGAAGAGATGGAAGAAGAGATTGTGGACGTGCGCCAAGAGGACCGTACTATCCGTGAGTTCTCCATTCCCGTCCAACCTGACTTGCCAACGGAAGTCATGACCATCACCTCGTTCAGCATCATCAAGGACCACAAGCCGAAGAAGCAGAAGGCGTCACTGCGCCTCAAGAAGAACCAGCACCTTCTTCTCAAGGGCCCGAACGGCATCGGCAAATCAACGCTGTTACAGTCAATCGTGGATAAGACCGCAGAAGGTGTAGTCATTGCGCCAGATGTGCGCATTGGGTACTACCGTCAAGATTTCTCAACTCTCGATTTCGAGCAGACGGTGTTCGAGTCCCTGATGACAATTATGAAAGTGAAGGACGAGGAGCGCATGCGCCGCGTGGCGGCTGGGTTCTTGCTTAGCGCAGAGGTAATGAAGACGCGCGTCGGCGCGCTCTCTGAGGGGCAGAAGGGACTTTTGGCGTTTGCTCGCTTGGTGCTGTGGGAACCTGGTCTCTTGATACTCGACGAGCCGACGAACCATATAAACTTCCGCCACATACCGGTCATTGCGAAAGCACTCCATGAGTACAAAGGGCCGCTCATTCTTGTTTCGCACGTACCCGAGTTCGTCGCCCAAGTACGCATAGACGAAACGTTAGAGTTGGGGGCGTAGAAGTACACTCGCGTTATAATGGCCCGATGTTCGACAGTGTCATCTGGGGACTTTCCGTCGCTCACTGGCTTGTAGTTGTTTCAGCGCTCATAAGCCTTAGCGGGGCAGTCGCGTATATCCGCGACATGCGTCGTGGAACATCCAAACCTAATCTCGTCTCGTGGGGACTGTGGGCATTTGCGCCGCTTATTGCCACAGGTGCCGCGCTATCGATTAATGCCGACCATTGGTCTACGGTGCGCATTTTCATGGCCGGTTTCGGGCCGCTGCTGGTGTTCAGCGCGGCGTTTCTTGTAAAGCAGGGATACTGGAAGCTCACGGGATTCGATTATGGATGTGGCGCGCTCTCACTTGTCGCGCTTGCGGCGTGGCTCGTGGCCGACTCTCCGGTGCTTGCCATATTACTCGCAGCAATCGCGGACCTGCTGGCAACGTTACCAACCGTCATCAAGGCTTGGAAACATCCCGAAACCGAAACGCTCTACACATATTTCGTCGGGCTCTTCACGGCGAGCATAGTCATTCCGGCTATTCCTGTATGGAACATTGAAAATGCGGCATTCCAGGTCTACCTGCTCGTCGCAAATCTAGCACTATTCGGTGTCGTACTACGCGGGTACTTGCGACGGTCATGAGCCATGTACTTCGTTTACATACTCCAGTGCGCGGATAAGAGTCTCTACACCGGAATCACAACGGACTTGAAGCGTCGGCTTGATGAGCACAAGCGTGGTGAAGGCGCTCGGTACACGCGCGCGAAGGAAGCGGTGCGCGTGGTCTATTCGGAAAAAGTGGCCAATAGAAGTGAGGCGTCGAAGCGTGAGGCGCAGATTAAGAAGTTGTCGCGTGAGAAGAAGTTGGAACTCGTACGTTCTGCCGCAGGGAGCGCTCGTCCAAATGAAAAGTCGCACACAGCAGCAATGAAGTCCTTTAGCGACCGTGTTGTTGAGATAGCACTTTCCATCCCGCGCGGGCGTGTGAGTACCTACGGCGCGATAGCTCGTGCCGCCGGTGGTGGCGGTATGGCCGCGCGCAGCATCACCGCAATACTTGGTAAAGCACACGACAGGGGCGTGCGCGACATTCCGTATCATCGCATCGTCTACAGCGACGGAAGCATCTGGGTAAACGAAGACCGCCGAACGAAGCGCTTGGCGTTGTACAAGAAAGAGGGAATCAAAGTAGATTCACGAGACCGTATCGTGGATTTTCGAGACAAGCTGCTCGATTTCCGCGAGTAGCGCGAGGTGCGGTAAGATACACACCATGAATCCGCTCATCAAAATTGTTCCGCCACTCTGGATGACTGCACTCATAGTCGCAGGAATCGTGACACATTTGTATGTGCCGAGTCTCCGCGCGTTCGACATCGTTGTTCCAACAGTGAGCACCATCGTTGCCGTCGCACTTCTCATGTTGGGGCAAATACTCATCCTGCGTTCGAGCTATCTGTTTGCAAGGGAAAAGACCGAGATACTGCCAGCTTCAGAGAAGAACAGTGCCCTTGTCACGGAGGGGCCGTACCGCTTCACACGAAACCCAATGTATCTCGGACTCGTCGCAAGCGTACTTGGTTTCGCTGTCTACTTTGGCACATTGCCACTCTTTGTTTCTGCGGTTGTATTGTTCCTCATTCTGAATACGCTTTTTATACCGTTCGAAGAAGCCAAGATGCGCCGCCAGTTTGGTGCCGAGTACGATGCGTACGTAGCTCGCGTGCGTCGCTGGATATAGGGTATCCTACTGACATATGGCGCCTGACATCCGTAAGTACCACAAAGCGTTGAAGGGCGAGACAAAGAACATTTGTGACGTGCTCGCAAAAGAGATTGCCGGCGTCCTCACGAAAGCCGAATCAAAAGTGTGGCATGGGCATCCAGTATGGTTTTTAGAAGGGAATCCTATTGTCGGCTATGCACCGCGGAAGAAAGGCGTGACGCTGTTGTTCTGGAGCGGTCAGTCGTTCACGACGCCGGGTCTGAAAAAAGAAGGCTCGTTCAAGGCTGCACAAGCAGTGTATGTGACAGCTGTGGACGTGAAGGCGACACTCTTGCGCAAGTGGCTCCGCGAATCCAAAAAAGTGCAGTGGAACTACAAAGACATAGTTAAGAACAAAGGGAAGTTGAGTCGCTTGCCGTAACCCGGAACCGTTTGACACCGGCGTGTTTCGACGTGTAGTATCGCCACGGACGATCCCGTCCTTTAGAGGAGAACGTCATGTCACTGCATGACAGTATTCAGACGGTCTACGAGTACGTAGCCGCGCATGGCACGCGCTCAGATGAGCATGCCGGTGATCGCTCGCCGTCGGGCTCGTATGCCGACGGGTGGCGTCGGGAGACGACGACCTATACGCACACGGTCGGCGCGTTCACGCTCATCGCCACAAAGGTGACGAGCCAGCGTTTCAATCCGGCTCTTGATCACTACACGGAGAAGTTCAGCCTCAAGATACTGGACGCCGGCGCGGAGATTGTCGTTGCCAGTCGGACCGGCGTTGAGACGACAGAGCGCTTCGGCGCGGAAGAACGTCCCATAGGTCGCGAGCAGACGCCAGAAGCCGAATGGCACGTTATGATCGGCGGCATTCCGCCTGAGCTTCAGGCGCTGTTCTGAACCGACCTCATTCGAGCATCAGCAAGCCGCCCCACAAAGGCGGCTTGTTCGTTACTGCGACGATGCGTGATACAGTTGCTCCCATGAAAAACGCACTTATCGCATTCATCGCACTCATACTTATCGCAGGAGGAGCCTATTGGTATTCGAATCAGCGGGAATCCGCACAGAATGAAGCCCTGCCGCCGCAAGAAGTAGTTCAAGAGACACCACAGGCAACGACAACTCCTGAAATGGAGGACAAGACACGCACAACGCTCGGACAGTCTGTTGGAGGACGCGACATCATTGCGTATCACTACGGCGAGGGCGAAAAGGAAGCCGTATTTATCGGCGGCATTCACGGGGGCTACGAGTGGAACACGGTGCTTCTCGCATACGAGCTGATGGAGTATCTTGCGATGCCGTCTACCGTCATACCGGCAGGTGTAAAAGTAACGGTCATTCCCGTGATGAATCCGGACGGTCTCTCTAAGGTCGTCGGAACGACATCGCCGTTTGCCGCCGCGGACGTACCCGCTGCGCAGGACGTACAGATTTCAGGACGCACTAATGGCAATGGCGTGGACCTGAACCGCAACTTCGATTGCGATTGGCGAGCTACAGGCACCTGGCGCAACACACCAGTGAAGGGAGGCGCCGAACCTTTTTCCGAGCCAGAAGCAGAAGCAGTGCGCGCGTATCTGGAAGCTGCAACGCCAGAGGCTGTCGTCGTCTGGTTTAGCGCGGCTGACGGTGTGTACTCATCGAGCTGTGGTGGCGCGGCATCTGCGGCAACAAAGGCGCTCACCAAAACGTATGCAACGGCAAGTGGCTATGCTTCTCACGATACGTTCGACGCATACGCGGTTAATGGCGACATTACGAATTGGCTCGCGAAGATAGATATTCCCGCAATCAGCGTCTTACTCACGACGCACACCGATATCGAGTGGATAAAGAATAGAAATGGCGTTCGTGCCGTTCTCGAAGCCATTGTTGCTGATGAGTAACATGCGCTCTCCGTACCTCGTAGGGGCTGTAGTCCTGATTGCGGTGGGGATTGGCCTGTACTTCTATTTGGACCGAGTTCCGGTACCAGACATGCCGCTTCCTATCGTCGAGACACCGATGCCAAAAGTGCGGCACGAGATCATTGGCCGTTCTGTCATGGACCGCTCAATTGACGCGTATACGTATGGTAGTGGCTCGACCACGCTCGTATTTGTTGGTGGGCTGCATGGCGGCTACGAGTGGAACTCGACGCTACTTGCGTATCAGTTTATGGATTACTTAGAGACGCGTCTCGGTGTTATTCCGGCTACTCTCTCTATTGTCGTCGTGCCGAACGCCAACCCTGATGGCATGGTGCGTATCATTGGGAAAGAGGGACGCTTCGCGCTCGCTGACGTCCCAGACGGCGACCATTCAGAAGGGAGGTTCAACGCCAATGGCGTGGACCTGAATCGCAACTTCGACTGCAAATGGGAAGAAAGCAGTATGTGGCGCGGGCGCACGGTGAGCGCAGGTACAGAACCGTTTTCCGAGCCCGAGGCTAAAGCGCTGCAGAATCTCGTGTCGCGCATCAAACCTGACGCCGTGATTTTCTGGCATAGTCAGGCAAATGCGGTGTATGCCTCGGAATGTGAAGACGGCGTGCTCCCCGAGACGCTGGAGATTATGCATGCGTATGCAAAGGCGTCAGGATATGAACCTGTCGAATCTTTTACGAGCTACTCTGTAACGGGTGATGCGGAAGGCTGGCTCGCTTCTATTGGCATACCAGCCATTACCGTGGAACTTTCTTCTCACGAGACAGTTGAGTGGGAGCAAAACATTGCGGGCGTTGAGGCTCTGTTTGAACACTACGGCAATCGGTAGCGTATAATTCACGTATGCGGCACCCGCACACGCAGCTGCCACGCGAGTTCCTGATAGCAGTCGCCGTCGTCGCGGTCTTTTTGGCGGCGATTGCGTACGCATTTGTACGCATGTTTGCGCTAGAAGCACGCGTTGCAGAACTTACCGCCGAGCTCGCATCAACGACGGCGGTTGTAGATGCAAACCGAACGCTTCTGGCGAGCGACCTTCTTGCGCTTCGCGCAGAAACCGTTGGTATCTCCGAAACTCTCGCGGGGACGAAGGCAGATGTTATGGCAGCGCAGAGCAACATTAGCGACGTGCGCAATCAAGTCGGTGGAGTGCAGCAAACTGTGGGCTCTATTTCCGGCGCAGTGACAACACTGGAAAAGCTGACCAAGACTGACCCAGAGCTATTGCAGAAATATTCAAAAGTGTTCTTCCTGAATGAAAACTACCGTCCTCGTTCGCTCACGAACATTCTTCAAGATTATGTGTACAGCAATTCAAAGCCGGAAGCCGTAGCCACCGAGGTTGCCCCGTTCATGAACGACATGCTGGCGGCGGCGAAATCCGCCGGGCTGCAGTTGTACGTAAAATCTGCGTACCGTTCATTCGAGGATCAGCAGGTTGTAAAAAGTCAGCACGTGACGGCCTTCGGCGCCGGTACGGCAAATGCATTTTCTGCGGACCAAGGATATTCAGAGCATCAGCTCGGCACGACGGTAGATTTAGTCACGAACGGTATGAACGGACAGCTCATCGAAGCGTTTGATGACACGCAGGCGTTCCAATGGCTTTCGCAGAACGCGCACCGGTATGGCTTCATCATGTCGTATCCGCAGGGGAACTCGTTTTATGAATATGAACCCTGGCACTGGCGCTTTGTGGGTGTGAAGCTTGCGACCTATATGAAGGAGCAAAATAGGAACTTTTATAACCTCGACCAGCGCGAGATTGACGCATATCTTGCGGAACTCTTTGACCGATAGGTCACAAAAGCAAAACGCCCCTTTCGGGGCGTTTTGCTTCGAGCTCCCGTGCCTTAAGAGGCGCGAGAAACGCGAACTGCGCTTGGGCCCTTTGGGCCGTCTGCGACTTCGAAGGTCATGAGGTCACCCTCGCGAAGCGAGTCAAAAGTGACACCCACAAGCTCTTTCGAGTGGAAGAAGAGATCCTTCTCCTGACCATCTATTTTGATGAACCCGAAACCCCTGTCGGTGATACGGGCGATACGTCCTGTCTGCATATGCGTACGTGTGATGCGAATAAGCGGCGTAAGCCGAATCACATCAGTGCGAGGAGTCGTAGGTCGATCCCTGCTTCTCTGGATCTGCCCTGAAGATGACTTCGGAACACTACCACGAATGCCTCCAGAAGTCGATGTGCTTGCATCAGCGCGACATGTCGCGACTTGCGCTGCATAGAGGGTAGGCACATAGTCGTAGTGGATAGGCAATCGGAGGTGCCCATGAAGACAGTCAAGGAATTCTTCAATCGCGTACCGGCTGGGTGGACGAGCTTGGCGGTACTCGTTTCGGCCGCCATAGTTGCAAGCGAGAAGGGACTAGGTATGCATCTGGGTCTCTGGATGGCTGTACTGCTCGCCATCCCCGGGCTCTTGATGGGACTACTCGAGGACCAGGACTGGGCAGCTATAGCGTTCTTCCTCATCCTGATACTCGGTCCCGCGCTCATCCTTCTCGGCTACGTCTGACGCGCCGTCAGACCCAACACCAAGCGCCGCCTCCGTGCGGCGCTTGCTATATTCTGTGAACATTGCCATGTGAGCTCTTACATGTTCTAATGCGCGCAATGCGGTACGTTGCCGCGGTGTACAAAAGGAGAACAGAGTGGAAACCATCGGACTCTTGTTAGACGGTCCGTCAATGCGAGAAGCTTCTCGTGCGTGTGGCTTCGAGGTCGACCTCACCCGTCTGCACGATTACTTTGCGAAGATGCCGGAAAGGCGATTGGTGAAGCCAATGTATGTGGCGGATGCCGGCACGAGCGAGGGCGGTCTGCACAAGAATCTGCTCTTCCTCGCGCTCTCTGGGTACGACGTCGACGAGGTGACGTACGCGGTCCGTGACGACGGCACAAAAGTGGGCAACATGCAGATGCTGTTCACACATCGCATGCACATGCTCGCGTACACGTGTGAGCACCTGTTCGTCGTTACGAATGACGGTGTGTATGCGCCGGTGATGAAGGACCTCAAGCTCGACGGCAAGAGGTTTTCAATCATCTCGACCGTGAAAGACGGCATCGTGTCTCGTACTCTGCGAGACATAGCGGATTTCATCGAGATTGCCCGACTCAAGGACCATATCGCGGTACGGTAACTGCGGTGTGCTCGCTCGCTTACGCCATACGGCCCCGCCCACACAGCGGGGCCGTTTGCTACACTAGAGCCTTAACGGCTAGCACAACGATTATGGCGAAAGGCATGTATGTGGATGGATTCGTGCTCGTGGTACCGAAGAAGAACGTTGCCGCGTACTCGAAGATTGCAAAAGAGGCGGGTAAGATATGGATGAAGTGTGGAGCGCTCTCGTACTATGAGTGCAAGGGCGATGACATGAAGCCAAAGTGGACCGTCGCTACATTCCCCAAGGTCGCGAAAGCAACAGCGAGTGACACGGTCTGGTTCTCCTTCATTGTTTTTAAGAATAAGAAGCACCGCGACATGGTTAATGCGAAGGTCATGAAGGATCCGTACATGACTAATCAGGACCCTAAGAAGCCCATGCCGTTTGATATGAAGCGGATGAGTTACGGTGGGTTCGAAGCTGTTGTCGCGATGTAATGTAGACAACAACGGGATGCGCGGTAGTATCGGTGCGGGAAACGCAACAGGAAGGAGGGCGTCATGCTCATGCGCAATCCCGCATATGAACGGCGAGAAGACCCGCCATATGTGCCGCGCCGAAATCGACTTGGCGATACGCTGATGATTCTCGCGTACGTCGGCATCGGTATATCGGCAGGTGTGCTGTGGGTGTACCTGGTGTATGTCTTTATGGATGCGTTCATCGCGCACTATCACAATGCCCTACGTGCATCGCTCCTACGGTGAGTGCACACGCTGAGCACGAAGAAGGCGCCCACGGGCGCCTTCTGCACAGGAAGACGTTGTCTATTACTAGTCAGGGTCTAGTATTGCCGAATGGAAGTTATTGCATACTTGTGGCAGTACATAGTGCAAAGTGCTGGGTTGGCTATTGCATATGTATTTGCGGGCCTCTTCATCTATCTAATGTTGCGGCGCCTGCACTCACGTGCGATGACAGTGACGCTGGTCGCAATGTTCGTAGCGGCCTCCATTGCGTTTTACGTCCCTAATGGCATGCCGCATGCGTTCGAGTATCCATTCTTCATGCGTTCTTATGGGCCGGCTTCGGGACCCGTACTTCCGCTCAAAAATGTGTGGGAGTTTGTCCAACGTTTTGATGAATTCGAGCGGCCCGATGATATCTCTCGAGATCCGCGTGATGTGCCGGCGCAGATTGTTTATGCGCAGGATGGTGTAATTGAAGTATCACTGACGGCAAAAGAGGTCATTGCTGAAATGGCGCCGGGCGTCTCATTCAACTACTGGACCTTCGATGGCACCGTACCTGGACCGTTTCTCCGTGCGAAAGTTGGCGATACCATTCGTCTGTCACTCACCAATGATGCGACAAGCCTGCACCATCACAACATCGACCTGCACGCGGTAACCGGTCCTGGTGGTGGTGCGGCGGCAACAAACGTGGCACCCGGGGAAAGCAAAACCATAACGTTCAAAGCGCTGAATCCCGGTATTTACATTTACCACTGCGCGCACCCGAACGTAGCCAATCATATGGCGCACGGCATGTATGGTCTTATTCTCGTAGAGCCCGAAGGAGGTCTCCCACCAGTTGACCATGAGTTTTATGTCGTGCAGGGCGAGTTCTATAGCGTTGGGTCACTCGGACGCAAGGGACTTCAGTTGTTTAATACACAGGCAATGTTGGACGGGGATGCACAATATGTCGTTTTCAATGGCCGCACGGGAGCGCTCGTGGACACTATGAACGCGCAAGTAGGTGACACGGTGCGAATGTATGTAGGTAATGGAGGCGTCAACTATATCTCCAGCTTCCACGTCATAGGAGAAATTTTCGACACAGTGTATCGAGAGGGTGATTTAGTGTCGCCTCCTGCGATGAGTCTTCAGTCGACCATGATTCCGGCTGGGGCAGCGGCAGTCGTGGAGTTCAAAGTTGACTACCCTGGTAAATACGTACTGGTAGACCACGCACTCGCTCGGGTAGACAGAGGAGCCTGGGGACTTCTCAATGTCTCTGGCAACGCGGACCCGGGAATTTTTGACGGAGTGATTACGCCCGGAGGGGGGCACTAGTTTCAGCACGAAGAAGGCGCCCTCGGGCGCCTTCTGTCATTGTCGTACTGGGCGCACTACCGGCCTAGCGATGCCGAAAGGCTCAAACCAGTGTCCGTGCTTACGGTGACGAGCATGCGAGCGCCGTTCCTCCGCGCGGTTACCGAACCAGTGAACGCGCTTTCAAGAAGTTTCGCTGCAAGCACTCCGGGCGATGCCGTCCCTGAGAGCTTCCCGCTGTAGCTCGGGTCAACAACGCTCCATGTGCCGCTCAGTCGGCCGCCGCTCTCGCGCATGTCGACGCGCGCGGCAAACTTCACACTTGCGCTGGCGCAACGGAGCGAGATGGTGAGTGTCCCGTCGCGCAGGCGATTGTACGACCTGCACGTGAGAGACTCTGGCTTGCCATCGGCCTTTCTGCCGCTCGCCGTCCCACTCCAATTGCCGTCAAACAACGAGAGTGGGCTTGCGTGTGCAGCAGACGATGCAGTGAAGAGTAGCAGTACTACCGCAAGTGGTATGAGTAGTTTTTTCATCAGACGCCTCCTCGCGTTTCTCCACCCCTACTCATTCTGTGCACATCGTTCATGTCTGTCGATGGTTGCGTGTGCGTATGTTCGGGCTACCATAGGCAGGTGTCCAGACACTCACTCAGTATCGTACCCCTCGCGCTCACCGCACTCTTTGTCATTTCTCCGGTTCTCCATAGCCTGCTCCCGCACGCGCACATGCATGGGGCACATTGGGATGCGCTTCATGCCGCACTCGCGGGGCAGTACGTCGAACCAGATGAGCACACAGATAGCGATGATGACGATCGAATCATGTCGGCAGCTGTGTCGGTTTTACCGGCTGGAATTATTCCGTGGGATTACACGTCGTGGCTCAAGAGTGGCAAAGCGAAGCATCGAGCTTTCGGATAAGTACGTTCGTGAGCTTACTAACGTATCAATTCACTCATGAATAAAACATACCTACTCGGTGCGCTCGCGCTATTGGCGCTCCCCGCACTTGTTTCCGCAGATCATCCACCAGAAGCCATGACCACCACGCACAGTTCGTGTCACATAGAAGAAAACCTCTCCCTCGGCAGTCGTAGTGACGCTGTTTCGTGCCTCCAAATCGCGCTTATCGCGGCGGGGCATCTCGAGATTAGCGCGCCCACGGGTTACTTCGGAGATATGACGAAGATGGCAGTCATGCATTGGCAAGAAGCGGCAGGAGTACCCGCGACGGGTTACTTTGGTCAGCTCTCTCGTGCGGCATATGCCGGAGGGACGATGGTCCACGCAGAAGACTCAAATGCTTCCAAGATGCAGGAATCGACACAAGTTGCAGAGGCAATGCATGCACATGAACCGATTGATGTCGCGGCATGGCCTACGGTTCCGAAAGTAACACTCACGCTACATTCGGACAGTCTAGCGGGCTTCAACGCGGAGATAACAACCGAGAACTTTGCCTTCGCGCCGCAGCACGTAAATGGTGCCGTAGTGCCGAATGAGGGACACGCGCACATTTATGTCGACGGCAAAAAGCATGCCCGCGTCTATGGCAATTGGTTCCATGTTCCGGGCGAATTGTTCGCGGCACACGGCACGCACACTGTCGTCGTGACCTTAAACGCCAACGATCATAGCGACCTTGAGTATCAGGGGACACGCGTCGAAGCGTCGCAGGTTGTTACCACTGAATAATCACTACCATGACCGCACGAATCGTAAGCATCATTGCAGCTACGCTCGTACTTCCCGCGTTCGTTACAGCGCACGAAACACATGTGTACGACGTTGGAGGAACTCACTATCAGTTCGTGATTGGATCGCTCAACGAGCCCCTAACAGTGGACGATAAGACGGGCGTTGATTTACGCATCGCAAAACTCGGTGACGCGGATGCGCACGCTGACCACGACCATTCTGCTGGCGATCCACTCTCTGGCCTCGAGTCATCCCTAAAAGTAGAGCTGATTGCGGGGGAGAGTCGTCGCATATTGGACTTGTCGCCGCAGTATGGCGTTCCGGGCGGCTACAAAGCCCCGTTTTACCCAACGGTCGCGACCACGCTTTCGTATCGCGTGTTTTGCGAACTGGAGGGAGAGAAAGTTGACCTGACGTTTACGTGTTCCCAGCGCGGCCACACGGCTGCGGAGGAAAGTGACGAGGAAGTTGAAGTTTCCCCGGGCGTGACCCGCGTCTCGAAGACGGGCTCGTACGGATGCCCCGTGCCAAAAGCAGACGCAGGCTTTCCGGAGCCGAGCACGGACCTTGTGACGCTCACTGCCCTCGCTGGTACTCCGAAGGATGGCATGATTGCCTACGGAGCACTCGTCGTCGCGTTTCTCGCGATGTTACTTGCATGGCGCCGTCGTTAGACACACTACAAATGGCGCAGCCTGCCGTGGGCAGGCTGCGCCAGTGGGCGTTACTCCTCATGCTGTTGTGCGTACCATTTACGGCGCACGCACACGCAACACCCATTGAGCAGCATCCAGGAGCAGGGGCGAATGTCACTGCTGTCTCGGAAGTTTCCATCACCTTCTCCGAGCGCATAGAAGAGAAGGCGAGTCGGATGAGGATTCTGAAGGACGACACTGTTATCGCAGAGACTATGTATGTGGACGACTCGAACCCGCGTCGCTCCATCGTCCCTGTTTCCACGCCACTTGAAGACGGTGTGTATTTAGTTAGCTGGAGCGTTGTCTCGTCGGACGATGGACACTTTACGAAGGGCACGTACGCCTTCGCTGTCGGCTCGTCTACCGCGCCACTCGCTGCAGATTCCATGGTAGTTCCAATTCGCTCCCCGCTTGAAGTGTTTACGGTCTTCGTCGAGCTTGCGGGGAACAGTCTGCTCTGGGGAGCACTCGTCGCCTCGGTATTGATTCGTGGCATCGGCACGGTGCTCATCAATCGTGTCGCCATACTCGGCGTTATCTTTGCGCTTTCGGGCGCGGCCGTGCACGTGTTGGTGAAATCATACGAACTCGCGGGAGTGCAAGTGGAGCCGTTTACTACCGCGACACTTTCGTACGTCCAGACATTTGGCGGCACAATGACGCTTGGACGCATGGCTGCGGTCACTGGTGTGGCACTGTTCTTCTTAGCGTTCTCCGGACGCACGAGACTCTACTTGTCTGGGGCATGCCTCATCGTTTTTGCAGCCCTGCGCGCGGTGATGAGTCATGCAACCGCAAATCCCTTCCATCCAGAATTGTCGGCCGTCGTCAACGTATTTCATCTTATCGAAAAGGACCTCTGGTTCGGGCTATTGGTCGTCGTTGTAACTGGCCTGCTCTCGTCGGGGCGCTCCCATATTCTCGCGGCACTCCCGCGCATTAACCGCCTCCTTGCGTTCAATCTAGCAGCGGTATCGCTGACCGCGTCTTACATCATCTGGCTGCACCTCAAGGCATTTGAGAACTTCGCGTCGCAATGGGGGGATGTAGTTATTCCACTCATCGTAGCCGCAGTCATTCTTGTCACGCTGCGTTGTTTCAACGTACTGGTGCCCCGTGCCATTAGTGCCATCGTGCCGTTTACGCTGACGCTCGAGGCGGTTGCTGCAGGCTTTGTCGTTTTTTTCTCATCGGTAGTCATTCTCACTTCACCGCCGCACGGACTCGATACGACAATTTCGCGCTCTGACACGCCGTACGTGGCGCTGCAGTATTCACGCTCGCACGATAGCGAACTCGTGCTCGACACCAGTGAACGCAAAGAGCCAATCGTTACACTGGGGGATATCGCGATACCGCTACGGCGCTACGGGGAGACCGCTTACGCATTGCCACGCGCATTGTTGGAGAGTGGCGGCTCTCTGCGCGTGATTATCGTGAGCGACGACGGGTATGATGCGCATGCGACGCTTGCTGTGCCGCCACTCACCGTCGAAGACGAGTCGAAACGACCACTCGATTTCTTTGCACTTGGATTCATTCTTCTCGCTCTCTCTGGTGCGGCACTCGGCCTCATGCTCTCGCGCGTTCGCGGTGCACATGACGCGGGGCGCATTCGTCCGCATGCCTCGGTGACGTTCGCCGTTGTAACGGGACTTGTTGTCATTCCAATTCTCACGCTCGCAGCACAGAGCACATTGGGGAACCGATTCCAGGCGCAATGTGAGGCAGACGGGAATGCGTGGCACATGATGCAACCGACGCATGCGTATCGCACCACCGCGGCGACATCACGCGAGGGCTGCATGCTCGCTGGTGGTGCATATCACATTCCTGATGCGCGGCAGTACGACTACCTGCGCTCGCTTGGCGAGGCGGAGGTCGCTCTCACGTCGGAACCCACCGCACTTCGCTCGGGTTCTCCACAGACACTGACACTGACCTTTACGGATGCTGAAGGAAACCCCGCGACACTGCGCGAAATTCATGAACGTCTTATCCATGTCATTGTCGTAAGTCAGGACATGTCGCATTTTGCACACATACATCCGGACGATTTTGCGCCAATCTCAGAGGAGAATGTACGCACAGGAGTATTCCAAGTACGTCATGAGTTTTCCACGGGAGGTACATATATTATTGCCATCGACTTCATGCACGGACTCGTGCAAGAATCTCGCACATTTATTGTTGATGTGGCGGGCCCAGACCAAGGACAGCAACGCATCTACACATCTGTTGCGCATAGTGGGGATTACACGGTCGAGCTTGATCACGTTAATCCATTCGCAGAAGACCTGTCGACCTTGTATTTCAATGTCCTCAAGGATGGTGAGCCTGTTCGTGACCTGTCGCCGTATTTGGGCGCCGCGATGCACATAGCGCTGGTCAAAACCGATCTGTCAGAATTTGTGCACGGTCACGGCGAAGTGCACCCTCCAGGAACGCCGCCTCCAACGGCCGTCAACCATGTTCACGCACCGCCGCCACCGCGCTTTGGGCCGAATATCGAAGCGCATCTTGTGTTTCCGCGGGAGGGCGCCTACACCATATTCGGTGAGTTCATGCACGAAGGGGAAGTCGTCACTGTTCGCTTCACTACGCGTGTCAGATAGCCATTCGTCAAGTGTTCGTGTAAGATGGCGCCATGAAGATCGTCATACCGAGTATGAAGCGAATAGCGCTTGCGATAGCTATCGTGGCACTCTTGCCACAATTTTCGCATGCGCAAGTCTGGTCCTCGCCGTTTGAGGTCTCGGGCTGGATTCCGTACTGGCGCCAAGCTACGGGGACACAGGACTTCATCGCGCACGCTGATTTGTTCAAGGAGATAAATCCATTCGGGTACACAGTGAAGCAGGACGGGCGCCTCTACGATGCGGCTGGTCTCCATACAGATCCGTGGCCGGCGG
Organism: Patescibacteria group bacterium; assembly: GCA_021731295.1. Taxonomy (GTDB): domain Bacteria; phylum Patescibacteriota; class Minisyncoccia; order Phycocordibacterales; family UBA2100; genus UBA10103. The sequence goes on from JAKFXQ010000012.1 coordinate 18,321, forward strand.
TTCGTCAAATCGCCAAGGAAAAGCACATTCGCTTTATCCCTACGGTGATGTGGTCAGATGCAGAAGCCATTCACAACGTCCTTTCTGACCCGACCTTACGCCGGAAGCATATCGCGATGATTGTCGATGAGGTGAAGACGAACGGCTGGGACGGAATCGATATTGACTACGAGGGAAAGTACGCAAAGACGCGGCCGTTTTTTTCATTGTTCCTAAAGGAGTTGTATGCGGCAATGGGCGACAAGTGGGTACAGTGCACTATAGAGTCGCGGACACCACTCGATAGTCGCTATCTGAAACCTGAAGACGTGCCGGACGATATCGAATATGCAAACGACTTTGTTGAGATAAACAAGTATTGCGACCGTGTGCGCTTCATGACCTATGACCAGCAAACGATTGACGTGAAGCTCGGCAAGGAGGCAGACGACCGTGGCGAGGTGTACGGCCCTGTGTCCGACGTACGGTGGGTTGAAAAGGCAATTCGCGAAGCGATGAAGACGATTCCTGCGCGCAAGATAATGGTCGGTATTCCGACGTACGGTTATGAGTGGGACGTGAAGGCATATGCAGACGGCTACACCTATAAACTGCTCTGGACGTTCAATCCGGGATACGGGTTTGAGCTCGCGCAGAAACACAATGTAACGCCGGTGCGAAATATTGGCGGCGAGCTTGGCTTTACCTATATCCCCGAAGGTAGTCCGTTTGCACTCACACGCCCCTCAAACGCATGGCCGGGAAATCTCGTGGCCGCCGCGGCACTTTCGCTTGCCTCGGCGAGCAACACAAACATGGGCTTCCGCATGGTGACCTGGAGTGACGCGAACGCGGTCAAACAAAAAGTGGACTTGGCGAAGCGACTTGGTGTGCGCGGCGTCTCGGTGTTCAAGATTGACGGCGGGCATGACCCTGCGCTCTGGGACGCGCTGAAATAAGTTTCGTCTGTGCATAAAGGTTCGCGACGTACATCTTCTGTGGTATTAGTTACCCATGGAGACCTTTTCAGCAGGCAGGAAGGAGCTCGCAGAGCTCCATTTTCATTTGGGACAGTCAGTTGATCCACACATTCTGTGGTCAATTGCGCATGAGCAGGGCATCAAGCTGCCTTCGAAAGATTATTGGGAGTTTTACGAAATGGTAACGCTGACGAAGCCAGGCGAAATTACCTGGGCGGATTATCACGAGCTCTTCAAATGGACGGAACTCATTCAATCCTCGCCGGTGGCGATGGAACGCGCGGTGTATGAAGTTATTAACGGAGCATATCGCGCAAACAACATCACGCTGCTCGAGCCATCGTTCAACCCAATCTTCCGTAATCGCTCGGGCGAACGCGACCTAGACCACATCATTCTCGCGGCTCTGCGCGGCATGGAGCGCGCCCTCATCGAGTTCCCAATGATTCGTGCTGGCCTAATCTTCCTGCTCGATCGTCGTTCTCCGTTTTCGCTCAACGAAATCATTCTAAAAAAGGCGATTAAGTACCGCACGCGTGGTGTCGTCGGCATCGATATCGCTGGACCGAATGCCGACGGATTTAAGTATGACGACTATGCTGACCTGTATGCCCGGGCACGCGCAGCGGGCCTCAAAACAACGGTGCACACGGGAGAAGATGGCGATGCTGCCGAAATGGCCCACGTGGTCTCGGTCTTGCCGCTAGACAGACTAAACCACGGCTTCCGCGCATACACAGACAAGGCACTCATGGAAACCGTTCAGAAGAAAAATCTCACGATGTGTTTGTGTCCTACCTCAAACATGCGCGTCGGGTTTATCAAGGATTCACAGCATCTCGGAGAAGTGCTGCGTGCTCTGTATGACAATGGTGTGAAATTCTGCATCAACACCGACAATCCCGCGATGCTCCGCACCAATCTATCCAAGGAAATTGAACTGGTACGTCAAACGGGCGCTCTGACCGAGGCGGAGATTGACCAGACGGTGAGGTGGGCATTTGATGCCTCGTTTGTGCCCACAGAGGCAGGACGAAACCTCTACTTATAGACGTGGGGATAACGTAGATGCGCTCAAAGAGCAATGCAGGTACTCTGGATAGGGAGGTCGATTTTACTACTCAACCACACACATTTTATGCAGTGGTTACACACGATCGCGTTCATTCTCGTCATCGTCGGAGGCATCAATTGGTTGCTTCTCGCGGTTACGGGATGGGAGATCGGCGCCTTGTTCGGTGGCATGAGTGCCATGCCGAGCCAGGTCATCTACATACTCGTAGGTCTGTCTGCGATTTATCTCGCAGTCATGCACTTCAAGGGAAAGAGCGGAGACTCAATGTAGCGTTGCTCAGCCGGTTCCCGCACAGCGCCCGCACTCGCGGGCGTTGTGCTTTGTGGACAACAACGGCTTCAGACCCTATGCTCGACCTGTGTCTGACATAATCTACAATCGCGTCGCTCAGCTGCGCGCACAGGCGGGAGAAACACAGCAAGAACTCGCTGATGCGGTTGGCGTGTCGCGCCAAACCATCATTGCTATTGAGAAGGGCAACTACACGCCGTCTGTCGCACTGGCCTTGAAACTGGCAACACATTACACTGTCCCGGTGGACGCGCTGTTTTCTCTAAAGCGAATATGAAAGAAGCCGCCTCAGCTAGTGCCCTCATTGTGCTCCTGATTTTCGCGGTTAATCCGATGCATTTTTGGATGCCCGATAGTGCACACATGATGCTGCTCGCGGCATTGGTGGGATCCTTTGGAGCGCTCGCCGTTTTTATACTGCGCGAACGTCCGCGCGACGAGCGCGAGGAGGCACATCGCGCCGTGGCGGGGCACAGCGCATTTCTTGTGGGTGCGGGAGTACTCCTCGTCGGTGTCATTTTGCAGGGACTTCAGGGAGACGCGGACCCATGGTTAGGTGCTGCGCTCGGGGCTATGGTAGCCGTAAAGGTAGGTGCGCATTTGTACGCTGATAGGTATCGCTGATGTCCACACGGCATGTAAAGACGACTTGACATGCATGTGTATGGCCGTACCATGAGGCTATTACGATGCTAATGTCTACAGTATGAACACAGGTCTTATTGCACTGATAATTATCGTACTCGCGGGAGGCGGGTTTTGGTTGGCCACCTCTGGTGCGCCTGAGATGGACGACGCGATGATGCAGAAGGATGAAATGATGGAGAAGGACGCGATGGAGAGCGATTCCATGATGGAGAAGGATGCGGCGATGGAGGGGGATGCAATGATGCAGAAAGACGAAATGATGGAGAAGGAGAGCATGAATGATGAGGCCATGATGAAGGATGACGCGATGATGGAGAAGGACGCGATGATGCAAAAAGAGACGATGATGCACAAAGGAACCATTGAGGCGTATAGCCCCGAGAAGCTCGCCATGGCAGAAAGCGGAAAAGTGCTTCTTTTCTTTCACGCCGCATGGTGCCCAATCTGTCGTTCACTGGATGCTCAGGCGGCAGCAAATGGATTCATGATTCCTGACGGCGTTCACGTTCTCAAAGTTGATTTCGACACGGCATTAGACTTACGCAAGAAGTACGGTGTCACCGTACAGCACACGTTCGTGCAGGTGGACGCTTCGGGAGCCTCGCTCGGAAAATGGAGCGATGCATCTACGTATTCACAGGTCTTCGCGCGGGTAAAATAGCATGCTGTTACTCCTGACATCCTTCGTTGCAGGACTTCTGACGGTTCTGGCGCCGTGTATTCTTCCACTGCTTCCAGTAATCGTCGGTGGCTCTGTAGGTGCACACGGTAGCGGCGGCCGTCAACGTGTCTTCGTCATAGTCGGCAGTCTGGCAGTCTCGGTAATCCTCTTCACACTGCTGCTGAAGGCCTCTACAGCGCTCATCGGTATTCCACCAATGGTGTGGATGTGGCTCTCTGGGGGGATTGTCATTCTTTTCGGCATCACGCTTCTGTTTCCCGGCCTGTGGGAACGTGTTCCGTTCCTCGCTAAGGCGAGTATCGCCGCTAATAAGGCAGTCGGGGCAGGACACACACGGCAGTCGTTTTTGGGCGATGTGCTTGTCGGAGCGGCGCTGGGACCAGTCTTCACGACCTGTTCACCGACGTACTTTATCGTTCTGGCTACTGTGTTGCCCGTCAACTTCACACTCGGCATGGTCTATCTGCTCGCGTATGCCGGTGGACTTGCCCTCGCACTTATTGCGATCGGGCTGCTTGGGCAGAGGCTTGCGGATAAACTCGGCGTCCTCGCGAACCCACAGAGCGCCTTCAAACGCGGTCTTGGCATCATCTTTATTGCTGTTGGAATCATTGTAGGAACTGGACTCGATAAAGATATTCAGGTACGTCTGCTCGACGCGGGATTCTTTGATGTCACCAAAGTAGAACAGTGGTTGTTGCGACAGGGAGAGGAGTCCGCCGAGCGGCCGACGGTACGTGAGCCGGTCATTATGGACGAAGGCCTTCGCACGGCGCGTAAAGCTGAACTGTATGAACGTGTTCCTGAAATAAAATCTCCCGCGGGATTCATCAACACGCAGCCCCTGACGCTCGAACAGTTTCGTGGCAAGGTCGTTCTCCTCGACATTTGGACCTACAGTTGCATCAACTGTGTGCGCACAATTCCGTATCTGAATGCATGGCATACCGCATACGAGCAAGATGGTCTCGTCATTATCGGACTGCACACGCCGGAGTTCGCCTTTGAGAAAGAAATTGAGAATGTGCGATGGGCGGTAGAACAACTCGGTATCGAATATCCCGTCGTGCTCGATAACGACTACGCGACTTGGCGGGAGCTGGGCAACAATTTTTGGCCGCGAAAGTACCTGATAGATGTTGATGGCTTCATTGTGTACGATCATATTGGAGAGGGTGCCTATGAAGAGACAGAGATTGCCATCCAACAGGCACTGATGGAGCGTGCGGCGCTTCGCGGAGCCGAAGCAGATGCGAAGCGACCTGTCGCAACGGCTGTTGCCGCCGACGAGCGGCAGTATGCACACTCGCCTGAAATATACTTTGGCGCATGGCGCAACGAGCGTCTGGGCAACGGCGTGCCAGGACTTGTCGGCACGCGCGCGTATGAGCTACCGCAAATTCTAGAGCGCGACACACTGTATTTAGAAGGCATGTGGCAGACAACGGATGAATACGCATCAGGTGTCGCTCCCGCTCGTATACGTTTTGAGTACACGGGTAAGGACGTCTTTATGGTCGCGAGTGGGAATGGGGCGGTCGTGCGCGTTCTCGTAGACGGTCAGCCTATTTCGACGGCTGCCGGCGTAGACGTCGTGAACGGCGATTTACGGGTTACTGAAGAGCGCCTTTATCACATCATTGACGACGGCGCTCCGGGAGCGCACGTGCTAGAGCTACAGATTATCGAGGGGACGCTCGAGGCCTATACGTTTACCTTTGGATAGCGAAGGGCAGCCGTGTGGCTGCCCTTGCCCGTCCCGCGTTAGCGGACTTGGCGTATGGAGAGCTCGTAGCGTCTGCCGCGAGCGTGGATGACGATTGTCTCGTCGGTACTCGCGCCGGCCTCAACGCCGATGCCGAAGCTTGAGTGATGAATAGCTGCTCGGATTTGCTGCATGACCACGCTCTGATGGTCTCGTTCGTCGGCGGGAAGCTCAACGAGCCGCCCACGGTCGCTCATTGCACTCAGTGAAGACATGGTGTCCTCCAATTCGATGCACGTTGGTCAGCCCAACATGCGTACGGTCCCACACAAGTGCGGACTGCGCAACTCGACAAGCCTGGTCATGCCTCGTATCCTGTGCGAATGTCATATATGCCGCCCAAGCAGATATTAGAAAGGTATGCGGATGTGCTGGTGAGGTTTGCGCTTAACAGCGGCAAGGGGATAAAAAAAGGAGAGGTCGTGCACCTCAACGCCACGGAGTCAGCAAAGCCGCTCTTTCTTGAAACGCGAAACGCAATTCTGCGCGCAGGTGGTCATGTGATCGCCAACTTTCTCCCGGACGGGACGTCGGACAGACGCTCGATTTCGAGAGAGTTCTACGAAATTGCACAGCCACATCAAATAGAGTGGTTTCCGAAAAAATATGTGCGCGGTTTGGTGGACCAGATAGACCACTCCATCCACATTTTGGCTCAATCCAACCCGCATGAACTGAAAGGAGTAGATCCAAAGAAAATCATGACGCGTGGTCGCGCGTGGAAGCCATTCCGCGATTGGGAGAACGTAAAGGAACGTCACGGCAAGTTCACGTGGACCATCGCGCTCTATGGCACAGCCGCCATGGCAAAGGAGGCCGGTATGAGTGAGAAGGAGTATTGGAAGCAAATCATCCAAGCGTGCTTTCTCGATGATAAGGACCCGATAAAGCGCTGGCGCGAAGTATTTGCGATGGTTGAGAAATATCGCAAGAAGATGAACGCGCTCGCGCCGAAAGTTGAACGCCTTCACATGACAGGAGCGGACGTGGACTTATGGATTACCCCTGGGGAGAAACGTCAGTGGCTCGGCGGATCGGGACGCAATATTCCATCGTTTGAAATTTTCACGTCGCCCGACTGGCGCGGTACAAACGGCTGGATACGGTTTAACCAGCCGCTGTACCGGTACGGAGCCAAGATTACCGGCATCCAGCTGTGGTTTAAGGATGGCAGAGTTGTGAAATCAAGTGCGAAGACAAACGAAAAGCTGCTGAAAGAGATGATAGCGACTCCGGGCGCCGACAAAGTGGGTGAGTACTCGCTCACAGACCGACGATGCTCGCGCATCACCAAGTTCATGGCAGAGACACTCTATGATGAGAACATGGGCGGCCCCTTTGGGAACTCGCACATCGCTCTCGGCATGGCGTACAAAGATACGTGCACGGGACCCATTGCAAAGATGACCGAAAAACAGTTTGCCAACATGGGCTTCAACGACTCGTCTGTGCACACCGACATCATAACGACGACGGATCGCACCGTAACCGCGCACCTCAAAGACGGCTCTCAGAAGGTTATCTACAAAAAGGGTCAGTTCACGTTGTAGTCGTCCGCGTGGTAGGCTACGCGAATGAAACTCGTCTACTTTGTCAGACACGCGGAGTCTGAAGGAAACATCGGCCTGCATTTCCAGGGACATCACACATCGCTTACTGAGAAGGGCATGGCGCAAGCACGACACGTAGCGCTGCGTGCGAAAAATCTCGACATTGCCGCGCTCGTTTCGAGCCCAATGGTTCGTGCTATGGATACCGCGAAAGTTATAGGCGAGGAGATTGGTCTCGTGCCCGAGAGCTGTGAACATGTCTCTGAACGCCGACGACCGTCGCGTATTATCGGTACGGCAATGTCTGATACAGAGGCCAAAGTACTCAACGACACGTGGACAGAGAGCCTCTTTACGGGAGGGGCTCGTGTGGAAGACGGCGAGAACTACGACGATATATATCTGCGCTCTGGAAAGGCATTGTCGTTCCTCGCGGAGCATCCGGCGGAGTCATTGCTTGTGGTCACACATGGGTTCTTTCTCTGTTTTCTTTTGGCGCGCGCCATGCATGGCGATGCACTCACTCCTGACATCGCTCGTAGAGTCTTCACTACGTTCCACACAAGTAATACCGGCATCACGCTCATGAGGCAGGGTGGGCGCTGGTCCGAATGGGAAGTCATCATCTGGAACGACCACGCGCATCTGGGCGAGTTGCAATCGACGAGATAGGGTGTACTGTGTATTTTTAATGCTTCCCCACATCATAGAGACGCAGCAGTTCGATAAAGAACTACTGACGAAGGTTTTTGATACGGCAACACATTTAGAGAGTACTCGCGATGATTCGCTGCACGGTAAGATTCTCGCATCACTCTTTTTTGAGCCATCAACGCGCACTCGTTTTTCGTTTGAATCGGCCATGTACCGTTTGGGCGGACATGTCATCACCGCGGAAAATGCGAACGAGTTCTCTTCCGCCTCGAAGGGCGAGACACTCGAGGACACTATCCGTGTCATGAGCACGTACGCAGACGTGATCATCTTGCGCCACCCAGAGATTGGTTCGGCCGAGCGCGCGGCAGCAGTGTCGTCAGTACCGGTTATAAATGCAGGGGATGGCGCAGGTCAGCACCCGACGCAGGCGCTCTTGGACATCTACACCATCAAGCGCGAACTGGGCAGACTGGACGACATCCACGTAGCGATAGTTGGTGACGTACGTTTCTATCGGGCGGCTCGCTCGCTTGCGTATCTCTTGGGTAAGTACGAAAAAGTGCACTTGTCGCTCGTATCAGCGCCCGAATTACGGATGAGCGAGGAAATGAAGACGTATTTAGATAAACATGGCGTCACCTATGAAGAGACCGACACGCTCGATGGGGTCATGAAAACGGCAGACGTCATATATCAGACGCGTGTGCAGAAAGAGCGTCTCACGCCGGAGGTCTACGCACAGACCAACGGTAAGTACGTCATTACGCGCGAGCGCGCCGACTCGATGAAGGAGGGAGGCATCATCATCCATCCACTGCCTCGGGTTGGCGAAATTTCGGCTGAAGTGGATGACTCACCTCATGCAGTCTACTTCCGACAAGTGCGCTATGGACTCATGGTGCGCATGGCCCTGTTGCATCTTCTCTTTGCATGACCGACGATTCCCACCTCACTCCCGAGCAGATTCGCGTGATGCGCGAGAAGGGTACCGAAGCGCCCTTTACAGGCAAGCTGCTGCACGAAGATCGCGACGGCATGTTTCGGTGCGCCTCGTGCCGCACGCCGCTGTTTTCTTCAGATACCAAGTTTGATTCTGGAACTGGCTGGCCATCGTTTGATGCAGCGCTGCCGGGGGCAGTAGAGTACGTCCGCGACGACTCGCACGGTATGGAGCGAACCGAAGTGGTGTGCGCGACCTGCAAAGCACACTTAGGGCACGTATTTAATGACGGGCCAACGGCTACCGGTAAGCGCTACTGCCTCAACTCTGTGTGTCTGGATTTTGAGACTAAGGAGGGCGGCACAGCGTCAGTGTGACGACCGCTCGGAGAGCAGATGAACCGCGAGCCCCTCTTGAATTTCGGCGTCATCTTCCTCATGAGGCGTCAGTGTTTGCGCGGTCATCATGAGCGCTACGCCAAGTGTGGCAGCGATTACGTGGAGCAGGGGGCTACCGCCTTTACGCGCCGACTGAACCGCGTGCGGAATCAGGTCCTGTAGAAGAATTGCCAAGAATCCACCCGCGGCAATTCCGGCAAACAGTACGGCAATTTCATGCGCCGATGAGAGGAATGCGGCGATAGCGACGCCAATAAATATCGTAGATGCAGACGCGAGATTGCGCGAGAGTGCCTGCCACGTGCCGTAGCCTGCCTCACGAAGAACGAAGTACTCGGAAATCTCTTGAACGAGCTCGTGAACGACGATGCCTATCGTTGCCGCAATGCCAATCGGCACGCTGACTGCGTACGATGCCACGAGCAGTACACCGTCACCGACGTTGTGTATGGCGTCGGCCAGGAGTACGCGGCGACCATCAATAGGGGAGTGTTCGTGATCGTGCGTCGTGTCATGGTGGTGATGGTGATGCGCTTCGGGGATGAGGTGATGGAGTGCCTGCATGAGTGCCGCGCCAAAGAGCACGGAGCCTGCGACGAGTGCGAACGAATCGCTCTCATGCAACGACTCTTCAAGCAGGTGATAGACCACAAGCAGAAATACGCCGCCCGAGAATGATGCCAGGTACTTTAAGTTTTTATGCATGAATCCTCCCAGAAATCCCGCGGAGAAGAGCACACCACTTAATGACACCAGTGCGACAATGAGAGCCGCGCCAAGTGCCCACAAAATCGATTCCATGTGGGCACTATACGCACTCACCCATTATTTGCAAGTGATTTGCATATACGTATACTGGGGATATGTCTGACATTGAAGCGACGTTACGAAATGGAGGTATTCGAGTCACCGAAGCGAGGCGGGTACTGCTGAGACATCTACGAGCGGTCGGTAAGGCCCAAACGGTGCAAGAATTGCACGATGCCGTTGGTGGAGATTTGGTAACGATATACCGCACGGTCGCGCTGTTTGTCGCTCACGGTCTCCTGCGCGAAATCAAACTCGCCGGCACCGCCGTTCTGTATGAGGATGCGTTGCTGGATCATCACCACCATGCGATTTGCACGGGCTGTGGCGTTGTCGCCGAGTTGCCCGAATGCGACGTTGCTCGTCACCAGATACCCGCACCTAAGGTGCCGGGATTTCGAGTCATTACTGCCCATACATTAGAATATGCGGGACTCTGCGTGCGGTGTGGTGCATAGCGTATACTCGCGGTATGCACGGCCTAGTCATTGGGGCACTTCTGCTTGTACCTGCCACTGTATCGGCACAGGAACTCGCTGTTGATCACAGCGAGGTCATGCGTGCCGAAGTAACTCGTGTCGTATCGCAGGAAGTGGGCCCTGTACCGGGCACTGACCTCCAGGTGCTTTTTCAGGATCTTGAAGCACGAATTGTGAGCGGCTCACTCTCCGGTCAGCGTATTACACTGGAAAACGACCATCTGGAGCTGCGCGAGGGAGATGTATTCTATCTGCGCCACACGAAGGACGGGGTATCGGGCGCGGACTATTACACGGTGCTCGAACCGTATCGAATACCACAGCTTATCTGGCTTACACTCGCGTTTGTGCTCGTCACCGTCATCTTTGGGGGCCTGCAAGGCGCTCGCGGCATACTGTCGCTGATTGCCAGCATCGCTTTCATCATGTACGTCCTCTTGCCGGCAATGCTTGCCGGCTACTCACCAGTGCTCGTTTCGGTCTTCGCGGCCTCGGCCATCGTTATACTGGGTTCATACATCACGCACGGGTTTAGTCGTATGACCTCGACTGCCGTCGCCGGCATGGTCATCACCATTGGCGCAACCGGCCTACTCTCATACGGTGCCATTGTCTGGACGCGCATGACCGGAGGGGTCGCTGAAGCGTCGACATACCTACTCCTCAATTCACGCGGAGAGCTGGACCTAGCCGGCTTGTTTCTCGGGGGCATCCTCATCGGACTCCTTGGCGTTCTCTATGACGCGGCCATAGGCCAAGCGGTGGCTGTTGAGGAACTTAAACGTGCCGACCCTGACGCTTCGACAAAGCATATCTTCACCAGAGCACTTCGAATAGGGAGGGAACACATAGGCGCACTCGTCAATACGCTCGCCATTGCCTACGTCGGCGCATCCTTACCGCTACTTCTCTTTTTCTACGGCACAGAATCTTCCAGTATTCTTGAAATCGTAAACAGAGAGATATTCAGTTCAGAAATTGTACGCATTCTGGTCTCATCTATCGGCGTTATTGTCGTCGTCCCCGTTACCACCATAATCGCGGCCCATTTCCTCGCTGTTTCCGGCACACAGAGTCATAAAGGACACTCGCATTCCTGATGTCCGTTACTGTCCGATAGTCTACTGAGTCGCGAATGCCTGCCCAAAATGGTGCGCCGTGCGTTGACACGCAGGGTGCGCCGTGTCACGTAGGCCCATAGCGCCTTGATGCGACTGTCGTGCGCGTATAGCATGCGGTAAGCGAGCTCTCTCCAGATTACTTTATAAATTATAGGTAACTCATATGACGTCAGTACAGCGGGCGTGCGCCGCAGCCACGATCGGTTTGATCGCGATTGCGTTTGCCCTCATGACGCAGCGATCCGTTCACGCGGATACGGTACCGGTGTCCGGTTCCGAAATCGTTTGCGAAGTATTCGAACAATTACTCGCCCTTGGTCAGCCAATCCCAGAAGGACTCGATGCATCAGGCTGCATGGGTGACGGTGGAGGAGGTGACGGTGGCGGAGATGGAGGAGGTGATAACGGCGGAGGTGATGGTGGTGGCGATAACGGTGGAGGCGGAGGTTCCGGAGGCGATGGCGGCTCCGGCGGCAACCCTGGCGGAGGTGGCGGAGGCGCCCCACAGTGTGAAGACAGTATCGACAATGATGGCGATGGACTCATCGATATAAACGATCCAGGTTGTGAGAATGCTGCTGATACTGACGAGTCTAATCCTGCTCCAACGAGCGGCGGTACAGGAGCTCAAGAAGGAGAGCTCACGCTGGTAGCGACGTCTTCGGACTCAGGCGATGTAGAAGAAGTCGCGGTCGTTGAGGAAGCACCGGCGCCTTCGTGCGACTGGTATCTGACAGGCTTCATCCGTCAGGGACGCCAGAATGACGAAGAACAAGTGCGACGCTTGCAGAGTGTTCTGAAGGACATCGAGGGCATGACGCTTGAGATAAACGGTACGTTCGACACAACGACTGTTGCCGCGGTACATGCCTTCCAAAGCAAATATGCGAGCGACATTCTCACTCCGTGGGGAGAGACGCGCTCGACGGGATATGTCTATCTGACAACCCGGAAGAAGGTCAACGAAGTCTACTGTAAGGATAAGTCCTTCCCGCTGTCGGAGGCCGAGATGGAAGAAGTCCAGCGTGTTGCTTCGCAACGTCGCGAAGCGCCGGCAACTCCGACGCCAGCGCCCGTTGCAACTCCTGCAACAGAGGTCGTCGAGGCAGTTGAGGCTCCCGTAATCGAAACCGATGAGGTAGGCGCAGTAGAAATAGTGCCGACAACGCAGACGGCTGCAGCAGGTTCAACGGAGCGACCGTTCTGGCGTCCGATAGTCGACATTTTTTCTCGAATCTTCGGCCGCTAAAGGAAAAAGCAAAAGGACATATAAAAGACCGCCTCTGGCGGTCTTTTATATTGCGTGTGCTAAACCAAAAATATGATTGACACCACAAATCATTCTGCGACTATGCGCGTACCGACAAAGGACATGTCGGAAGTCGAGATGGGCCCAAAGCCACAGCTTTACGCTGGTTTCCCTAGGTTTCGGGCCCATCTCGACTGTAGACAACAAATTCGTCCGTTATATTGCGCAGTTGGTAGAGACGCTGTTGAAGCTAATTCACGCACACTTCAGCACAAAAGTATGTTTGACACGATGTCCCTGAACGTACTGCAGTGAGATATTCACACCCCAAGTCGTTGACACATATCTAGGACAGACGATAATGCCGTTACGTTTTCGTCGCGTGCGCCGCTTCGGGAACAAAGCGAGTAGTCATTCGTACTTCACGAACGATTACTACACATACAGGGAAACCAGTACAGGGAAACCAGCGGTTTTAATCTATGACCGCTTTCACCAAGCGTACCTCGGCATCCGCGCTATTGGCGTGCGTGCCGATTTGTATTTTTGGGGTTTGCGATCGCGCGTGAAGTGTGCGGCGCGATCCCTCCTCCGAGGGACCGCGCCGTGGACTGCACGGGCTGGCCTTCGGGTCGGAGGACGAAGTTCACAAGTCTGGTCGATACCTGTATCACGCGGACCGTACGGGCGCGGGATGCAGATTACAAAGTGCAACACGCACATTAGAAACAATTCAAAAAGCAAACATATGACAAAGGCAATGGGTCTCACAGCAGGCGCAGTTGTCGCAGTCGCGCTTCTCGCAGCTTCTCCGGCTTTCGCCTACCAGAAGGGCGGGAACAACAACAACGACTGCGGCTGTGTCGGCGAGACTGACAACGGCATCAAGATCAAGGTTATCAACTTCGGTGAGGTCTACAGCGGCACTGCTGCTGTTGCGAACACCGGCGGTAACTACGCAGGTGGTTCTTACGGCGGTGAGGGTGGCGATGGCGAGGAAGGCGGCAATGGCGGTGAAGCCAACGTCGACGGATACGGCCTCGCAGACGGTGGTGAGGGCGGCAATGGCGGCCATGGTGGCCAGGGTGGCGACGGCGGTGCAGGCGGTCTCGTTGAGACTGGCGACGCAGAAGCTGACGCTGGTTCTATGAACGCTGTCAACTCGACTGACATCGATGTCACGCAGGCAGACTGTGGTTGTGACGAAGAGGTCAGCGGTTGGTACGACTCGTTGGGCAACTTCCATCCTTTCAAGGAGGGAGATGTTGATAACGAAGTTGAAATCGAGGTTGTCAACGCAGGTGGCGTCATGGACGAAACTGTTGCAGCAGCAGACACGGGCAACAACAAGGCCAAGGGCAGCTACGGCGGTGAAGGAGGCAAGGGCGACGACGGCGGCAACGGCGGCGACGCAAATGCATCTGAAGGCAACGAGTGTGATTGCTACACCTACCCAGGTGAAGCTTACGGCGGCAATGCTGGCGACGGCGGCGTCGGAGGCAACGGTGGTCACGGCGATGTCGGTGGCACGATCCGCACGGGTCGCGCAACGGCAAACGCAGGCTCGATCAATGTCGTTAACACGAACTTGATCCGCGTTCGTTAATTCACGCAAGTGAACGTGTTTATCGAAAGGTAAACATGCCTGCCGGTGCGCAGGCAGGGAAGGAGGAGCTTGCTCCTCCCCTCCCTAGAGACTCTGCACTTTAGTC
>JAKFXQ010000016.1 GCA_021731295.1 Patescibacteria group bacterium
CCTCTACGGCTTGTTTCAGTATGTCGTCGCAGAGCGCGAAGGCGTTCTTCACTCCCGTATCGCGATTGACGATGGAGAGCAGTTTGTCGTTCGGAATGATGATGATGGCGTCGACTGCCTTACGCAACTCGTCTATGCCTTTTTCAGCGAGGCGCATGCGGGCGGCTCCTTCAAATCCGAATGGCTTTGTAACGACGCCGACGGCGAGTGCCCCCAAGTCTCGCGCAATCTTTGCGACGACCGGCGCAGCGCCGGTTCCCGTGCCTCCTCCCATGCCGCAGGTAACGAATACCATGTCAGAACCCTTGAGAGCCTCCTGAATTTCTTCACGAGTCTCTTCAGCGGCCTGCTTTCCCACGTCAGGATTCATGCCTGTTCCGAGACCCCGGGTGAGTGTTTTGCCGACGTGAATTTTCTTTTTTGCCTTGGACTTCATCAAATCCTGCGAATCCGTATTGACGGCGAGGAAGTCTACTCCAGAGAGATTGGTGGTAACCATATGATTCACGGCATTGCCGCCGGAACCGCCAACACCGACTACGCGTATGCGAGCGAACGATTCGATGTCTGGTTTTACGTGTTTTACCATACGTTCGTTGGCGCATCATAGCACGCACCATTTTCACGCACTATGGACAAGCGCGGAGGTGCGTGCTGAAAAAAGCGTTATGGCAACAACGCGCGCAGAGAGCTGCGCATCGACTCAAAGGTGCGTCGCATAATCTCTCCAAACGTGTACATAGGGATGGCGCTGTCTTCCGTAAAGCCCCATCGGCAGAGTCCGTAGGCGACAGACCAGGTGGCATCCAAAGTTCCAGCGCGCGGAATTGCAGGAGGAAGACCGACTTGCGCCGGCAATTTCAGGGTGATGCGTGCGACATTTGCGGCGTCCGGAATACTCGCACCCCCACCGGTGAGCACGATGCCTGCCGGCAAGAGACGTTGCCTCGCTACGAGTTTGAGCTGAGCGTTTACGAGCGTGTACATCTCTTTGAGCTGGTCCTCGATGACTTTCGCGAATTTCTTTGGGGACACGTCGCTACCGGTGACGGCACCACGCTTGAGTTGCTCTGCCTCCACTAAGGGAAGCTGAAAGGCGAGCGCGATGGCATTCGTGATATCCGTCGAACCGACTGCGAAGACTTTTGTGGAAAGGGGGAGGTCATTGTCGAAGACAATCATGGAGAGCGTCTCCGCACCGATATTCGCAAGAACGACACCTGCAGTTTTTTGCGCCTTGGTCAGTGTAATGAAACTGGCCGCCAAGGGGGATGCCATTACTCCGTCCACTTCCACACCCGCGCCTTCAACGGCCTCGATTAAGTCGTCGTAGTGTTGGGTTAGAACGCTGATGATAAGCGTATCTACACCGAGCTTTGTCCCGCGCATCCCTTGAGGGCGTCCCTGTACCTGCGCACCATCAACGCGATAGACGAGAGGTATGGTGTGAATGATGGTGCGATTGACGAGTTTAGCCGCCGCGCGCTTTTCGCTCTCTTTCAGTACGCGCTCGACATCGCGCTCGGCGACGACACCAGCAGATGTTGTGAGCGTTACTTCTCCCGTGGAGCGCAGTTCTTCAAGTGAGACACCGCCAATAGAGATGCGCGCACGGTTGACCGTTACTTTGGCCGCTTGCGCTGCGCGCACGACAGCTTCGCGCACTGCGCGAGTAACATCAGCGACATTGAGCACATAGCCTTGTCGCATTCCATGTGTCGGTGCCGAACCAGTGCCGATAATAGACATCGGCAACTCGGGCGATTCTGGCGGCCCGCCGATAACCACTTTGACGTACTGCGAGCCGACATCGATACCCGTATAAAGCGGCTGCGCCATCCCGCTATTGTAGCGCGGGAATACAGTATTTTCGGAGTGTCGCCGTGGATACGGCTATTCGAGCGTAAATTGCGGGAAACCGGACTTGCGCATCCACGAGACTTCGAGCGCGTCCATGCGCGTGCCATGCGGCAGTCCTTTGAGATGTAGACACGCGTGTATGAATAGGTACGTCAGACGCTCCGTGAGGGCCGTCTTCATGCTCTGCGCCTCGCGCTGTGCTTTTGCCTTGTTGAGGAAAATTTCGCCCTCCTTCTTGGAGAGGGGAAAGGAAAGCACATTCGGACGGTACGTCTTGCCTCGGTACTCGCGATTCATGCGCGTCGCGATGGTGTCCCCACAAATCACCAGAGAGAGATCGTAGGAACGACCCAAAATGCCATCGGCGATGCGTTCGTAGGGGAGACGCGGAGAGCGCAACGTCTGCTGTATCTCTACTGACATGCTGAACTAGCGTGCGATTGGAGTGTCCTCGCCAAGGCGGCCTGGACCGGAATCGCGGACCTGCTGAGCTGCGCTCATGGTCGTTGGGGCGCGGTTGCCACGGCGGACTGGCTCACCAATCTTGCCGTCTTTAAGGTTTTTGTTGTAGGTAGTGCGGCGCTCGATGCGCTTCAAGGCGCGCTTCTTCGTGACTGACTTCGAGGCTGCACGAGCAAAATAGCGGCGCTTGCGTGCGTTCTGAACGAGACCAGTGCCCTGCACTTTTCGGCTGAATTTGCGGATGACCGAGAGCGGACTCTCGTTACCGGATTTGCTCACTTCTGCATTTATCATGTGGGCGCAACTTTACCACAGCCCAAGGGGATAAGGCAAGAGGGAGCCGATAGAGGCTAGGCAGGGATGGCGACGCGGCGTCGGCGAAGGTACCCAGCGAGCTCATCCACCGGGATAGCCTCTTGGGAATTGGTGGCTATTTCACGGACTAGCACGGTGCCTTCTACGGCCTCTTTGTGGCCCATAAGCAAGAGATACGGGACTTCTGTGCGCTTGGCATGGTCCATCTGGTCCCCGAGGCGCTCGTTCATGATGGACTGGTGCACGGGGATGTTGGCGCGACGCAGTGTTTCCAGAACTCGGAATGCGCGACGTCGAGCTTCGGGACCAAGGTGGGCGAAATACAGGCTTGGCTGCGGCTTTTCTTCTACTTTCACCACGGAGCGACCGCGTGTCTCGCAGGCAATCGTTATGGTCGCTGCGGGGGTTACTTTGCCCGCAATGCGGCTCGCCAGCGGGTCATAGCGTCCACCGAAGGCAAAGGACACGCGTGTACCCGTTTCCTTGTCGTCGAAGGCTAGCTCGTAGAGCGTATGTGCCCAGAAATCCCTACCACCCAAGATGCGCGGGGTGAGCTCGTACGGAATACCAAAGACCTCGAGATACTCAAGAAGGTCCCAGAAACGCTTGCGCTCGTCCTCGGTCAGGTACTCGAACGCCTGTGGTGCGCGCGGCGTGGCTGGATGACCCTTTTCGTACAATTGTATGAGCGTCCCCAATGGATCCGTCGCGGCGCGCGGACGAAGTGACGGAGAGATGGACTCCAAATTCTTGCGCAGGAAGGTCGAAACGTCGCGCACATACCGATTCGATGATTCAAACGAGCCTATCGAGTTTATGAGAAGCACGCGTTCTGAAAGAGCGGCATCGTCCGCAATAGCATTCGCGACGACAATAAGCAGTGCTTCTGCGAACGCATGTGGTGCGCCTATGCAGTGCAACTCAAGGGCGAATCCCGGAGTCTGGTCTCGCATGGCCGTTTTCACGATGCGCCACGTGAGGAGTGTTCCACTTGCTGGGCGAGCACACGCGATGCAGGCGCGTGCGGAAGAGAGTAATGCGCGTTCATCGCGTCGTGCAAACTGCAGTTCGCTTTCTCCGCGCACTGGCGCGTGAGTGGGGAGTCGTTCGCGCTTCAGACTGTCGACTGGTACGAAACCGTAATACTCGGCGGTGCGAATCGCTCCCGAAAGGAACGACGCGGTGTGCGGGTGCCTCGTGTCTTTGATACGTATCATGTGCGCACGTCTTACTCTTGTAAATACCGCGCCTCCGCAGGGAGGACGCCCAATTTCGAAAGAGGGAAGAGACGCAAGAGTACGCGTCCTACGATGTTCTCCCGTGGCAGTACGCCCCAGGTTCGTGAATCAGAAGAGACGCGTCTATTGTCGCCCATGACGAAAAACTCGTCACCGCCGAGCGTGAGCGATATGCCGGTAGGGCCGCCGAAGTTTGCGGTCTCAAGATACGGCTCATCGAGGAGAATTCCCTCCGGGTGCTCTGCATTCTGTATCTCAATGCGGTTGTCCCGCACAATAATAGTGTCGCCCGGCACGCCCACAACACGTTTTATCAGAGAACGAGAGGGTTCTTGAGGTAATTTGAAGACAATGACGTCGCCACGCTCGGGTTCCTCCATACGATACGTCAGTCTGTCGGTAATGAGGTAGTCCCAGTTGTCGAAATTCGGTTCCATCGACGAACCAGAGACGACATATGGCGCTGCGACGTAGAAACGAATGAAGAGCGCGAGTCCTAATGCGAGGACTGTGTAGAGAAACAGCGCGCCCTTAGACGAATCATCATTCTCGGGGTGCGTATCACGAGGACGAAGTGTCGCCGAGGCGTCGTCGCGCGGTGTCCCTTGAGTGTCGTGAATGTCATTCATGAGCTTCACAGGGATCAATACCGAGATTATACGCACATTTTTTTTTCGCACAAATATTTTTGCATCGTTGTGCGTTGCACAATACATTTTTTCTCACTATGTCGTCGCCGTGAGCACTTTCTGCTACACTCGGCGCATGACATGGATACTTGTTGGTCTCGGAAACCCTGGAAACGAGTACGAGAACACGCGCCACAACGCAGGACGCATGGCCGTGATGGATTTTGCGCGCGTGCACAAGCTTTCAGAATGGAAACATGACAAATTTGCGAATGCGCTCGTCGCGAAAGGGCTTGTAGAGGGGAAAGCAGTCGTCTGTGTGCTCCCAGAAACGTTCATGAACAAGTCAGGGAACGCAGTTGCGCACTTTGTGAAGACGCTGAAGGCGGCTGAACGCTGTATTGTCCTCTATGATGACCTCGATATGGCGCTCGGGAGCGCGAAAATGTCTTTCAATAGAGGCTCGGGCGGTCACAAGGGTATTGAATCTATTGCGCGAGTGCTGAAAACCAAAGCATTCTGGCGTATGCGCATAGGAATCTCGCCAGCGACGGCCTCGGGGAAGATACGAAAGCCTAAAGGTGAAGAAGAAGTGATGGAATTCATCCTCAAACAGTTCAAGCCGAGTGAAATCGCAGCGCTGAAACTCATATTCAAGCGTACCACCAAGGCGCTCGTTGAGGTTGTCTCGGATTCGCCGATGAATGCGATGAATCATTTCAATACGGGCGCATAAACGGCAACTCTTGTGCGCACGAGGCGCCATGCTACAGTCCGAATTCCTGCAACCAGAGAGGAGGTTCCCATGGGAATGGGAGTCTATGTTCTTACGGAACTTAAGCGGTATGCGAATCAGGTCGACAGTTCGAACGTAGACGAGTTCGTCAAGAGCATCGACCTTGCGCTCGCGCATCAAGATTGCTGGGTGCCCCTCCCGACGTTCGCAATCGTTAAGAGTGCCGTCGAGGAAGTCGCCACAAGGCGCGCGGGTACTGCTATGGAGGCGCTGACCATTGCTACCTTCGTGCTCGCTCGTGGTACGAGTGTTGCCGTAAACAGTTTGGAGGATTAGCTCCGAACGACGAGCGGGCCGCAGATGCGGCCCGCTCGTTCCATTTCCTGACTGTTCTTACGCAATCGGCTTCAGCGTCATGCGGCGCTCCTTCGGTTCGAAGAGCGTAATCATGAACGGATAGACCTTTCCGAGCTCTAGCTTCGCACGCAATTCTGCTTCATCCTTGAATTCAGAGATATGGACGAGTCCAGCAACGCCTTCCTCTATAGAGGCGAGCGCGCCGTGCTTGTTGTACTTGATGATAACTGCCTCAACGCGCTGTTCCTTCTTGTACTTAGCGGCAGCAGACTTCCACGGGTCTTCGGTGAGTGCCTTAATCGAGAGCGATACCTTACCGTCCTTGATTTCAATGACCTTCACGCGCACGTTCTCGCTAATCTTGAAGCGTGTCTTCGGATTTTCAACGAGTGCCCAGTCCATTTCAGAGATGTGGACAAGTCCTTCGAGGCCATCCTCGAGCTTCACGAATACGCCGAAGTCCGTTGCGCCGGTGATGACACCCGCGAGCACGTCGCCCACTGCGTACTTCTCCACCAAGGTGGCACGCTCTGGCGAACCAGCACCCTTCTCACTAAAGATGAGCTTCTGCTCGCGTGGGTTTGCGGTGATGACCTGCAGTTCGAGCTTTGTGCCAATCAGTTTCTTGAGTTCGACGAAAATCTTGTCCTTGTCGCCATCCGGAACGCGCGGGTAGTGCGCCGGTGCGAGCTGGGACGCAGGGAGGAAGCCCTGGATACCGTTCCATGCGATGATGAGGCCGCCCTTGTTTGCATCCGTAACTGGAAGTTCAAAGATAGACTTCTTTTGAAGCGCAACTTCAGCCTCACCCCAAATCATTGCCTGGCGAGCTTCACGAAGGGAGAGCTCAATGTAACCTTCTGCGTTGTCAGAGGTGATGACCTTGGCGGTAATGATGTCGCCAACGTTCGTATTCTTCAGAGCCTCACGTGCCGAGAGGTACTCACGGCCGTAGATGATGCCGGTGCCGAAGGGATGCAAATCCACGAAGACGCGAGCGCGACCAATGGCGATGACTGGTCCCTCCACGACATCGTCCACCGTTGGTGGTGTCGCCATTGCCTCGACCAAGTCGTGCATCGGGCCGCTCTTAATATGTACCTCCTCCTCACTGTGCTCTTTCTGCGTCTCTTTGGACGCGACAACTGTAGTCATGAGACTTGTTATGAGTGTCCGGTTCCTCCTCCGTCTGCATCCGTGCCCTTGAAAGGGAGGCAGGGCTAATCCGTACGACTCGCTATTAAGTTGTGGGCGCACTCTACTAGAGAGGCGGCCGAGTGTCAAAAAGTGCCAACGTAGTGACCCCACCTCCCGAAATGCGAGAGATGGGGCCGTAGTGACATTAGCGAGTTAGTCCTAGCGATGCTTTCCTCGTCCGGAACGCGGGGCATCGTTTCCTCCTAGTTCGCCGGTTGTCGAATGTATCCAGCTCACGCGCAAGTGGTGGCCGGGGACATCGCTCCGCTTTCGTGACTTACCTGTTTCCAGCGGAACCGGCATAGTACGCATGCGGCCGTCGGTAGTCAACGCCAGCGATGTTGATATAATCCGGCGCATGATACTTACGTACAACACAGGCGAGTGCATGAAGGTTTCCGCGGGCGATACAACACTGGTTTTTGGGCCTGTCTCGAAAACATCAAAGAACTTTAAGTCCACGAACTTTGGCGCAGACATCGCATTCATTTCGTTGAACCATCCGGACATGAATGGCGCTGAAGAAGCGGGACGCGGCGATAAGCAGCCGTTCATTATTTCTGGGCCGGGTGAATACGAGCTCAAAGGCATCACGGCGGCCGGATTTGCGACGAAGTCAGTATACGGAGGCGAAGAGCGCATCAATACGGTGTATGCCGTATCATTTGATGGACTGTCAGTCCTCTATTTGGGCGCGCTTTCCGACATGAACCTACCCAACGATCTCTTGGAAATGGACGCGCCGGACATTCTCATTATGCCTGTTGGTGGCGAGGGCGTGCTCTCGCCGGCGGACGCGCAGAAGCTCGCGGTAAAGCTTGAGGCAAAGATAGTCATCCCAATGCACTATGACGAGAAGACGCTGAAGACATTCTTGAAAGAGTCCGGCTCCGAAGGAGTCACAGCAGAGGAGAAGTTGACCGTGAAGCCGAAAGACGTTGTGGGTAAAGAAAACGAGGTAGTCATTCTCCGTATATAATTCCTCCGTGGTCTTGGACAAAGCACTCGACAAAGCGAAAGAGGGAACAAAGGAGGACAAGACAGCGATAGCCGGCGGCATCGCGGCCTTTGTTGTGATTATCCTCATCGTGTCATGGGGCTTTCTGTTCCTCAAAAAAATGCAGCGCGGGATAGACACCGTTGATTTACGCGCTGGTGCACAGGACCAGTTCAATTTTTCCTCCGTTCGTGAGGCACAAGAAGCCATTAAGGAGTCCTTTGAGTATTCGGATCACGAATTAAAAGCCATACGCGACTCGGCCGTGGACCGGAGGCTTCCTACGGGCGTCGAGGGCTTCGACACTCCAAACGAATATATACAGACAGACTCCGACGAATTCGGCACGAATCTGGACTAAGATGGCTAGAAATGGGAGGTAATTATTGGTATACTTGGACGAATGGCACGTGCGCAATCCAGTCCTGAAGCAACGCCCGAGCGAACCGAGGGTGTTGTCGCACGCTCAATTGCGACCGAGATGCGCGAATCGTATCTCGACTATGCGATGTCCGTCATTACGGCCCGCGCACTCCCCGACGTGCGCGACGGCCTCAAGCCAGTGCATCGCCGTATTCTCTATGCCATGCATGAGGCTGGGCTCACGGCGAGCGCGAAGACACGCAAGTCGGCAACCGTCGTCGGTGACGTTCTCGGTAAATACCACCCGCATGGTGACTCCAGTGTGTATGACGCGATGGTGAAAATGACGCAAGACTTCACGATGCGCTATCCCTTGATCATTGGTCAGGGTAACTTCGGCTCCATCGATGGAGACGGCGCAGCAGCCTACCGCTATACGGAAGCAAAGATGTCACGCCTCGCCGGCGAGATGCTTCGCGACATCGACAAAAACACCGTCAATTTTCGTCCGAACTTTGATAACACCAAGCAGGAACCGGTGGTGATGCCGGCAGGAGTCCCAAACTTACTCTTGAACGGCACGCTGGGTATCGCTGTCGGTATGGCCAGCAACATCCCGCCACACAACCTGCGCGAAGTCACCAACGCAGTCGTGCATCTCATAGATAATCCCGAAGCCACTACAGAAGACCTTCTGCAATTCGTTTCTGGCCCTGACTTTCCGACGGGCTGTATTGCATTTAATCAGAAGGACATTGCACATGCGTATGCGACCGGTCGCGGAGGCGTTGTGGTGCGCGGCGTCGCGGAAATTGTGGAAGGGAAGAAAGGCGACTACACCATCGTCATCACGTCGATTCCATATCGCGTAAACAAGTCCGAACTGCTGCAGAAAATTGCGGATTTGGTCCATGAGAAACGTCTGGAGGGCATTAAGGACGTTCGCGATGAGTCGACCAAGGATATTCGCGTGGTTGTAGAGCTTAAGGCATCGGCAAATGCGCAGACTGTTCTGAATTATCTCTACAAGCACACGCAGCTCGAAGAGACGTTCCACTACAACATGGTCGCCCTCGTCGACGGTGTGCCCCAGACGCTTTCACTGAAAGCAATGCTGGAGTGCTTCATCGGCCACCGAAAGGAAGTGGTTACGCGCCGAACAAAGTTCGATTTGGAGAAGGCGGAAGAACGCGAGCACATACTGTTGGGACTCAAGAAGGCGCTCGATCACATCGACGAAATTATCGCCATCATTAAGAAGTCGAAAGACGTCGATGATGCGCGTGCCAAGCTCATTCAGCGGTTCAAGTTCTCCGAGCGTCAGGCACAGGCAATCCTCGACATGCGCCTCCAGCGCCTTTCTGGTCTTGAGCGTAAGAAGATTGAAGACGAACTCAAGGAGTTGCAGGAACTCATTGAGGAATTGCGCTCGCTCTTGAAGAGCGAGAAGAAGATGATGAGTCTCATCAAGACCGAATCTACCGAGATTGGCGAGAAGTTCGGCGATGACCGTAAGACCAAAGTACTGAAGCGCGGCGCAGTGCTCCTCTCCGCCGAGGATTTGATTGCTGATGAAGATTCGGTGCTCGTCCTCACCTCAGGGGGCTACATTAAGCGCACGAATCCGTCCGAATATCGCCGGCAGAAGCGCGGCGGCGTCGGTGTCGTTGACCTAGACACAAAGGATGAAGACTTTGTTACTCAATTCCTAACCGCCTCGACGCATAGCGACCTCTTGTTCTTTTCTGATCGTGGAAAGGCATACCAGCTGAAGATGTACGAACTGCCGGAAGGAAAGCGTGCAACCAAGGGCAAGTCCATTATGAACTTTCTCTCGCTTGAGCAGGGCGAAACCGTCACCTCAATCTTGTCTATGCCGAAAGAAGTAAAGGCAACCGAGGGGCTCACGCTTGTCCTCGTCACGAAAGAAGGCACGGTAAAGAAGACCGCCGCGAGCGCGTTTAAGGAAGTTCGCCGTTCCGGCCTCATCGCGATCAATCTCGACAAGAAAGACTCACTCATCTCCGCGCACTTTGCTCGCAAGGGTGATTCCGTCGTTCTCACGACCGCGAAGGGACAGTCTATTCGCTTCGCAGAGTCCGATGTTCGCGAAATGGGCAGGCAAGCAGCAGGAGTGCGCGGTATGAAAGTAGGCTCCGCCGACTTCATCGTCGGCGCAGGAGTCATCCCAAAGGAGGCAAAGGGTGCCGAGCTTCTCGTCATTTCGTCAACCGGCTACGGCAAGAAGACGCCGCTTACTGAATACAAAGTACAGGGCCGAGGCGGTAGCGGTATCAAAACGATGTCCATCACGCCAAAGACGAAGCAACTCGTCGGCGCGGCTGTCATTGCAAATCAGGGCGGAGAACTCGTCGCCATGTCGAAGAAAAGCCAGACTATCCGCACCGGTCTCGAAGAAGTCCCTTCGCTCTCTCGTGCGACACAGGGCGTTCGCATTATGAAGCTCTACGAAGGCGATGCAGTGGCCTCATTCGTCGTGTTTGAAGGTACGCCGGAGTAGTGTCCCCACACGCCGCTGCGCCGACCTAAGCCACGGTACAAGCAAGGTATACTTCTGCCATGAATGATGCGCACCAATTCGTGCGTCCTGAGCGTGTGCTCGCACACATAGGAATCGAACCCGGCATGCAGATTGCCGATTTTGGCGCAGGGAGCGGGGCGTACACACTTGCCGCTGCGCAAATGCTCCACGGTGCGGGCCGCGTGTATGCGGTAGATGTTCAGAAGGACCTGCTTCGGCGCATAACTAATGAAGCCGGTCATGCGCGACTCTCAATAGTGGATGTCATTTGGGCTGATCTCGAAGTTACGCATGCTTCTAAGCTGGCGAATCACTCGACGGACATCGTCATCATGTCGAACCTCTTGTTCCAGCTCGTCGACAAAATGCCTCCTCTACGAGAGGCGCATCGTATACTGAAGAAGCACGGCACACTGCTCCTCATCGACTGGAGTGAATCGTTCCGGCACATGGGGCCTGCCCCTGAAGACGTTGTACCGCGCACGGCGGCGCTCGAGTATGCGGCGCGCGCGTCATTTTCGCTCGTTCGGGATGTACCAGCAGGTGCGCACCACTACGGACTTATACTGAAGCCCTCACACTGACATGCTTAAAAATTTCTCGCTGTTCCAAGTCATTCTGATGTCGTCCTTCGGCGCCTTTGCTATTGCCGGACTCGTGATTTTTGCGGTCGTCACCAGCAATCAGCAATCCGCGACATTGGGCGACGTTGAAATTTGGGGGACATTGGATCAAGCGGCGTTCACTGCAGTCATGCGCCAACTCGCTGAAACAGATTCTCGTTTTCGCTCCGTAACGTATGTGGAGTTTGAAGAATCCGAGTATGAGGAGCGCCTCACCGAAGCGCTAGCTTCTGCAAGTGGTCCGGACATATTCGTCATGCGTCATGATTACACGGAACGACACCTGCCCAAGCTCTGGGTGATTCCGTACGAAACGCTGTCCGTCGAACAATATACGGCGACGTTTATTGACGGCGCAGCAGCATTTCTCTCGCGTGAAGGTGTAGCGGCGATTCCGTTTGCCGTTGACCCGATGGTCATGTACTGGAACCGCGACGTGCTGGCAACGTCGGGATTTGCGCAACCGCCCCAATACTGGGATGAACTATTTGATTTTGGCGCTGACGCAACGAAACGGTCGCTCACCAACGCCATTGAGCGCAGTGGAGTCGCGCTTGGTGAATACCGCAACATCAACCACGCGAAAGACATCCTTGCACTGTTGATGCTGCAGGCGGGAGCCACTATTACCTCGCGTTCGTCAACGAGCGAGCTTGCGCCAAGTCTTATTGTGCGAGCCGCCACAGGACAAGCGCCGGCTGAATCCGCTCTGCGTTTCTACACGGACTTCGCGAACCCGGTAAAAACGCACTACAGCTGGAACCGTTCGCTACCGGAGAGTCGGCAGTCTTTTGGGAGCGGTAATCTTGCTCTGTATTTCGGTTACGCCAGCGAGGAGCCGCTTATTCGTCGCATAAATCCAAACCTCAGCTTCGCCGTGGCTCCGATGCCACAGATACGCAATGAGGAGACTATGATGAATGCAGGCCGCATCTACGGCTTCGCGATTGCAAAGGGGAGCGATAATCCGCAAGGGGCACTTACCATATCGTTTCTCCTTTCTGGTTCAGAGCCGGCGTCACAACTCTCCACCGCGCTCGGCATTCCCGCAACGCGACGCGACGTACTCGCGATACCTGTGCCCGGACGGGATGAGCTGTTTAATAAGCAAGCACTCCTTGTGCGCACATGGATTGACCCCAACCCTTCGCAGACGGACGATGTATTCCGCGATATGATTGAGAACGTGACGTCTGGCGCAGCGAACTTAGCAGAGTCACTCCAGCGAGCTGACCGCGCGCTTGGCGAGACCATACCACGCTAACTATGCACAGTGTTTCCGAAACAGTTAAGCGCACAATACTGCCGGCAGCAGTTGCTTTAGTCATTCTCATGCTGCCGATTTCTACGTATGCAACGAGTCACGGTTTGCGTAACCCGGTCATCTTCCCGGACATCGCACGCTTCATTGAAGGCGCGTTACGCGCACTCGTTACTATCGCTCTCCCCGTGATTGCGTTCTTCATCGTGTATGCGGGCTTTTTGTTCGTGAAAGCACAAGGTAAAGATGGTGAGCTTGCTCGAGCTAAGGAGAACTTCAAGTGGGTGATTCTGGGCGCTGCCCTCATTCTTGGTTCGTGGGTACTCGCAACATTACTTGCCTCAACGGTCTCCACCTTAGTCAATAGTCCCGGACGATGAGCACGCGCCTTTTTCTTCTCCTCGCCCTCGTCGCTCTACCCGCGGTCGCGTATGCGGCCCCGGCAAATTTTCGCGAGCTCATTGAGCTGATAATGAGCTATCTCGATACGATTACAGGAGTCATCATCACGGGCATTGTGGCTATTTATCTTGGAGGCTCGGCGCACCATTTGATGAAGGCGAGTGCCGGAGAAAAGTCGACAGAGCTACGCAAGTTTCTCATCACGGGCATGGGCATCGTGTTCGTTGCTGTATCTATCTGGGGCATTTTGGAAATCCTACGCTCGACGCTTGAGGGTGGAGGCGGCTATAGTGGTGATACAGGAAATGCGGAAGTGTACTGCACTGACAACTACGAAGACTGTCTCGAATAGCGTATGGTCGAGATGCTCGTTCTCATTCTATACGGCATCGTCGGATTTTTTGGCGCCGTCTCACTCTCTCTCATGCTGGGGGGATACGGCATGTACGTAGCGCGCACCGGACTCGAGGACCGTGCAGACGGCGTACACTTGATGGAGTGGGGCGTAACCATTCTCTTCGTTGTTATGCTCGTCTCACTCGGTATTCGCTTCCTCTCGTGATTATCCACAGGGGCGTGCGTAACGCACTGTTCACAGAGCAGGGGAGGCTACAATGAACGTACTTATTTATCTCATCATCTCATCATGACGCCGACAGCATTACGAGCCACAGCCATTACCGCGATTGGGACACTTGTCCTGCCGACCCTCGCATCGGCGCAGAACTTGTTCTACATTCTCGGACTGGTCAACCAGTTTCTGAATGCCCTCATCGGCCTCTTCATCACGCTAGCCATCATCGTCTTCTTCTGGGGGCTCATCATGTACCTCACGTCGGACGGCGAGGACAAGTCCAAGGGACTGAATCGCATGCTTATGGGTATTGTCACGATTTTCGTGATGGTCTCCATCTGGGGCATCATTGCGCTCTTGCAGGCAACGTTTAAGACTACGTCGGTTACCCCAATCGTCCCTAAGGGCATCCCCATCAACACGCAGGTTCGCTAGGCGCGTAATCATACATGGAGCTTTTCAGCCGAGTCTATGACCTCGTCATATGGCCGGCCACGATGCTGGTGTTTTCACTCGGCTTCATGTACTTCACGTACGGACTCTTTGAGTTCATGCGAGCATCCCAACAAGGAGGGAACACGAACGAAGGCAAGCAACATATG
This sequence comes from Patescibacteria group bacterium, assembly GCA_021731295.1. Taxonomy (GTDB): domain Bacteria; phylum Patescibacteriota; class Minisyncoccia; order Phycocordibacterales; family UBA2100; genus UBA10103. The sequence goes on from JAKFXQ010000016.1 coordinate 14,159, forward strand.
CTGTGGGGCGTTGCGGGGCTGTTTGTCATGATTTCCGTGACCGCTATCATCAATATCATTGCGAACACGATTGGCGTCGACCCGCAGAACCCTGTTGACGCGAGTCGCGCAAACAATCTCAACGTGAGTAATCCGGCGTTCAATCCGTTCAGTCGCTAGTTTGTGTGTGGGCAGAGGGAGACTCGAACTCCCACCTCTTGCGAGACCAGGTCCTAAGCCTGGCGCGGCTACCAATTACGCCATCTGCCCGTCGGTGGAAATATAGCATGACAGTAGGGTTTAGCGTGGTAGTATGCCGAAATCCGCCCATATATACATATGGACGGGTCAATCAGACGAAATGAAAGCGAGCTTTCGTTTCGCTCCTCATTACCGCCCATAGCTCAGTTGGTAGAGCAACCGACTCTTAATCGGCAGGTCGTAGGTTCGAATCCTACTGGGCGGACAGCGAAGCTGTCCGAAATGAATAGAGCGTGCGGTGGCACGCTCACTACCAGAACGAGGCGCCTAGTCAGCGCTTTGCGCGGCGCCGACTACTGGGAGGACAAAGCAAAACCGGAGACATGCTCCGGTTTTGACTGTCATAGTACCGAGGGTGGGACTCGAACCCACACGGCCTTACGGCCTGGGGATTTTAAGTCCCCTATGTCTACCATTCCATCACCCCGGCGCGCCTTATTTGTATCACGAGTCCCGTGCCTATGCTTCGCGTTTTGCTTTCTCCGCCTCGTAGACACGTGTGCGTAATTCCGTCGTCGAGTAGCCGTGGTCACGGGTGTTGAAGTAGACTTCCATGGGCAGGTCATGGCCCGTGAACGGTTTGTCTTTGTACTCGACACCTAAAATGCGCACATTGATGCCGAGTGTGTTTTCCTTCAGTAAGTTGTAGAGGTCAGCCTCGGTTTCGTACGTTACGATTTCATCAATGTAGCGAATGGACTGCAAAATAATCATACGCTCCTCGACGGACATGATTGGCTTGTTCTTGTGTTTGCGATCAATGTTCGGGTCTGTATGGAGTCCCGCAATCAGGTAATCGCAATGTTCGCGAGCTTCCTTAAACATCAACATATGACCGGCGTGGCAGAGGTCAAACGCGCCGCAGGTGAATCCTTTTTTCATGATACGTGCCATCTTGCGTCCCGAATGACCACTCGTCAATCAGTACTTGTGGAGGCCCGGGCGAGACTCGAACTCGCGCATAAGAGTTTTGCAGACTCCCGTGTTACCCCTTCACCACCGGGCCGGCGGTTGAATGTCGCGACACTATAGCACGTGGTAGTTACTTGTCTTCCCGGAGCGCATCGTCCACCTGTTGACGATTGATTTCGCCAATGTCGAGGACGAAGTCTACGGTCGGCACGTTGCGCAACACTGTTTTCGACTTCAGAAAGTCATGGAAATCTGTGCGGCTACGCTTGAGAAATGCCATGGCTTCCTCTGCGCGGTCTTGTGGCAAGACCGAGACGTAGATTTTAGTGTTCTTCAAGTCAGGTGAGACGTCAGCGCGGGTTACGGTGATGAGTGAGCGATTGGATGCTTCTCGCGCCAAAAACTCGCCTGCTTTGTGGGCGATTTCCTCGCGGACTTTGTTTTGTCGTCGTGATTCGTCTCCAAACATACTCATACTGTCTTTTCGGTAAAGCACTCTAGCACATCTCCTTCGGAAATCTCACACGGGCAATCCAGCTCTAATCCGAACTCGCGTCCAGCATCTATGCGATCAACAGTCGTGCGATTCGCCTGAATACTTAAGATAGTGCCGACGCCCACGGCCTCTTTCCTGCGGAGAACGCGCACACGTGCTTTTCGCTCAAGTGCGCCTTCAAGCACCGAGCCGCCTACGAGATGCGTGTCGTGCTTGGAGGAGAAATGCTTGAGTACTTTCGCACGGCCAAGTGTCTCTTCCACGACGCGCTTAGGTGCTCGTTTTTTGAGGAGTTCTTCGAGAAACTCGGAAAGTTTGTAGATGATATCGAAATGGTCTATGGAAACCGCGAACTGACGTGCATGCTCGCGCGCGGTTGGTTCGACGGACACGTTAAATGCGACGACAGCGGCTGGCTCTCCCTGGGAGGCAACAGCCGCTTTCACGTCCGCCTCGGAGACTGCGCCAATGCCCGCGTGCACGATACGCGCCCCCACAAACTCATCGCCGAGCTTTGCGACTTCGGTGCCGATAGCTTCGAGGGAGCCAGCAGTGTCGGCCTTAATAACGAGGGGCACGTAGTGACGCCCTTCCGTAAACTGCGCGTTCGGAAGCACGACCTTGGTCTCTATGCGGGCGGCATCGGCTTCTTTCTTACTCGCGAAGGAAGAAAATTCGGTTCCGACTTCCGGCATTGCGTCGAAACCAACCAGCGTAATTGGTGTCGAAAACGTCGCCTCTTTCAGAGTCTTTCCCATGTGATCTTCCATAATGCGAACAGGGGAGACGGCAGCACCTGCGGTAACTGCCATGCCGCTCTTGAGTGTGCCGTCGGTGATGATGAGCGTTGCCGCAATGCCGCGGCGCGCGTCACGATGCGCTTCGACGACATAGCCGTGTGCGGGCACAGAAGCGTCAGCGCGGTACTCCTGCATCTCGGCGAGGATGAGCACGACGTTCAGAAGTTCAGGTATACCGGTACCGACTTTTGCTGAAATAGCGGTCCACGGCACATCGCCACCGAGCTGCTCGAGAAATACGTTCTCCTGAAGCAGTGACGCCTGTGTGCGTGCCAAATCAGCATTCGGCTTATCGATTTTATTGATAGCGACGATAAACGGGATACCGCTTTCGCGTATGGCGGAAAGAGCTTCTAGTGTTTGTGCTTTGACACCATCATCGGCGGCAACAACGAGAATCGCGATATCGGCGATATTCGCACCGCGTGCGCGGATGGCTTGGAAGGCGGCATGCCCTGGTGTGTCGATAAACGTGATGCGCTTCGTCCTACCCTCGTGTTCGTGCTCGACTTCGTAGGCGGCGACGTGCTGAGTAATACCTCCGGCTTCGCCGGCAACAACATTGGATTTACGAATGTAGTCGAGAAGAGTCGACTTACCGTGATCGACGTGTCCCATCACGACAACGATAGGCGGACGCTCTGTCTTCTGCGAGGTATTCATACGAGGTGCGGGAGAAAAGCACAGTTCGCGCAGTATACGTCAGGATGCCGGAGCGTGCTAGCATGCCGCCATGAACCCAGAGGCGGCCCCAGAGCGGCTGTATTTAGACTATGCAAGCGCAATGCCGGTGCGGCAGTGTGCTTTGAGTGCGATGCAGGAGACGAGTGCCTACGGTAATCCAGGCTCTATTCATCGCGAAGGCGTAGAGGCCATGCACGTTCTGGAAGAAGCCCGTGCGGCTGTAGCGCTTGAGCTCGCGGTAAAGCCGCGCGAAGTTATTTTTACGTCCGGACTGACGGAATCCAACAATCTCGCGATTTTGGGATTCGCCCGCGCGCTGGAATGCGAGGGGAAGTCACTGAGCGAGACGCACTGGATTACGAGCAGTATTGAGCACGATGCGGTGCTGCAGTGTTTTGCGGAGATTGAACGTAAGGGCGGCAGGGTCACGCACGTTGCACCAAATGAGAAGGGACGCATTGAGCCCGATGTAGTACTTCGCGCGCTCCGACCCGAGACGGTGCTGGTTTCCATCGGATGGGCGAACAGCGAAACGGGGACGGTGCAACCGTTGCGCGACATATCGCGCGCCGTAAAGGCCGAACGTCCCGATGTTCTCGTTCATGCGGATGCTGGGCAGGGGCCGCTGTATTTGTCACCGCAAGTGCATACACTGAACGTGGACCTGTTTTCTCTAAGCTCAAATAAAATTGGCGGTCCGCATGGGATTGGGGCCTTGTATCTCTCGAATGCGGCGACACTACGCGCCGTCTTTCTCGGTGGGGCCCAGGAGCGCGGCCTGCGCGCAGGCACGGAGAGTGTTGCTCTCGCCGCTGGATTCGCGACGGCATTCACAGAGACCGGAATGGAACGCGCGGACGCAGCGCGCGCTGTGCGCGATGTTCGTGACTCGTTCGCGACGATGGTTCAGCAAGCGCTCCCAACTGTTCTGGTGAACACAGATACGCGTCATGCTCTGCCGCATATGCTCAACATTTCCGTTCCTGACATCTCGAGCGAATACGTTACGCTCGCGCTCGATGCGCGTGGCATTGCCGTTTCAACGAAGAGTGCGTGCAGGGAAGGAGAATTTCCGTACTCGCATGTAGTGCAAGCGCTCGGCGGACCAGAATGGCGAGCAACGAACACGCTTCGATTCTCGTTTTCGCCCACTCTCACATCTGCAGCGCTTACGCGTGCCGTCGCTGCACTTGTCGCGATTGTGACCGCATTTCGTCAATAAATCTGTCCCCGTTTGAAGGTGCTTTTCAGCGCATAAATGCGTGCTAGTATCGCCCTATGGATTTGAAGGAGCTCAACGCATCGCAACTCGTCCTCCTGACGCTCTTGGTCAGCTTCGTCACGTCTATTGCCACGGGTGTCGTGACCATTTCTCTCATGGAGCAGGCGCCGCCGACCGTCGCGCAAACGGTAAACCGCGTAGTTGAGCGCACAGTGGAGCGTATCGTTCCAGCTGCGCAGGAGGCGTCCGTTGTCGTCCCGACGGTGACTGAAAAGACAGTGATCGTGAAGGAGGCGGACTACATCGCCGCGGCGGTTGAGCGCATCACGCCAAGCATCGTTCGCCTGTTTACCGTAGGCACTGATGAGGAAGGTGGAGAGATAGACGTTTTTCTCGGACTCGGTGTTGTCATATCTGATAGTGGAACCATCCTCACGGACGCTGCCGCCTGGCCAGCCTCCGGCACCGTTATCGTTGAGCGCCCAGATGGTTCGCGAGTGCCCGCGTATCTACAGACCAAATATGAAGACTCGGGCGTGCTTTTACTCGATGGGGCAACGTCCACACCAGAGGGGGACATCAGCTGGCGAGCTGCGAACGTCTCGACCGATGAGGTTAAGCTTGGAGCGCCGGTCGTCAGTATCGCCGGAAGGACGGGTATCCGCGTGGGGAACGGCATCGTGAGTGCGTTTCCGGCGTCCGAGAGCTTCGGATTCATCGACACGAACGTCCCACAGGGCGCAATTGTTTTCGGCAGTGTCGTACTTGATACCGAGGGACGCGTCATCGGACTTTCGACCGCGGTGAGCCGCGCACAGGCAGAGACCACGTTCCTCGCCACACGCTCGATGCCGATGTATAATCAGGCGGAAACGGAGGCGCCGGTAGAGTAAGTACATACGGCTCTGTCCGTCACAGTAAAGGGTATGACTCCATTCAATAACTTCACTACTAAGGCGAAGGAAGCGGTTCAGCGGGCCCACCAGCTTGCTGTGGAGCGAGGCCATAACCAAGTTTCGACACTCCACCTGCTCTCTGCGCTGCTTTTGCAAGAAGAAAGCCTCGTCCTGCCTATTCTCGAGCAGGTAGATATTGACGTCGCGCATCTGACCGACGCCATTGTCGAGACTATCGAAGGCAATAGCGGTACAACCGTCTCCCCGAGCTTCCAGCTCTATCTCACCCCGGAATTAGTTCGCGTGTTTGAGGGTGCGCCGCGCATCGCCGCGAGCTTCAACGACCAGTTCGTTTCCCCCGAGCACTTACTCCTCGGCATCATTGAAAACCCAGGACCGGCCGCGGAATTGTTGTCGCGTTTCCGCATTGACCGCGCCGCCATTGCACGCGTCGTCGCCGACATCAAAGAGGGCAAGATAAAGGAGGCAGAAGAACCAAAGAAGCCGCGTGCGCTGCAGCGTTTTGCGCGCTCGCTCACGGATCGTGCTCGCGAGAACAAACTCGACCCGGTCATTGGTCGCGATATGGAAATTACGCGCGTCATTCAGATTCTCTCTCGTCGCACAAAAAATAATCCGATTCTCATCGGCGAAGCCGGAGTTGGGAAGACCGCCGTTGTTGAAGGACTGGCCCAGCGCATCGCTACTGGCGATGTGCCAGAGAGTTTGCGCGGAAAGGAATTGGTTCTCCTCGATCTCGGTCTTCTCGTCGCAGGTACGAAGTACCGCGGTGAATTCGAAGAGCGCTTGAAGCAAGTCATGAAGGAGGTAGAGCGCTCCGACGGCAAAATCATCCTCTTCATCGACGAGTTGCATACAGTTATCGGCGCTGGAGCCGCCGACGGTGCACTCGATGCTTCGAACATGTTGAAACCAGCGTTGGCGCGTGGCGAAATGCGCGTCATCGGTGCGACGACATTGAAAGAGTACCAGCGCCACATCGAACATGACCCAGCGTTCACGCGTCGCTTTCAGCCAGTCTATGTGAACGAGCCAACAGTGGATGATACGGTCGCGATTTTGCGCGGCCTCAAGGAACGCTACGAACTCTTCCACGGCGTGCGCATTACGGACGACGCCATCATTGCGGCAGTACAGCTTTCTTCTCGCTACATCACGGAACGCTATCTTCCGGATAAGGCGATAGACCTCTTAGACGAAGCCGCGTCAGCTCTCCGACTTTCGCTCGAGAACAAGCCGCCAGTATTGGAAGAAGCGCATCGTAAAATCATGCGCCTTGAGATTGAGCGGGAGGCCTTAAAAAAGGAGGCAGAGGCCGGTCCGGGCAATGCGCAATCGCGCGTGAAGCAAATCGAAAAGGAAATTGCAGACCTGCGCGACGGCACGCAAGAGTTGGAACTCAAATGGAAAAACGAGAAAGAGACATTGGCTGAAATCGGCAAGGTGAAGAAAGAGCTTGAGACTGCGCGCATCGATGCGGAGTCCGCGGAAGCGAGCGCGGATTTAGCGCGTACTGCCGAACTGCGCTACGGACGTATTCCGGCGCTGGAGAAGCAGTTGGAAACTGCGTCTGCTCGTCTGCGCAAACTGCAGCAGAATCGCCGTGTGCTACGAGAAGACATCACCTCGGAAGACATTGCAGGCGTTGTCTCGCGCTGGACCGGCGTACCTGTTGTGCGCATGCTCGAAGAGGAGGCAGAGAAACTCACCCGCATGGAAGAGGTTCTGAAGAAGCGTATCGTTGGTCAGGAAGATGCGGTGAAGAAAGTATCGGACGCTATCAAACGCTCTCGTGCTGGCATTTCTGATCCGCACCGTCCGGTCGGCTCATTCTTGTTTTTGGGCCCCACGGGTGTTGGAAAGACCGAACTCACCAAGGCGCTGGCAGAGTTTCTCTTCAACACCGACAAGGCACTCATTCGCGTGGACATGTCAGAGTACATGGAGAAGCACGCTGTCTCGAAAATGATTGGCTCTCCGCCGGGATATGTTGGCTACGACGAGGGCGGGGGACTCACCGAAATGGTTCGTCATCGCCCGTACTCCGTTATTCTCTTCGACGAAATCGAAAAGGCTCATCCGGAAGTGTTCAACATTCTCTTGCAGGTGCTCGATAACGGTCGCCTCACTGACGCCAAGGGTCGTACCGTGAACTTCAAGAATTCGGTCATCATCATGACGTCGAATATCGGCGCCGAGCACATCGACAAGATGTCGAGCCTTGGGTTCCAGAATAGTGGACGCACGACAGAAGGCGACAAGTACGATCAGGTAAAGGAGAAGGTCATGAGCTCTCTCAAAGATTATTTCCGTCCAGAGTTCCTGAACCGACTGGACGAAATAATTCTCTTCAACATTCTTTCAACAGATGTCATTCGCGACATCGTACGGATTCAGGTTTCTGAAGTAGTAAAGCGTCTGGAAGACAAGAACATCACCCTTACGTTCACTGACGCGGCACTCGATTTGTTGGCGAAAGAAGGGTACAGCTCCCAGTATGGCGCGCGCCCACTTAAGCGTCTGGTGCAGGCGAAGGTCCTGACGCACATTGCCAATCTGATGGTGTCTCGCGCTATTCTCGAAGGCGGCACCGTAAAGGTAGATGCCAAGAACGACGAGTTCGTCTTTGACGTGAAAAAGGCGCCAGAGCGAGCGCGGGGCGCGCGGGCGCGAGCCAAGGTAGGCGTCTAGCCGCCTCGTCAGGCTTCTGCTAGAATCGGGCGACGTGTGGTTACACACATGAGTGCGCGTCGGTGGTAGAGCGGTCAATTACACCGCGCTGTAGACGCGGCGGCTTCGGCCTACGGGGGTTCGAATCCCTCCCGACGCACCAAAACACTTGGACCCAAGAGCATGTCTCTTGGGTCTTAGTGTTTTCAGTCCGGTGGGATTCGAACGGGCGGAGCCGGTATACAAGATGCCCGTAGGGCATGCTTGTCGGCGAGCCAGGGCAGTGACCACTTAGTAATTATGTGCGCAGACACATAATTGCTTAGTGAGTCACGCTCGAATCCCTCCCGACGCACAAATAGCCAAAGCCGGAGCATGTCTCCGGTTTTGTGCTATGCACACGTTCATGATAGTTTCGCAATGCGGGTGCGCTGTAGCACTCAGGAAACACCGAAGGGAGGATACGATGATTCTTCTGCATGACAATCCATCGCTGATGGTTCCCTTGGCCTTGCTGTTCGGCATCGCAGGGAGCTTTGAACTCATCCACTTTCTCCAGACGGACGCATCGTCCCCCTGGCTGATGATGCACATGCTGGGAATAAGCTACTGTCTCGGCGGGTGCCTGGTGGCAGGGATGATGGATGTCTCTGACTGGCTCAGAGGACACATTCGAGACTAGACCAACGAAGCGCCCTGAAGCGTAAAGTGGAGAAGGCCGGAGTACTCCGGCCTTTTTACGTATGGTTCGCGCTCGCGTGATAGGATATGGGCATGCGCTTAGGTGCCATTGCCGCCTTTCTCATCGGTCTTGCCGTGCCACTTGCGGTCTCTGCTCAAATAATTCCGACCATCGTGCCTGATTGTAACGGGCCGAACTGCACCGTCTGCCACTTAGTTACGCTTGCCCAGAATCTCATCAACGCAGGCATCTATATCTCGGTCTTCATGTCGGCGATCTTCTTTGCGTACGCGGGCTGGCTGTACCTCGCGAGCGGTATGGAGAATATCGGGGATAAAAACAGGGCCAAAAACATCTTCAAGAACGTCGCAGTCGGGCTCGTTATCATTCTCGGAGCGTGGCTCATCGTGGACACCATCGTCAGTCGCCTCATAGAAGGAGCGTATCTCCCTTGGACGGCCCTTTGCCAGTAGGCCTTGATAAACAGCTCGGGTATAGGTATAGTGTGGCCTCATGTCTCAGGATCAACTCATAAAAATCGGCTGTTCTAAGTGCGGGCGCATCAATTACTGGTCGCGCAAGAACAGGAAGCTCGTCACAAAGAAAATCGAATTGAAGAAGTTCTGCAAGTGGTGCAAAAGCCACCAGAAGCACAAAGAAGCCAAAAAGTAGGTACTCGGACGGCCCCCTAGGGGGCCGTCGGCGTCAGACGTCTTGGCGCAAGAGGCCGCGCTCGGCGACGACTCGCTCGAGTGTCCCGAGGGAGTACTCTTCCAGAGAGTAGGTCTGGTGATGCACTTTGGTCTGCTTCTCCAGAACCTCTTTCAGCGCGATCTGTGCCGCCGCTTGGTCTTTGCAGCCGCTGCGCATAATCACGGCAGGTCCACTGAATGCCTGTCGCAGTACCATCCAACGAGTTTCGGACATTTTTGGTACTCCTTCCAGATAGATTGTACGAGCGAAGTGTGTTACTTTCAACGCCAACGGGCGATTAGTTTAGTGGTAAAACTGCGGTCTCCAAAACCGCTGTCGTAGGTTCGATTCCTACATCGCCCGCACGAACTTGCATCTAGTACACGAGGAAGCCGGCGTCCGCAAAGTGCGGACGCCGGCCGATGGGACCCTAGGTCCCCATGCATCGTTGTCGTTCGTGCAAAACGAATCCGAGCTTGGTCGTGATAACGAGCGCCAAATCGGCCGCGGTCTGGTGACACGCAAACCGTATGTAGCGCAGGTCCACCTTGCCGAAAAGACCGAACGAGCGTCCAAGCTTTTTTACTCGTTCGTCGAACTCTCGCGCTACCATGGGGGCACGTATTCCTGCCATCTCGACGCTCCGCGTTATCACGCTGTCGATGGTGTCGAGAACAGCACACATTTCCTGCAGATTTTTGGGTTCTGTATCGCGCTGTTCCCGAAGTGTCTTGGCAAATTCCTCGAGTTCGGCGACGAATGACGGCGTGCACAGCTCTCGCGCCATCGTACGGTCGTGCCGTTCCTGGATTTGGAACGCGAACGCGATGGCGACGTGCGCAAAGATAATGACGACCGCGATAGCGAGGATAATGAGCTTACGCATGGCCTCTCTCCATTTCCGCCCAGCTTGTCTGGGGCCATTTCGACACTACCACAGGACGGAAAAAACGAAACGCCCGCACCTCCGAAGAGGGCGGGCGTCGTATACAAGGCCGATTCAGGCGTCAGGTTCCCGCGCAGCGGGTCTCTTCAGCCAGAATGTGACCGAGCTGGTTGGTCATTTCGCGGGCCGTCTCGCCAGCGGTGTGCCGGCAGACGTGCTTGAGCCAACGAACGTCAACCCTCGGCACGCCGAACTGTCGGCGCAGGTTGCGAGTCGCTTCCCCGACGAAGTCCTCAAACTTTTCGAGGAACGCGCCTTCGTCCTGCTTCAGCATGCGAGCGGCATCCTTAGCGAACTGCTCCGCCCACTCGATGGACGTGCAAACGGCCTGCAGTTGCTGCGGGACGCTGTCGCGCATCTCGGTAATGAACTTCTTCTGAACGCCGAGAAACGCAACGTACTCCTTCGTGCACGTGGGCTGTGAGCACGGCGCACCTGGGTGCTCGAACGGCTGAGGCATCGGAAACTGTTGTGCCGTAGCCGTTGTAGACGAAAGCAAGACAACCGCCAGAGCGGCACAAAGCTTTTGCAACATGGATCTACTCCTGTTTGCGGCCCCTAAGTGGAACCGTGAGGACCATAGCATACTGGTCCAAAAACGAAACGCCCGCACTGGTTTCCCAGGCGGGCGTCGACGCAAGATTGTGCGTCAGTGGGCATTAGCCCTTCTTGCCGCGAACGGCCTTCTCAGCCTCGCGCTTGGCATCCTCGGCCCTCTGGGCCGCGAGCCAAACGGTGAAGACGTCGGCGGGAATGAACACATGGCGGTTGGGACCGCAGGTGTCCATGAACCGCTTGCCGGCAGCTCCCGGCTTCAGCGCGGTCGTCACCGACTTCTTGGCGGCGTCCGTAGCCTCCTTGACGGTCGGCGTGACCACACGCTTCACCACCATCTGCTGCGGGGAAGAGCCCGCGACGACAGTGACGAACTCGACAGTCGAGCCGGCGGCCAGCATGCAGGGCGAGCCTGCCTTCTGCTTGCGGACGACACCGCCGGAACTGGCGACAATGACCGTGGTGTCACCCACGACATGGCCGCGCTGGCCGAGGGTCGGCGCCTGAGCTGAAGCAGGGACGCCGAGGGCGATAAGAGCGAGAAGGGTAGGCAGTGCGGGGTTCCTCATGGAAACCTCCCTGTTATGGCCTTCTTCCTCCACTGGGAGGGGCCGGCATATTCATAGCACGTACAGCCCATATGTCAAATTGACAAATAGGCCAAATCTTGTATTGTGCTGACGGTTTGGACTCTGTTGGAGCTGTTCTGACAGGGGGCTCAGGCCGAACAGTAACAGAAGGAACTGCACAGATGAGTGCACCTCTGAAAGCAGTGCCGTCGCAGGAGACGGACGGAGACACCAAGAAGAAGTCGAACATTTGGGCAGGACTTGCCTGGATGTCGTGGCACGGCGCGCGGCTCGCGTCTACCGTGCTCTTCCCAATCTTCGTCATGCTCGCTTCGTGGGCGGTCGCGCCGTTCATCGGTCTTCCCGGTTTCGCCGGCCTCATCGAGGTTAGCAAGATTGGACAGGATCCGTGGATCTTCGCGATGCTCTTCGCCTGCGGAATTGCGATGATGGTCTGGTACTGGGCGAACATTCGCGTCGCTCAGAACCTGCACACAACCATCAACGAGCTGAAGAGCGAAGTGAGCGTCTCTATCTGGATGGCGTACGCGGTTCTCCTCGCTGCCGGCTGGATGCTCGGCAAGCACGGCTCGCTGTACTGGTGGTTCATCGTGCCGGCCCTCGTCCAGATGCTCGATGGCATCGGTACGGCGGTCACCGCACTGAACAATGCGGCACAGAAGCCGCTGATCCAGAGCACACGCGGCTAAGACTGTTCGCGGCGAGAGGGCGGGACCCAACATCCCGCTCTTTCTATTTGTAGGGTACTCGTGCATACTCGCGCGAGTTGACCTCTGTTGGAAAGCGAGGAAGGCATGAATACGCGAAAGCTCGCGATCATCGCCTCCGTCGTGGGGCTGTGCATCGCACTCTATCTCCTGTGGGAATACGGCATCTTAGCTACCGTCGGCAGCTACGCATGGCGGCTTCTCCTGCAGTTCTGGGAACTCGCGGTACGGTTCTTGCTGCAGTTCTGGGAAATCAGCGTGCGGTTGCTGGAGTTCCTATGGCGACCGTTGCTCCTGTTCGCAGAGAACATTGTGCGTGGACTTGCGACGCGGCCATTCGGCCGTCTAGTCGCATGGTTCTTCGCGGGAATCACTTTGCGGTATCTCTTAGGGCCGCGGGCTCGTGCGCTGTACGAACGAGTTGCTGCGATCATGCGGGAGAAATCTGCGTTCGTGCTTGAGCGATGGTACAGGCTCTCGATTTGGACGCGCATCGTCATCATTGTCGTGGGTGCACTCTGTGTCGCGTCAGTGAACGTCGGGCTCTTGCTCTTGCCGCTCGGGTTCCTGATTGAACCAATCTTCCGCTATCTACGCACGTGGTTAGCGCGAGAGAGTCTGGAGAGAGTGTCGTTCGCGAAACGGTTCAACCGATGGGTGTACTGGAGGACGCGGTGGTTGATGCGGGAGAGTCCGTTGTTCAGAAAATGTCTGTGGCCGTTGCGCTACCGACGGCTGATGAACATACGGCACGCGCGACGACTGCACTTCCAGTACCGAAAGCAGGGCACTGGCTTGAGCCACATGCTCAAGGACCTCGTGAAGAGGGACAAGAAGGAATGAACGGGGCGCCGACAGGTGCCCCGTTTTTCATTGCGCCAAAGCGGGATTCGTGGCATGGTGCGTGCGGTCAGGAGCTGCATCCTGTCCAGAAAAGGGGTAAAAATGGTTACAGAGACCCTAGGGCACGTCCAGACGGTGACGTTGTTCATCTTGGCCGCGCTACTGTTCACTATAGTGATGGTTGGCCTCGCGCTTCGACAGTCGGTCGAGTACGGCATCATGCATCCAAGGGCCGCACTGCGGACTATCGACTGGACCTCGAATGTCGTCGGCTTGGTCTTCGGGCCGGTCGTCATCATTGTGGCGGTGTCCATCTTCTCGCCGCAATTTGCGAGGTGGATGGTCAACGTGTTTCTCCTCGAAGCGGCGAGCTACCAGCTCGACCTGCAGCGATGGTTGGACAAGCAAATCGTTGACGACTTGTCGGCAACGGGCGCAGGAGCAATCCTGCGTACTGCACAGCTGGGTTTCGCCATGTTGTGCGGGCTCATCGGACTCGCTTTCAGGGGATTCCTGAAGCTCGTCATGGGTCGCGCCTATCAGCAGAAAAAGCTTGCGGAGCGTATCCGCAGTGTTTTTAGCTGAGTCGGGAGTTCGTGCAATGAGCGAACTTCCGGCGAAGTCTAAGTGGTGGTTCCGCTGGCCAGCCGTCATCGTGGCATGCGCACTTTCGGTCGTTGCGATGGGAGGGTTCCTCTTGTCTCGAACGTGGACGGCCGAGGAAGCTACGTGTCTCGCGTACACCGTTGACCGAAGCTCGACCGTCTGGCGCTTACCTACGGCGTCGGACGGACAGAAATAGTAGAGCGGCAAGTTGAAGCAATCACGCGGGTCGAGATTGCCCGCGCGAAGCGCGACAACGCGAAGTTCTGCTCTGC
>JAKFXQ010000048.1 GCA_021731295.1 Patescibacteria group bacterium
GACCAGGCCCTGAAATCATCACCGATATTGCTGCGGCGGTAATGAGCATGATGAACTCGTACCCACCGTCGGACACCCAGAATCCGTTCGAAAGGTGCACGGTAACCCAGGCGACAAGACCCACGACGATCGCGAACTTCGCGGCCCAGTGAGTGAACAGTCCCACGATAAGAAGGATGCCAAACACGAGTTCGCCATACGAGAGAATGTACGCGAACAGGGTCGCCATAGGAAAGCCAAGGCTCGAGAGGAATCCAGTAATGCCAGCGATGCCTTTCACGAACACCTTGTCGTAGCCATGCATGAGGAATACTAAACCGAGTGCGACACGCAAGAGTAGTGGTGCCCACTCAGCCCACTTTTCTCCACACTGACACATCAGCATCTTGTGCAACATAAACATTAGATAGAGCTAGTAGTAAGTGCATTCAGTATATCGTATTGACGATGATGTCTGTGGACTAGTCAGAAACGAGCGCCTGTTGCGTAGTACGATTGCCGAATGTGGTGGATGCTTGCGATTCTCGTACCGATTCCGCTTTTCGCACACACACGATGGTTCGCTGACGGAGAGCTTGCGCCGTACGTGAGTGCCGAGCCAACCGCGCTGTACCTAGGTGTATGGGCGGTCATTGCCGCCGCAATTGTGGCGAGCGGCATCTATTTTGAACGTCACGGACTTCTTCAATTCCGGTTTCTGCGACCACGTGCCCCGCATCAGTTTGAGCGAGCAGCAGCAGCGTTCTCGATGGTTGCCGGAGCCTTCTTCGTCATAGCCGGCACGCATCACTATCTCTTCTCGCCGAATCTTTCGACTGATTCCGGTATCCCGATCTGGATTATCACGCTGCAAGTGCTGATAGGGCTCTCGTTCCTCATTGGTGCATTTGCACGTCTCTCGGCAGTGCTGCTGGCGTCACTGTGGGTGCTGTCCATTCCGCTTACGGGCCTTGAAGCGGCGCTCGAAAACATTTGGGTGCTCTCGACGGCGCTTTTCATTCTTCTCATGGGGAACGACTATTTCTCGCTCGTGAAATATCGCGCCATCGCGCACAGGGTTCGCCCCTACAGAGACTATGCACTACCAATACTGCGCATTGGAACAGGCGCCGCACTTTTCATCCTCGGTTTTACCGAGAAGATATTCAAGCCCGAGTTCGGCATCAACTTTCTTGCACAGTACGACTGGAATTTTATGGCTCTCCTCGGTTTTCCCTACTCTGACTATCTCTTCACACTCTCTGCAGGGTCTGTGGAGGCGCTCCTGGGCCTCGTTTTAATGCTCGGCATAGTGACGCGTGCGACAGCGCTTGTCATTGCGACATTCTTTTCCATCCCACTGTTCCTCTTGGGCCCGATTGAGCTTGCCGGACATTTGCCGCATTTGGCCGCAGTCGTCCTCTTGGTTTTCTTTGGCTCGGGTGAGCGCCTTGTGGCGGTTCGCTCGCGCACTCGCTATGGACGTATTTGAGACATCACGATTCAGGAGCGCCGCCATTGTTGGTGGCGTTATTGCATTGGTGTGGGTTGTCTGGTCAAACACGCGCGTGCCCGAAGCGCCTCTCTCCACACAAGTTGCCTCACCGGCCATTCTCGTGCATTGACAACTTGTGCTACACGGCGTGCATTCGCTGATAGTAGTGTTTTCCACGCATGACGCATGACGCAGTGGTGTATTATGCGAAGACAGGGAAGCCGGCGGGTTAATGAACTCTACATGCACGCATTACAGTCACGCGTCTCCGCGTTCGTTCTCGGTATATCGATAGCGCTCATCGCACCATTCAGTGCATCAGCATCAACAAATCTCATCACCAACGGTACACTCGAAACGGGAAGCTCTTTCCCGTCCGGATGGTCGCGCATGTATTGGGGTACACCTGCGCCGACATTTACCTATCCTGTATCCGGACGCACCGGAAGGGCCGCTGCAATTTCATACACAAAAGACTCAACCGGTGATGCGCGCTGGCAACCTGCCGCGGTGAACGTTGAGTCGGGCGCAACATACACGTATACCGGTTGGTACGCCTCAACGGCACAAACCGAAGTAAATGTTGAATACCAGACCTCACGTGGGACGAAGTCATATACATGGCTCGCAACCTTCCCTTCGACGGGGGGTGTGTGGAAGCAAGCGTCGGTCTCGTTTACCGTTCCGTCGGGCATGGTTCGCGCGACCCCATTTCACTTGATAGACAAGCAAGGCGTACTCACCATTGACGATATTTCGCTGGTTAAAAACGGCACTCCGACGCCGACTCCGGAGCCAGAACCGACTCCTACACCAACGCCAACACCGCAGCCAGGAGCGTTTGCAGAGGGAATGGTGACGCTGTCGTTTGACGACGCGTGGACGTCGCAGTACGTGAACGCACTACCGACGCTTGAATCAGCCGGGCTGCGCGGCACGTTCTATATCCTGACGCAACCGGTCCAGGGTGGATGGAGCTCATACATGACGCCA
Source organism: Patescibacteria group bacterium (assembly GCA_021731295.1). Taxonomy (GTDB): domain Bacteria; phylum Patescibacteriota; class Minisyncoccia; order Phycocordibacterales; family UBA2100; genus UBA10103. The sequence continues at coordinate 2,468 of JAKFXQ010000048.1, forward strand.
AATCAGGTTAAGGACATTGCCTCTCGGGGGCACGACATCGAAGGACACACCGTCACGCATACTGACCTGACGACGCTCTCGACGACGCGCTTAGACAGAGAAATTCGCGATTCTCGCGTCTATCTCCAGAATCTTACCGGGAAACCGATTACCTCGCTTGCGTACCCGTATGGGAGTCACAATACGAACGTCATAAACCGCACCAAGGCTGCCGGGTACACGAGCGCCCGCTCTGCAGATCCGACGACGCAGTACGGCTTTAACACCCAAACGACCTCGCGATTCACCATCAATAGCTTCTCGCCGAATACCAACGTGTCCATGACGCAGATGAAGTCAGCAATAGATAAAGCAAAGAACGAGAAACTCTGGTTCGTGCTGTCCATTCATGAAGTGAAAGTGAACGGAGATTTGTACGCGATTACGCCGGCGCAGTTCTCGGAACTTGTTGCATACATCAAATCCAGCGGCATCAAAGTAGTCACGATGGCAGAGGGAGCGGCGATGCTCTCCAACTAGTCCGATGCGCACCACGCTTGCACTCGCGCTCGTGGTGCTGCTGATGCTCGCAACGTACATGTACGCTGAGGCGCCAACGAACGACATAGACGCAGAATCCGAAACAGGAGCTCCGCTCACGCCAATACCTGTAGACGCAGCAGCGAACACAGTGGAGCAGAAAGACGTTGTACCAAAAGCTGCGGAGAATCCGACGGAAGCAGACGTGTGGAAGCGGGCCCGCGCGACGGTCTTTTGGGTAGGGGAGGCAGAAGACGACGATAATGGCTTCATCCATAATCGCTCGAGTGCGTGGGACGCTGACTGGGAACAGCATTTTGGCGGATACGACGACCCAAACTGTCGCAACGGGTTTCTGCCGTGCGGTTTTACGCCGCACGAGAATCCTTTCTATGTCGCGCTACCATTTAATGATATTGCGGAGGATGGCATGCATAAGATAGACATCCGCATTCCGACACGAGAACGTCGGCAGTGGGTGAGTGAGCTCAAGAACCGCTGGATTGCGGTGCAGTCAGGCATGACGGTCTGTTATGCACAGTGGCAAGACGTTGGCCCATTTGGTGAAGATGACATTGAGTACGTATTTGGGACGACCCAGAAACCTATCAATACACAAGGAGTCGGCGCAGGGATTGATCTGTCTCCGGCAGTTCGCGACTGTCTCGGCGTTGACGGGCTTTCTGATGTATTGTGGCGTCACGTGGAAGCGCGCGATGTGCCTCCGGGGCCGTGGCTCACCATTGTCACGCGCTAGTCGGTTGTACGTGTGGCACGGAAAGAGGACTCTCACGTGGCACCCCTTGCAATGCCTCGCTCAAGACGTGATGACAGTCACCGCGTCGTATGTGCACGCCCCAGCCAACGAGCTCGCCCACTGCAGCACGCACAAGTCCACGATAGATTGCTGCCGCAATGATGTATCGATAAAAGAACCTTTGCCAAATCACAATCGAGACGAGCTTAAGTGAGGCGTGTCGCTCGTTGGCAACACCCTCTATGGCGTACCACATATCAAGAGCGGTATAGAGAAGGAAAGGGGTGATTGCTGCGGTGAGGTCAATGAAGCCGAAGAGGCCCAGAATGAGGAGGCCATCAACAATCGGAATGAGTGCAGGGATGATGAGATTAAATATGAGCGTATTAGGAAGCACTATCCAACCCAGGGTGGGGCGTGAACGCGAAAAGAGATGTGCACGATATTTCCATGCGCACTGCAGTGTGCCAAAGACCCAGCGACTTCGCTGACGAAAGAATGCGCCAGCGGTATTGGGCGTTTCGGTGTACGCCACCGCACGAGGCTCGAACTCGACGCGGAAACCGCGCTCAAGGAGCGCGAGTGTCAAATCTTGGTCCTCGACGACGGTGTCAGTGGAATAGCCGCCGGCAGCTTCGAGCGCCGAAACGCGCCACGCGCCGATTGCACCTGGAACCACAGCGATTGAGTTGCCAATGGCGAACACCTGTTTGTCGATGTTTTGGCCCTGCATATATTCGAGGTACTGGAACTGCGCGTATATAGAGTTCATGCTGGCAGGGTAGACTTTCCCAGCCACGGCGCCCACCTGAGGGTCGCCGAAATGTGCAGCGAGGTAACTCACGGCATCGCTACCTATGATAGTGTCGGCATCTATGGCGATGACAATGTCGTGCCGCACCAAGGGGAGTGCCGAGTTAAGTGCGCCCGCTTTCGACCCACTGTTGTCTCGACGAATGACTTGGAGCCGTTCGCCATAATCTTTAGCGATTCGCTCCAAGACTAGCGGCGTGTCGTCGGTCGAACCATCGTCGATAACGATGACTTGCTCTGGGACGGCCGAACCTGACATGACGGAGAGGATGGTGGCCTCGATGTTGGCGGCCTCGTTGTACGCTGGAATAAGTACCGTGACCGGGGCGTAGCGTAATCCGGGCCAGGCAGCGCGCAAAATGCCGTAGTGCGTGGGGATGGATACGATGGATTGCGCAATGGATGGCACCCATCCGCGGCGTACATATGGTACGACCAGCCGTCTCGTGACAAGGAGCGTCGTGATGCGCGCAAGGCCAAGGACGCTCAAGATAAAAATAATCGAGGTGAAAATGGAGGAGCCATGCACGAGGAGGCGGGTGGAGCTAATGATGAACGAGTCCAATAGCGACAACGGCGCGGCCGGCGACATGATGTCGGAGCGAGACAGGCCAAAATACTCAGAAATTGGCACGAACGTATACCCCGCCTCTTTCATTGCAGGAATAAATTCGCGCAGCGCCTCTATTGTGGCACCGCGACCAGCATGCTCGTGCATGATTATGACGACCGGCCGCGAAGGCTCGATGCGTGCATGGAGCCGCTCAAGAATGACGTCGGAACTCCCCGGAGAGACGTCCCAGTCCTGCGTATCGAGTGTTCCGCCGACCACTATGAATCCGGCCTTTTCTGCCCACCGCGTTTCTTCGCTGCCAATTTTTCCGCCATCGAACTCGCCGACGTTTATATCCTCGAGAAACGGTGGGCGGAACAGCCGCGCCGTAACTCCGGTGTGTTCTCGAATGACCCGATCTGTAGTGACGAGTTCGTTTCGGAGGCGTGTTTCGCTTGCCGCCATATCCGCCGAGTGAGTGAATGTGTGGTTACCGATCTCGAAGCCGTTCTCCACAATGGCCCGTGCAATATCCGGATGCTTCACGACGTTGCTTCCTATCAAGAAGAAGGCGGCCGGGACATCATGCTCCAGCAGCAGATCCATCAGCGCGTGGGTATACACCGGATCTGGGCCGTCGTCGAAAGTTAGCGCGATAGTGCGTGCATACGCTTCCTCGCCAGAGTGCGACGCATACGTGGGGAGAGGATCTGTCCTCGCGCTCTGCAGGGCCCACGTCGCCAGACCAGTGTAGATTCCCACGACAAACAGCGCTGCGATGGCGCAGAGAATGACTACCCGTTTCCGAGTTCCAGTCGCATCAAAAAAAACCATTGTGCACGCGCCGATTTCCCTTACGCCCATTCTACGGCACAGAGCGACTCCGGCGCATTGACAGGTCTGTGGAGAGGCGGTGCGATTCACTGTAGAGTGATGCAATGTCCGAACGATTGGAATCACGGTACGATGAGTCGATGCCAGAACAGTTCACGTTGGACGGGCGCTCGTTCGCCCGTATCGTTATCCAACGAGGCGGAGACTCAGCGGTATATCAGGGGGAGGGGGAGTACCTGCGACTCGGAAGCCCCGAGCGTATCGCGGCGTTCCGTGCGCGTCATGAGCTCCTTGCGAGCAACGGATTTCCTGTCGCGAGTATTCTGCGTGGCGGTACGCTTGATGGCCGTGACTACTACACCGAGAAGGCGCTCACAGAGCCGAAATTTGGGGCTGCGTTCAGGGACGAATGGGAGGCAGGTGGCGTGAGCACTGAGATGTTCGCCTCCTACATCGCCATAACGTCCGCGTACACCGAAGCCCAGCTGACGTCAGGGCCACTTCTTGGCGCCAACTCCTCGCTCTATGAAGGTGCGCATGTGGACTGGCTCTGCGCTGAACTTCCGGATGATGCGCTGCGCATTCGCGATGCATTTAAACGCGTTGAGGAACGACTAGCTCCGTACCCCGTAGTTGCGTGCCACGGTGACTACAATCCACAGAATGCATTTCCCGATGGGGTCATAGATTTCGAGGACATGTTTTCGGGTCCCGCCGGCTACGATCAGGCGACGGGGATTACTTCACTCGACTTTTTTCCTGACGGCGATTTCGAATACACCGCTCGTTATCGATTTTCTGATACACAGAAACAAGCATACTGGGACGCGATAGATAGGGTCTTTACAGCGCATAGCCTTCCTGCGCCATCCGCGAATAGTGAAGACTTTGCGTTCTGCCGTGCAGCATGGTCCGCGGTACGCATGCACCAGTGGCCGAAACTGCAGGCGTGGCGCTACCAGACGTTCAGGGAGCGGTTTCTCGACGTGCTAGACTAATTGACGTGACTGCGCCAGCACGCAGGTTGGTTCGTAACGCATTCTTCCTCCTCGCGAGCTTCTTCGGCGCGTTCCTCATCGTCCGAATGGGATCTGTGGACACATTCCTCTTGTCCATCGGGGGGTTAACTCAGGCAGGAAGCTTCATCGCCGGGATGTTTTATACATCCATGTTCACAGCCATCCCGTCAACCGTTGTGCTCGGGGAAATCGCGCTCGTTGCCTCGCCATGGACTGTTGCCGCCTTTGGTTCAATCGGGGCAGTCGTCGGCGACTATCTCCTATTCCTCATCGTACGGAATGGGCTGCAGAAGGATTTCGAGTATTTGATGGGGCATCGAGTGTTTCGTCGGTTGCGGCGATGGTCCAGAGTGAACATTCTGAAACCGCTCCTCCCGGTACTTGGGGCCATAGTGCTTGCCTCGCCGCTGCCGGATGAACTTGGACTCATGCTTCTCGGGCTCTCGTCAGTCGATAAGGATAGGTTCTTGCTGATATCGCTCGCTATGAATTTCTTGGGAATACTAGTCATTGGTTTCGCCGCTCGCGCCATCGCGCTGTGACCGTGGTATAGTCGCGCTATGTTACAGGCGCCATTCTACGATCCGCTTAAAAGTTACGAGGACAATTATTCACAAGGTCCGTTTAATGCTTTTGCTGACGGCGTAGATGTGCGCACCGATGCTGAGCCTCGCTTCGAGTTCCTTGGAGCGAAACTCCAGTATCCTCTGGGTATTCCTGCGGGACCAATTCTCAATAGTGCCTATGTGAAGGCCGCGTTCGAGAAAGGGTATGACGCGGTCGTCTACAAAACAGTGCGCGCGGACACATTCCCGTGCCATCCGTTTCCGAATGTCCTTTCGGTGAAGATTGACGGCGACTTGACGCTCGAGAAGGCGGCGGTGCCCCTTACTGCTGATGCCGAGTACCACGAGCCACTCTCCATAACCAACTCGTTCGGTGTGCCGTCAAAGACCGCAGATGTCTGGCAGGCGGATGCAAAAAAAGCTATCGCGAGCGAAGGCACGGGCCAAGTCATGATTATGAGTTTCATGGGCACCGTTCGTGAAGGACAGACGGCGGATGAGTTTGTTGCTGACTTCGCTACTGCTGCGCGACTCGCAAAACAAACCGGCGCACGCATCTACGAAGCTAATCTGTCGTGTCCGAACATTGGGAACGAGGGACTCGTGTGCTACCAACTTGATATGACGGAGCGAGTGTCCGCGGCAATTCGCACAGAGCTTGGCGACGCACCGCTAATCCTCAAGGTCGGGTACTACAAGGATCAAGCACAGCTTGAAGAGCTCGCCCGCATCGCGGGCAAGTACGCGCAGGCTATTTCCAGTATAAACACCATTGCGGCGCCCGTGGTGAAGGAAGACGGCACCCAAGCGCTTCCTGGTTCGCCGCTTCGACTAAAGAGTGGGGTCTGTGGTCATGCCATCAAATGGGCAGGAGTGGAAATGGTACAGCGACTCGTTGAAGCGCGCACAAAGCTCGGCGCGTCGTTTGCCGTCGTTGGCGTGGGTGGCGTCACTGTGCCGGCTGATTTCAAGGAATACCGAACGGCAGGTGCTGATCTCGTCATGACTGCAACGGGCGCAATGTGGAATCCATATCTCGCGAAGGAGATTAAGGAGGCATACCCCGACGCGTAGTATGTCGTGGAGGAAGCCGATGCCGCCGGAAGCCACACTCGTCTTCAAGGGCGTAATTTTTGAAGTCTGGCAGTGGGAACAACAGATGTACGACGGCACGACGGCAACATTTGAGCGACTTCGTCGTGCAGATGCCACACAGGTCATCCTTGTTTCAGAGGGCGGCATTATGGTGCAGGAGCAGTACCAGCCGGATACGGATATGTTTCTCTCTCTCCCCGGAGGCCGCTGCGAAGCCGGTGAAGACTCGCTCGAGGGCGCGAAGCGCGAACTGATGGAAGAATCTGGATACACGTCAGATGACTGGGAGCTTTTTCAGACGGACGAACCGGCAGGGAAGATTGAATGGAAGAACTACACATATATCGCGCGCAATGGAGTGAAAGCTGGGGACGTGGCGCACGATGCGGGCGAAAAAATGACGCATCGGTTCATCTCGTTCGATGATTTTCTCTTACTTGCCGACGATCCGAACTTTCGCGGCAACACACTTGTCCCGACCATGTTGCGCGCGCGTCTGGACGCCGAGAAGCGAGACGATTTGAAGCATCGCCTGGGGCTTGCATAACGAAGGGCGCCCAAAAAGGGCGCCCCGTAACTGTCGGATGCTTCCGACCTAGGAAGTGAGTGCGCTCCTCACATACGTGCGCAATTCCTCACGCTCATAGGGAACGTCGGTTCGAGCACCGTACTTAGTGAGGGTTTGCTCGACGATATCTCGCGCATTCCACCCCTCTGAGACCAAGTGCCTTAGGCCTTGGCTCATGATCGCGTGGGAGAGCTCCCGTTCGCGCTGCGACAGTGTGCTGCGTTTCGTGTTCTGGATATGCTCCAGTAACGCACGTACATCGCTGTCGCTTGCCAGTTTGTAGCCGCGTGCACCGTACTTTTCGACCATGGTTTCCACGATCGAGCTAAACGAGCGCGACGGCAACTGATCCGCGATGCTCATCCGCAAGAGGGACACGGCTACGTTCTCACTAGTCGCTGGCATTCCTAACTCCTCTTCTTACGCCGACTCTGGGCCGACGTGTGTTTATACCACAGATCTTGGCTCACGGAAGGGATACCGGCCTGTAGATAACCAAAACCGCGCACTGCGGTGCGCGGTTTTGCGATATGCTAAGGCCCGAATTACTTCTTCAACTTGATGACTTTCTCCCACGGGCGACCAGCGACGCCGAAGTGACCGTACGCGGCAGTCTCGCGGAAAATTGGCTTACGTAGTCCGAGCGTCTGGATGATTGCCTGCGGGCGGAAGTCGAAGTTCTTGTTCACGATTGCGGTCAGGTTCTTGCCGTTCTCATCAAAGGCTTCAACCATTACGGGTTCCACGCGTCCAATCGCGTACGCTACCGTAACGAGCGCTTTCTTTGCGAGCTTGTTAGCGACGAGATTCTTTGCCACATAGCGACACATATACGCGGCCGAGCGATCGACCTTGGTCGAGTCTTTGCCGGAAAAGGCACCGCCACCGTGAGGCGCAACGCCGCCGTAGGTGTCCACCTGAATCTTGCGACCAGTGAGGCCGGCGTCGGCTTCAAAGCCACCCTGAATGAACTGACCTGTCGGATTCACCAGAATCTCGATATCATCGAGCTTGCCGAGTATCGGCTTGAAGAGATGCTTCACCAAGGCGGCTCGAATCTCTTCTTGGGAAACCTTTGCGTCGTGTTGTGTCGAGCAGAGTGCGGTGATGACCTTGCCGTTACTTACCGTAACCTGCGTTTTGCCGTCAGGCTTCAACCACTTCAATGTCTTGTTTCGGCGCAATTCCTCAAGACGACGAGCAAGCTTGTGGGAAAGGACGACACCAAGCGGAAGCATTTCTTTTGTCTCGTCTGTAGCGTACCCATACATAATGCCTTGGTCGCCAGCCCCGCCAGTATCCACGCCCATAGCGATGTCGCCGGATTGCACCGCAACTTTGACGATGATATCGAGTTTATCCGTATAGCCGATGGATTTGTAGACCTCGCGAGCAATTTTCGCGTAATCCAACTTTGCCTTGGTGCGGATTTCACCACCTATCATCAAGGTGCCATGAGAGCCGAGACACTCAATGGCAACCCGACTCGTTGGATCAACCTTTAATGCGGCATCTAAGACCGCGTCAGAAATCTGATCGCAGACTTTGTCAGGGTGCCCGCTGGTAACGCTTTCAACCGTGTATCTGCCTAAGAGATGGAACATGCGTTCAATCTAAAATAAATAATCCCCCTACGCGGGAGATCTTTGCGGAGAAAGTATCGTCCCTTGCGGGTCTTGGAGCACTTCGCCGTTGGGAATCCTCGGGCAAGTTGCTGGCAGGTCATCGAGCAAGTTCTCTCGCTGCACTCTTGATACGTATGGGGTGTGTGCGTGCATCCTAACAGGTGGGCGCTTTAGAGCAAGTGGACAAGCGTCAGTTGCGATTGCGCTCGGCATGTCTATACTGCCGCGATGAAGCAGAAGAAGATTGTCCTCGCATCACAGTCATCGTGGCGTAAAGACATACTCACGAGAACAGGTTTGCCTTTTATTGTGCAAAAAAGCGAGTTCGAAGAAGACCTTTCACTCCCGCTTGCTCCCAAGAAGCTCGCAATTGCAATGGCACGGGGCAAGGCAGAGGATGTCGCGAAGCATCATCCTGACGCACTCGTTATTGCCGCGGACACATTTGCAGTGTGTGACGGCGAACTCTTGGGAAAACCGCATACGGCTGCTCGGGCGAAAAAGTCGCTCGCAAAGCTCTCTGGTCGTTGGCACGAAGCGCTGACCGGCATGGTTCTCATAGACACCAAAACCGGAAAGAGGGTAGAGCGAGCGGTCGTAACGAAAGTGCACTTTCGTCCGCTCAAGACGCGTGAAATTGATTCCTATGTCGCAACGGGAGAGCCGCTCCAGGTCGCGGCAGGGTACGCTATCCAGGCGCGCGGCGGGTTCTTTATAGACCGTATTCAAGGAGATTTTTGGAACATCGTAGGTCTCCCGCTTTCCGAACTTATTCTCGCCCTAGAGGAGTTCGGCATCCGCCCACGCTAGCCGTTGCGCGGTCCTGCTACACGGGCTACAGTGGCCGGAATGACAAAATTGGTTCGCATAGGAGGCGGCTCCAGTGGCTATACGCTACTGCGAGCACTCAAGAACTACCCGCTCGATATCACTGCTGTGGTGAACATGTTCGACAGTGGCGGCTCGACCGGAGTCCTCCGCGACGAGTTCGGCATTCTCCCCCCGGGCGACATGCGCCGTGCGCTCGCAGCGCTCGCAGACGGCGAGCACTCTGAAATCCTTCGCGAACTGTTCAACTACCGCTTTAAGGAAGGAGGGTCCGTCAATGGTCACAGTTTCGGTAATCTCTTGCTTACGGCGCTCACGTCTATCTACGGCTCTGACCTCGAGGGCATCCGAAAAGCGTCTGAACTGCTACACGTAAAGGGAACGGTACTTCCCGTTTCCGTTGACCTCTCGCACATACATGCGCGACTCGAGGATGGTACTGAAATCGTCGGCGAGACCAACATAGACATCCCGAAACACGATGGCAGTAAACGGGTTGCGAGCGTCGAGCTCAAACCCGCGGCACACATTCTCGAGGAGGCGCGCGTGGCAATACTTGATGCGGATGTGATAGTGATTGGACCGGGCGATCTCTATACATCTATCATTCCGAATCTGCTCGTTGAGGGAATGAAAGAGGCGCTGGCAGCATCACGCGGCAAGACGGTCGTCGTGTGCAACTTGATGACAAAGTGGGGAGAGACCCATGGGTTCACCGCGGCAGATATGGTTCGCACCTTGCTCCAGTACAGCGGTAAGGAGAAGTTCGACATCGCCATTTGTAATACAGGCACCATGAGCGAAAGTCTGCTCGAGAAATACGCACAAGAAAGACAGTATCCAATGACCTGTGAGAAGGGACTCGATGAACTGGTGGGCGCGGTCATCAGAGAAGACCTTGTCTCCGAGGCGGACATTGCGCGTCACGACGGCGAGAAACTCGCTGCTGTACTCGCGGCGTTATGACATCCACGTTTCGCATCGTCGGCGGACTTGCGGTAGTGGCCGCAGTACTGCACTTCGTTTGGGAAAACTCACACGTTGGTCTCTACACGGGCTATGACGCGCTCGGTGGGGGACTTCCCATTACAGTGTGGGCGACGGTAGGCGATGTGCTGTACACGCTCGCAGCCTTCGCGCTCGCGTCGCTGTTCAAACACGGAATCTGGTGGGTCCGCGACACACGATGGTACGACTACATCGGCCTCGCGTGCCTCGGGTTCTTTATCGCGCTGTATGTGGAGTACAAGGCCATCGCGCTTGGTCGCTGGGCCTATCTGCCGGATATGCCCCTTCTCGCGGGTTTTGATGTCGGCCTCTCTCCCGTCTTGCAGATGGTCATTTTGCTTCCACTGACCGTGGGAATCGTAGCGCTACTCGAGCGACGGGTGCGTGATACACTGTAAATCTATGACTACGACAACGAAAATCGGGGCCGCGGTGCTCGGTGTGGCCATTCTCTTAGGTGCCATCTGGTACTTTGCCCAGCCATCGGCAGGAGGTTCCTATGACTACACGAACGCTGACGACGACATGGTGAAGCTCGACATCATCAAACCCGGGAATGTCGTCTTGCCGCAGTTCGCGGTTACCGGAGAAGCCCGCGGCATGTGGTATTTCGAGGGCTCATTTCCAATAGAAGTGCTTGGTGCGGACGGAACCGTCCTTGTGCAAGTGCCTGCTGCCGCAGTTACAGACTGGATGACAGAAAACTTTGTTCCGTTCAGAGCAACCATTGATCTCGGCGATTACAGTGGTCCGGCAACGCTCATCTTGAAACGCGACAACCCGTCTGGTCTACCTGAAAACGACGCATCACTCCGAGTGCCGATAGACGTTCTGGACGTGCAGTAGTCCCAAACGCTATGACGCGTGAGCGGGAGCGTATTGCGCGGGCACGGCGAATCGTCGCGTATCTCAAGAAAGCGTACCCTGCACCAAAAACGGAGCTGTTCTATACGACGCCGTTCCAGCTTGTCGTTGCAGTCATGCTCTCCGCGCAGTGCACCGATAAGGCCGTGAACAAAGTTACGGCAACCCTATTCAAGAAGTACAAGACGCCCGCGCATTTTCGCGATGCTGACGCGCACACGTTCGAACGTGAACTTGCCGCAATTCCATTTTTTCGCAACAAGGCGCGGCACATACGTGCGTGCGCACGCATTGTTGCTGATGAACACAAAGGAGTCGTCCCGCGCAATCCACTGCTGCTCCAAAACATGCCCGGCATAGGCTATAAGACTGCCCACGTTATCGTGGGCGAACTCTATGAAGAATGGGGCGGTATCCCTACAGATACGCATGTGAAGCGCTTTGCGCGCAAATTTGATTTAACAACACACACCGACTTGAAGAAGATATCGCATGACCTCGAAGCGTTGGTACCAAAAAAGAATTGGAAGTATGTAAATAACGGGCTCGTGCTGTATGGACGCTATGTGTGCAAAGCGCACAAGCACGACTGCGCCGAACACCCGTTAACGAAGTTGTGGCCACCGGCGGGTGCTCGGTGGCCACGTGCCTGACCGCACAGGTCAGACGTATCAGTCGAAGCGGAAGCCCCGAGGTCTGCCGTTCGCCTCATCCGACGAGAGCGGCATTTCTGGGTTTGTTGCTCGGGGCATCGCCGAGATGCGCTCCGGCTCTTGAATCGACAGACCGCTGGTACAGAAGTGCATACAGTTCCCGCAGACTTCTCGGCCGTCAGCGAGCTTGTATGCACGGACTCCCGTGCAACGGTCACTTATCTTGCTTTCGCACATTTTTTGACTCCCTTGTAGCGATTGCCTTACCTGTATAGCAGTAAAGTGTAGATGGGACAAACGAAAAGGCCGCCTGAAGGGCGGCCTCGTCCGTTCGAGACGTTGTTCTCAGCGCTTGGGGCGAACACTTGGCGGGATTCGTGGCCGGAGCGTATGGTGTGGCGCCGGACGCTGTTCAGGCACGGACACATTTGGAGGAGCCGGCTTCCTCTTCGAATGTTCAATCCCACACTTTGCGCACAGAAGCTTACCTTCGATAAACGCGACACCGGGTGCTGGGCAGTACGTACACGTATCCACTGATGACTCCGTGGTTAGAGGGCAACTGCCGTGGTTATAGCACGTTAGCGTCGCACGCGGTACTGTTTCTGCTCCGTGGAACGTCGGAGGGAAAGTGCTACGAGGGAATCGAGGAGTTCTGTCTGCGTGAGTCCCGAAGCTTCCCACAGTTTTGGGTACATGCTGATGTTGGTAAAGCCGGGGAGCGTATTAATTTCGTTTAGATATACTTTTCCACTCTTCGTTACGAACATGTCCACGCGGCCAAGCCCTTCACAACAGAGCACTTCATACGCGCGCACCGCCATCGCGCGTACTTTTTTCATGAGTGCCGGAGGGAGTTTTGCGGGGATAGTCAGAATAGCTCCATTCTCGTCCAAATACTTCGCTTCGTAGGAATAGAACTCGTGCGTTGGTGCAATCTCGCCGGCAACTGATGCTTCCGGATTCTGATTGCCCAACACAGCGACCTCAATCTCGCGACCTCGAATGAACTCTTCAATAATGACCTTTCTATCAAAGGTCAACGCATGCTTCATTGCGGCGTCATACTCGAGGGTGCTTTTCGCTTTCGATACACCGACAGACGAGCCGAGGTTCGCGGGCTTGAGGAAGAGCGTGGCACCAAGTGCCCGCTTCGCCGTCGCGTAAGAGACAGACTTTTCGGGTGTTGCGACTAGGAATCGTGCGATGGGAATTTTCGCGTCTCGCAACAAGCGCTTCATTACATCTTTATCCATGCCCACAGCGGAGCCGAGGACGTCAGCGCCGACGAAGGGAATGCCGAACGCCTTCAACAGACCTTGCACTGTGCCGTCCTCGCCATAGGTGCCATGCAGAATGGGAACGACGACATCAGTTGTCTTTGCGAAAGCTTTGGTGGGGAACCAGTGGCCATCCCGAGGAATTCTCACCTCCTTAACGTCGTACTTTTTTCTGTCGAGCGCAGTGATGACGTTCTTGGCTGAAAGAATAGAGACGTCATGCTCTGCTGACGGACCACCGGCGAGGACGACGACACGAAGTCTCTTCATAAGCACAGCATACGCCTCTCAATGCAAAAGCGAAGGGGGCGGCTAGCGCCGCCCCCTGTCTTCAAGTGCCTCCGCTAGGTTCATTCCTGCAAGAATGAGGCTGGTATAGATTAAGGCGTCGAGCCCCCAGCCATTTGCCGCGGCGAGCGAGAACATCGCTAATATGGCGGATGTGGACCACCAGAGAATCGGCACAGATAGCCACGCGCGATGCGCGGCGACCATAATGAGCATACCGAGGGCAATACTCAGAATGGCAACCTGATAGATCTGCATGTGCTGCATCGCCGTTTATTAAACTGACGCGATGTCCCTTATTGCCCAAGACGGTATACCACGCGCACACTAGTGTCGCCAGGCGGACACTAAGGTAGAATCAGGTCATGGAAAAGCGGCGCGTTGCGGTCTTCGACGTTGATGGAACTATCTTCCGCTCGTCGCTGACTATTCAGCTTGTCGAACAACTTATCGCAGACGGTGCATTTCCGGAGGATGCGCACGATATGTACTGGGCCCAGCGGCAAAAATGGCTGGATAGAGAAGGCGATTACGAGGCCTATGTTGACGCGTTAGTAAAATCGTTTCGCGCACACCTGAAAGGACTCCATTATTCTGCGCTTGCTGATGCTGCAGAGCGCATCGTCGACAAGCAGTACAAACAAGTGTACCGGTATACCCGCGACCTCGTGCCGAAGTTGAAGGAGAAAGGATACTATCTGCTTGCCGTGTCTCACTCTCCAAAGACGGTCCTCGACCAGTTTTGTCCGCGACTCGGTTTCGACAAAGCATACGGCATCATTTACGAAATCGGTCCGCAGGAATGTTTTACGGGTGCTGTCATCGATGAACATTTGATATACAACAAAGCGAACGTACTGCGTCGTGCTGTTGAAAAAGAAAACTTGTCGCTCGCGCACTCCGTCGGCGTTGGAGACACGGAAGCAGACATACCGTTTCTAGAGCTCGTGGCAAAACCGATTTGTTTTAATCCGAATCAAAAGTTGTATACGCATGCACAGCGCATGAAGTGGAAGGTGGTGGTGGAGCGGAAGGACGTCGTCTATGAACTATAACGCGTGGGCGGACCTGTCTCTCTCGGGTCGCTGTCTGGCGCTGCTGCGCCAGCGCTCGCGCTCGGCCCGTCGGCCTGCGCGAGACCCTCGATAAACATGTCCGCCCACTCTGCACAGCTGCGCTCCTTCCGCTCCACGGTGATGGGGCATTGGAAGAAGGAGGGGAGGCACGATTTGCCGTGGCGGAAAACGAACGACCCGTATGCCATTCTCGTGTCTGAAATCATGCTGCAGCAGACGCAAGTGGACAGGGTGATTCCGTACTTTGCGCGTTGGATGAAATCATTCCCGACGCCGCGGAAACTCGCACAGGCCTCGCTTGAAGACGTGCTGCGGCACTGGAGCGGTCTCGGGTACAACCGCCGTGCCAAGTTCTTGCACGAAGCGGGGAAGTGGATTGTGGAGGAGGGCATGCCGAATGAGTATCGCGAATTGCGCGCGCTTCCGGGAGTCGGCGAGTACACCGCGAAAGCCGTTCGCGTGTTTGCATACAATCAGCCGGAAGTCCTCATCGAAACCAATGTGCGTAGCGTGTTCATTCATCACTTCTTTCCGTCGGCTCGTTCTGTTTCTGATGCGCGGCTCTTGCCACTCATCGAAGAAGCGCTGGATAGGCAGCATCCTCGGCAGTGGTATTCCGCGCTTATGGATTACGGAACGCACCTCAAGACATTGCACCCGAATCCGTCGCGTAAAAGCAGGCACCACGCGAAGCAGTCTCCGTTTAAAGGCTCCTTGCGCGAAATTCGCGGAGAAATTCTCAAGGCACACCTTTCGGGCGCGCCGCTCGCCACCCTAAAGACGCGCTATGGGGAGCGATTCATCATTGCCTACGATGCATTGCGTCGGGAAAAGATGCTCGTTCAAAAAAGCTAAAACACAGTGGCCGCGAGCGTTTCGCTCGCGGCCACTTCGTTCAGCGGTTCTGATTGAACTCTCGCTCAAGGTCGGTACGCGCCATGCGCATACCGGCAGATACACACGCGCCGACGTTGCGAGATTCCTTATACGCTTTCGGGCCGCGAATCTTCAGCATCGCGCGCATGTACCTATACCCAAGTACCGTCCCGTGCGTGGCGCGGAGTACCGCGATAGTCGCCATGACGGTGACCAGGGCACCCATACTGACGTTGAGTATCTTCACGGGTCCAACATCACCAATGCTGCCTATGTAGCAGATACCGGCACCGAGCGCGACGAAGACCGTGAACGGATAGGTCACCGGATTGGCGCAATACGCGCGCAGATAGAGCGTGACAGTCCTCACGAGTTCCTCCCTAAACTGGTTGCTCCGCGACAGTTGTACGCGGTGACCTCGTGTACGTCAACTAAATGGAGACGATGACCGGAATGACGATTGGGCGCTTGAGTGTGCGCTGCAGGAGGAAGCGGGAGACGGCTTCTGAAAGCTCGTCACGAGCGTCGTCCAAATCCGCTGCACGCGGATTGCGCATAGCCTGCTCAACACTCTTCCTGATGATGAGACGCGTCTGGTCCATCAAGTCTTTGTTATCGCGCAAGTACACGAAGCCACGGGAGATGATGTCAGGGGACTTGTGCAAGCGACCGGTGCGACGATCGACGGTTGCGACCACAACGCAGAACCCTTCTTGGCCGAGCGCTTTACGGTCACGCATCAAGACGTCGGAGAGTTCGGTAACGGTGTGTCCCTCTACGACCCGCAGTTCCGACGGAGCCTTCTGTGACAATGTCGTGATCTTTTCGCCGTTCTTTATTTCGACGATGGAACCGTTCTCAGGAATGGCGATGTTCTGGTGCGGTACGCCCATTTCTTCCGCCAGGTCGGCATGCACGCGGAGCATGTAGTGATAACCGTGTTGCGGTACGAAGAACTGTGGCTTTATCTGGCGGTGAATCCACGCCGCCTCCTCGCGGTTACCGTGACCGGAAGCATGCACGTCACTTGCGTGATAGGTGATGATTTTTGCACCTTGGCGAGAGAGGTTGTCTTTCAGCTTCTGCACCGCGCGTTCGTTGCCGGGAATAACCGACGAGGAAAGCACGATGGTATCGGTCGGGAAGAGGCGAATGTACTTGTGGCTTTTGTTGCCGATGCGCGCCAGCGAGGCGAACTCGTCTCCCTGTGCGCCCGTCGCCAAGATGACCAGTTTCTCGGACGGGTACTGGTCGATGTGCTCAACCTGGACCACGGTATCGTCGCGATACTTGATGAGTCCGAGCTCGCGGGCAATCTCTATGTTTGTGCGCATGGAGCGGCCGTCGACGATGACCTTCTTGCCGTATTTCTCGGCGAAGTGGACGATGCGAATGAGGCGTTCAAGGTGCGAGGCGAACATCGCGATGATGAGGCGGCCTTTCGAATCACGCACGATGTTCTCAATCGTCTCGTGCACATTGCGCTCCGGAATAGAGAATCCTGGCTGCCAGACGTTGGTTGAGTCCATGAGGAGACAGAGCACCTTACGGTCCTTGAAGATACCGAACTCCGCGAACTCCTCGTCGGAGGGCACGCCGTCAGCGTGATTGAGCTTGATGTCTCCCGTGTAGACGACGTCACCCCATTTGGTTTCGATAATGATACCCATGGAGTCAGGCACCGTGTGCGTGACGCCGAAGAAGCGAATGGTGGTAGAGCCGACGCGCAAGACCTCATTCTTTTCCACTTCGCGAATGACTGCGGGAGTGGTTTGCGCGAACTCCTCTTGACGCTTCGCAATCATTTTCCCAGTCAGGCGACGGGTGTAGATGGTCGGATTGCCAATACGGTCGAGCACGTAGGGAATACCGCCGATATGGTCGAGGTGCCCGTGGGAGATAAACATGCCGCGAATCTTGTCGCGACGCTCCTCGAGGTAGCGCGTATTTGGCAGAATGTAATCGATGCCGGGCGTTTCTTCTTCGCGGAACTGAAAGCCGCAGTCGACAATAAAGATGTCGTCAGCGGTTTCAATCGCGGTCATGTTGCGTCCAATTTCTTCGACGCCGCCCAACGGAACGATGCGGACCGTGTCTGGTCCCGGGGGTGGAATCGGAGAACCTTTCTTAACCGTGCTCGATGTTTGATGCTCGACACGTGATTGTCCGCGGCGCGGTGGGCGCGCGTTAAAGGATGAACGTCGGCGGCGCGGACGGTCTCCGTCGCGCTGCTGGGGTGGACGGCCGTGTCCGGGCCCTTGTGGTGGGCGCGGACCGGAGTGCGGAGGGCGTCCGTGCGGGGCACCTCCCGGGAGCGGGGCGCGTCCTTGTCCGTGTGGTGGACCGCCGCGTCCGCGTTGCGGTGGGCGTCCTGATGGTGGGGGATTAGTAGGCATATATGTTTGTAACGTGAGTAATGTGAGTAATGAAGTAAATAATTAATTCGCGAAGATATCCCAAACCGATTCAGAATCCGTGTACCAGCGGTGCACGTTCATGAATCGTTCGGAGACACTCGTCATAGTTGGAAAATCCAGACCCCTGACGCTGCGCGGAGACATATACGTAAACTCCGGCGCATAGAGGAAGATAGCGGGGCGGTCTTCGGCGATGATGGAGACGAACTCTTGGTAGAAAGACTCGCGTTCGCGTGCACCGAGCTCGGTACGTGCGCTCGCAAGCGCGCGATCCGCGCGCGTGTTCGTGTAGAGCGCGAGATTGAGTCCTGGGTCATTGCGTTGCGACGAATGCCAGAAGGCGAACAAGTCCAGCGTTCGTCCAATCACTTGTCCAAACAAGACGGCGTCGTACTGACGCGGGCGCAGTACAGTCCCGCTAAACTCTGACAGAGGGTAGACCTGCACACTTGCATCTATTCCCATGTCTCGCCACTGCTCTACGACGATGTTAGCGCTTTGACGCAACTCGGGCGTGTCCGCTGTTGTGAGCGCAACAGTAATCGTTTGGCCCTCCTCGCTCGCCCACAAACCGGATTCATTCAGGGTCCAGATGGAACCGAGTAGTTCTTGTACGGCCAGGAGACGCTCGTCGCGCGAAAGCGTAGGCGGCGCCTCGTACAGCGAATACCCCGGTGGAATCGGATTTGAGAGCGGGAGGCCGTAGCCTTTAAATACGGATTCAATGAGCGCACTACGATCAAGCGCTGCCTCAAGCGCCGCACGAGTGTCCGCATCAGCAAGAAGCGGAGCGCGATTTTGGTTGAAGTAGATGCCGAAGACACGGCTGGATGCGATGCGGACAATGTGTTCGTCTTCCGTCTCCTCTGGCAAGTGTGTCGGCATAAGTCCAGCAAAGCTTTCAATTTCGTCTGCACGAAATGCTGCGAGCAGGGCGTCTTCGTTCGGGTAGAACTTGAACGTGATGCGCGAGAGGAATGGCGAACCAAGCGCAAAGTTGTTGAATGCACCCAAGACAAACGACGTCGGCAGACCATTCTGGTCTTCGGTCATGCCATCAAGCTCAAATGGTCCACTGCCGACCGGCGACGTGTTTAATGCAAAGAAAGGGAATTCGCTGGACGATATGTTTTCCCAGAGATGCTTCGGAAGAACACCAAGCGTCGTGTTTTCGAGAAACGGCGCGTATGCCTGCGGCAACGTGAACGATATCGTCTTGTCGTCTATGACATGGACGGAGACTCCATCCCAATCCGCTCGCCGCGGCGAGCGAATATCTGGATTCTGGGCCATTGAAATAGTGAATGCGACGTCGTGTGCGGTAACAGGTACCCCGTCGTGGAATGTGGCGTCGCGCAGGGTGAACGTATAGACCGTACCGTCTTCAGAGACGGTGTACTCCTGTGCAAGATCAGGAACGAGAGTGCCCTCATTGCGCATCAGACCCGAATAGATGAGCCCTGTGAGGTCTTGGTCTACTTGAGAAATGGCCAAGAGAGGATTCACGAAGCGTGGGTTGCCAATAGCTCCCTCAACAATTTCTCCTCCTGTGGTCGGTGTCGTGACGACCGCATTTGCGCTCACGGTCATCAAGAGCTGCGCGGTGCTCGCTGTGAGAATGAACGTCAGAACGTACAACAGAAGCCTCTCGAATGGCGAGAAGGTAACCAGAAGTCGTTCAAGCTCTCGTAGAAACGGCATTCGCAGTTCCCGAGTGATGAGGGGTTTTTGCGAAGAACGTTCAGAGGGCACAGAGAATGCATCGTCCATAGGGAAGATTCGCCGCACGGAGGGCGGCAGCCGCGTGGGCGGCTAGAAACGGTCTAGTTGATAACAAGATTGACCAACGCTGACACAGCGAAGAGGACACTCAAGACTATTGTAGCCCGGAATAGCGTCCGCTCGAAACCACGGCGGGTGTGAAAACCCGACGAGAAGTTATCGGCGCCGAAGGCTCCACCAAGAGATGCGCCCGTCTGTTGCATAACAATCGCTCCTATAAGGAGGACCGACAAGACGATCTGCACGTACGGCAATGCCGCTTGGAGAGAAACCATTGCCGCGCATTCTAGCAGTAGCCTTTTGCCCAGTCAATGCCGATACCCGAGGCCCCTTTTTTGTGGTTTTTTGACACTGTGTGCGTACCTCTTCTATAATCACCCCCACGAATTAGTAGTTTCTAACGATAATAAGAGGTATGTCTAAGAAGAACGCGAAGGTTTCTATAATGCCTCTCGGTGATCGAGTGCTCGTGAAGCCGGAGGAAGCTACCACAGAGAAGTCGCCCTCGGGCATTTTCATCCCCGACACGGCAAAAAAGGAGAAGCCGGAAACCGGCACGGTCATTGCTGTTGGCCCAGGCAAGCGCACTGACGAAGGTAAACTCATCCCCGTTGCTCTGAAGGTCGGAGACAAGGTTATGTTCTCCAAGTACGGGTTTGATGAAGTGAAAGCAGGAGATGAGGAGTATTACATTATCGCCGAGTCCAGCATTCTCGCTGTTATCAAATAACGATTCCCTATATGGCAAACAAAAAAGTACTCTTCGATCAGGACGTCCGTAATGCCTTGAAGCGCGGCGTGGATACTGTCGCGAATACCGTTCGTGTCACTATCGGTCCGCGCGGCAGGAACGTGGCGATTGACCGCTCGTGGGGCTCACCGGTCATCACGAATGATGGCGTCTCCATTGCGAAAGAAATCACGCTCAAGGACAAGTTCGAGAACATGGGCGCATCCATTGTTAAGGAAGTTGCCACAAAGACGAATGACAAAGCAGGTGACGGCACCACGACCGCCGTCGTTCTGACGCAGGCGCTCATTCACGAGGGACTTCGCCGCACCGCCTTGGGCGCAAATGCGATGATGGTCCGCCGCGGTATTGAAGCGGCAGCAAAAGACGCGGTTGAAGAATTGAAGAAAATGGCGAAGCCGATTTCTGGCAAGCAGGATATCCGCCGCGTCGCATCCATTTCAGCTGAATCCACAGAGCTTGGCGAGACGATTGGCGACATTGTCGAGAAAGTCGGCAAGGACGGCGTCGTAACGGTTGAGGAGTCGCAGTCCATCGGCATCGAAAGTGACTTCGTTGAAGGACTTGAGTTCGACCGCGGCTACGTCTCTCCGTACATGATTACGAATGCCGGCCGCATGGAGGCAGAAATGAAAGACGTCGCAGTGCTCATCACTGACAAGAAAGTTTCTGTCATCAAAGACATTCTCCCGCTGCTCGAGAAACTCGCGCAGAGTGGGCGCAAGGAGCTGGTCATTATCGCGGACGATGTAGACGGTGAAGCGCTGGCCACGTTCGTCCTGAACAAGCTGCGCGGCGCATTCTCCGTCCTCGCAGTAAAGGCACCGGGCTACGGCGACCGTAAGAAGGAAATGCTCGAAGACATTGCAACGACAGTCGGTGCGACGGTCATCACTGAAGAAGTGGGCATCAAGCTTGAAAGTGCAGAACTCGGCATGCTCGGCAAGGCACAGCGCGTCGTCTCCTCGAAGGACTCAACCATCATCGCCGGCGGTAAGGGCAAGAAGAGCGATATAGAGGCGCGTGTGTCCCAGCTCAAGAAGCAGCGCGAGAACACCGACTCAAAGTTCGATCGCGAGAAGCTCGACGAGCGCATCGCGAAGCTCTCCGGTGGCGTGGCAGTCTTGCGTGTTGGTGCCGCCACCGAAACCGAGATGAAGTATCTCAAGGACAAGATTGAAGATGCGGTGAACGCGACGAAGGCCGCGCTCGCAGAGGGTATCGTTCCAGGCGGAGGTGCCGCTCTCTTGAAGGTCTCTGACAAGCTCCAGAAGAAGGTCAGCCCGAAGGCGCACGATGAGTACACCATCGGATATCGCATCCTCCTCACGGCACTGAACGCGCCGTTCCTCCAGATTGTTCACAATGCTGGCAGGGAAGACGGGCCAGTCTTGATGCAGGAAATCATCAAGAAGGGCGGTTCGTTCGGCTATAACGCCGCGAACGAGTCCAGCGAGGCAGAGATTGTCGACTTGTACGAGAAGGGCATCATAGACCCGATGAAGGTTACGCGCTCGTGTGTCGAGAATGCAGCATCCGCTGCATCCGTTCTCCTTACCACGGAAGCAGCAATTGCTGATGAGCCAGAGGACAACAAGCCAGCCGCACCAGCGGCCGGCGGCATGGGAATGGGCGAAGACTATTAGTCTTTCCACGTCTGCTTAGAGCGGCCCGCCTCCTCGGCGGGCCGCTCTGTATTCCTAGAGACGAAGTGGTATAATCTCGCCCATATGAATCCGCTCTATATTGGCGTCGGCGGCGTTGCCGTAGTTGGCGTCTGGCTCGTCATTACCTATAACAAACTGATTGCGCTTACTAATCGCACGGAAGAGGCATGGTCTGACATCGACGTTCAGATGAAGCGTCGGTACGACCTTATTCCGAATCTCGTCGAGACCGTGAAGGGTTACGTAACACACGAACGCGAGACCCTGCAGGCAGTAACCGAAGCGCGCACGCGTGCGATGGGGGCGCAGTCTGTCGGCGAACACGCCGAAGCGGAGAATATGCTCACCGGTGCACTGAAATCACTCTTCGCTGTTTCTGAAAGTTACCCTGACCTGAAGGCAAACACGAACTTCCTCGAGCTCCAGCGCGAACTTGCAGACACCGAGAATAAAATTCAGGCCGCGCGCCGCTTCTACAACTCCGTTGTCCAGGAATTGCAGAACGCGATTGAGCAGTTCCCCTCAAACGTAGTTGCTGGTGGGTTCGGTTTCAAGACACGCGAATTCTTCCAGCTTGCTGACAATGAGCAAGCAGCGAAAGAGCCAGTGAAAGTCTCGTTCTAGCCCGCTCTCATACGATTCCGCGCCCCATCTCGCGCGGCTTGCGAGGAAATCCTGCTTACCCGATACTGACCCACTATGGCGTCCTTATATACGCAACAGAGTACGAATGTCCGCAAGACGTGGCTTTTGATGTCCACGTTCTTCCTCCTTGTCATCGCCATTGGCTGGAGCCTTTCGTGGTACCTGAACGAACCGGGTATTCTCTACATCGCCGCCGGTTTCTCCATCGTCATGAACATCGGCGCGTATTGGTTTTCAGACAGGATTGCTCTCGCATCCACGAAGGCGAAACCTGCTGACGAAGTGCAGTATCGTGAACTGCATCGTATGGTGGAGAATTTGGCCATCACGGCAGGACTCCCGAAGCCGCGTGTCTACGTCATTGAAGACGCGGCGCCGAATGCATTTGCGACCGGCAGGAACGCGAAGAAGGGTGTTGTCGCGGTAACCACGGGCCTCCTAGAGCGACTCGATCGCTCAGAGTTGGAAGGCGTCATCGCGCACGAGCTCGCGCACATCGGGAATCGTGACATTCTTGTGATGACGGTCGCGGTTGTTCTCGCAGGCTTTGTTTCAGTGTTGGCCGACATGTTCCTGCGCTTTGCGATGTTCGGAGACGGTCGCGAGAATCGCAACCCGATGCTTCTCATCCTTGCGGTCGTCGGCATCATCTTGGCACCTATCGCCGCACAACTCATTCAGCTCGCAATTTCTCGCAAGCGCGAGTTCCTCGCTGATGCCTCCGGCGCACTACTCACGCGATATCCAGACGGACTCGCGAGCGCGTTGAAAAAGATATCCTCGTACTCGCACCCCATGGAAAGCGCGAGTCATGCAACCGCACATATGTTTATATCGAATCCGTTCGGTGCGGGAGAGCGCAGTCAGTTCATCGCGAAGCTTTTTGCCACCCATCCGCCCGTTGAGGAGCGCATCGCCGCCTTAACGACAATGCGCATCTAAACGTATGCAATTGCGTAACGGCCGCTTTGTGCGAACCGATATCTGGCGAGAGGGGACGTATCTCGATTTGTGGAGCGTGCCGCATTTCCTCTCGGGCATGGCGGTCGCTCTCGGACTCGCGCTTCTCGGGCTTGAGCTCTACGCCGCAACCGTCGTCGCGTTCTTCCTCTTGGTATTGTGGGAGATTTTCGAGTACGTCGCCGGCATTGAAGAGGGACGTATGAACAGCATGATGGATGTCGTTGTCGGTATGACCAGTTTCGCACCGACGTTCTATTGGAGCATGACCGTGTCGTGGGACACCGTGCTTTTGGCATTCATCGCAGTTTTCACAGTGGATTTAATGATTAGTACGGTCGGTTGGGTCGCGACGCGCAAAGCGTATGTGCTCGAGCACAGACTTCGTATGGAGTTTGAGGAACGTCGCGCACAAGTGCGCGAGCGCAGACGCTCGATTAATGCACGCATCACCAAAGAACGCGGCAAGTGGCGCGAGCGCCGGAAGCAATGGAAGGCGCGACGCAAAGCAGTGCGCGAGCGCAGGTCCCAGGATTCCGCATGACCTTCTTCCACGAGCAATCGTTTGATGATGTAACGGGGCGCACAATCATTCTCGATATTGACGGCACGTTGGTTGCCTCTGGTGAGACCGAGGTATCGCACGAAGCGCGAGCGACGCTTGTGCGTTTGCGCGAGAAGAACACCGTGTATCTCTGCTCGAACAACTACGACAGATCCCGAACGAAATCTATTGCCGAGTCTTTACAGACGCCGTTTCTGCGCTCCCGAAAAAAGAAACCAGACCCGCGTCTTTTGCGCGACACCACTATCCAAGGACCGCTCTTGGTCATCGGCGACAAATGCCTTACGGACGAATTGTTCGCACTATTCACCGGCGCAGAGTTTCTGCGTGTCTCACGTATCAAAAGTCCTAAGGATTCAGCGATGACACGCTTTCTCTACTTTGTAGACGACATCGCGTCCTTCTTCATGAAGGCCATAAAGCGACTCACGTAGGCCGCGCCGCTCCAAAGCGATAGTGCGACAGCGATGACGGCGAGCACTTGGGCGATAGATACAAAAGCTGGTATCTCCGGAAGGGCGAGCGCGAGGAGGACGAAATGCAGCATCGCCATCTGAGCGACAGTTTTTAGTTTCGCGGTGTAAATAGCGGCAACAACAACACCCTTTGATAACAGGTAATTGCGTAGAGCGTCAGTTGAGATGTCGCGAACAAGGAGAATCACGAACAAGAGTGGATGCACGATATTGTGCGGTGCCAAAAGGACGAACAGCGAGAGGACGAGAATCTTGTCGAACAAGGGATCGAGTATCGCGCCCATGTCAGAAGTTATGCGCCAGCGGCGCGCCAAGACACCGTCCCAGTAGTCGCTTGCCGCCGCGATGACAAACAGGACGTACGCTGCGATGAAGCGACTTTCGTACGACGACAAGAGCAGCATTGCGATACATGCAGCAATTATTCCGCGCAACAAAGTGAGTGCGTTCGGCACTTGGGTGTAGAGGTGAGCGGCGGGCATGGCAGAAGCATACAAGACCTGTGAAGCTATGGGAACCAGCCCTTCCTCAAATCGCTATTTTATTGTATGGTAGCGGTGTTCGAAGCCAGAAACGGGGGTTACCCATGGCATTACGTGAAGTGGTGGTAGAAACGAAAGTGAAGGGCACGTTTCGCAGAGAGACGAAGACCATCCAGGTCCGTGAGCACGGACGCCGGACGGTCGAGCCTTCGAAGACGGACCGACGCGACGCGAAAGCGCTCGCGAAGGAACTCTTCAAGAAGCCGCCACGAAAATAAGCGAACCAGGGGGTCGGCTCACAGCCGGCCCTCACGCTTTGGTATGATGCACGAATGGATTCTGATCGTTTCTACTCTCCGAAGGGAAATTGGGAACAGCACAATGAGGAAGTGAAGACGCTGTTCAAGGACTGGCTGGCGCAGCACCATCCGCTGAAGGCTGCGCATGTCATGAGTCGCGTGACGCAAATGCGGGATGGACGCGAGAATGACCCGCAGTTCGGCACGCGCATG
>JAKFXQ010000023.1 GCA_021731295.1 Patescibacteria group bacterium
AGGGCTAATCATTAACTTTTTTGATTGATATTAGTTAAGTTAATGATTAGCCCTTGTGAACAGGAAGCACGTAATCAATTTCACCCATCGTACCCCCATCTTTTCCTGTGGCTTTTATGTGAATTTTTAAATCAGCCGCATTTAAATCGGTGTATAGGATGTTCAGTGGAATATCAACGTTACCGGTTCCGGTATTCTCATTGCCAAGTTGGTATGGCTGGCCATCGCACACATTGCCAGCTACTTTAGCATTGACTTCCGGTACATTTGACGGACACGTAAAGTTCAGTGTCCACCATTTCACTGGATTTGCTGTTGTGCCACCAGATAGATAGAGAATATATTTCTTGTATTGTCCGTCAAAGCCAGGGTTTGAAAAGGTCGCACCAATAGCTATTGGTTGTGACTGTTTCTCTTTGATAGTTAGTGGCCCAACAATATCACCAATATTATTCATTATTATCTTCACAGAATAGTTGCCAGCAGGGGGAGTAACAGGAATTGTCGTGCCGTTTATTGTGCCAACATTCGTCCATGTGTAGCTACCAGTGTTTGGGACATTGGAAATGCGATGGACACCGCCGTAGCTGTCTACAAGTTCAATATATCCTACCGCACCACTCGCAATTCCCGATGTCGTCCAACGGAACGTTTGTGTGTCGCCAACAGTCCAAGCATGCCCGTCTAGTGGGTTAGTGATGTTGAGCGATTGAGTGACTGGTGTTGCACCCTCGTATATTCGCAATGTAACAGGAATAGTCTTCGGAGAGCCCGTGAAATCACCAGAAATGTTTATTTCTGTTTTGTAAGTTCCAGCGTCAAGACCTATGGGATTGACGGACACCCCAATTCCCATGGGTTGCCCAGGATTTATAGTTAATGTATTCGTGTTGTACGAAGTGTTAAGCCAAGCCGGCTGATTATCCACAGTTATCTTTACATGAGCATCTTTCTTAGAGCCATTCGTAACTATTAACTGCTGACTGTAAGTGCCCGATACTGGATCGCCAATAGTGTATCCGTAATCAAAAAATGTTGATGAGAAATAGACAGTGTTTGTGTCTTGCGGTGGAGTAGGTGTTGGAGTTATGACTGGTGGATTTACATTTGGCTGGTAAGCCGTTGACCCACCGCAAGACATTGCTGCTCGAGTTTTTGGTCCGACATAACCGTAACCGGTTGTGTCTGGAGAGCCCGAAGAAACGACACCATTCCGTGCTTGCCAACGTTGCACAGCAGTTTCAGTCATAGGGCCAAAGTAGCCAGTTACAAGTCCAGCGGGATATATGGATGAATCTTGCGCAAGAAACTGTTGAAGTTTAGTCACCTCGCCGTTCGTACTAGCGTCTTCCTGATCGGCATAGAGGTTATAAGAGAGGGAAAGGCACGCATTGGTATTTGTGGGTTGTCCCTGCAACTGTGCGACCTGCGCTTGAAGTGCCTTAACTTGAGCGAGCAAAGCTTGGATTTGAGCGGCACCGTCTGTTGTCTGTGCGAAAGTCGGCGTTGCAAAGCCAACAGATACGAGAACTGCGAGCGTCAAAAATCTTGTGACGATATACCTTTTCATGATTTTTTTATTGTTAATAATTATTTAATAGAATGCTTAATATCCTTGCTATATAGTTTAGCAGATTCTTGAAGTTCGACAGGGAGCGGACGAGGTGCGCCACAGCGCTATTGGAGCGTACGCTTCGGGTTCAAGCCGCCACGCGCTCCGCGCGTGCGAAGTGGGTTCGCGCAAGCGTTAATACATCGCCGCACCCGTCCCGTCCCAATTTGTCGCGGAGCGACGGGCTCTTTTGCCCCCTCCGTCGCCTTCGGCGTGGGCCTCTTCCCATCTTTCGGATTCGGAAGTTTCGTTCTGCGGAGAGGGAGGGATTCGAACCCTCGAGGACCTTTCGACCCTGCCGGTTTTCGAAACCGGTGCTTTCGACCACTCAGCCACCTCTCCTAGGTCGGGATAGACTACCACTTTTCCCTATTCCCCGAAAGCGTGCTGTGGGCATACAAAAAGGGCGGCCGTATGCTCGGCCGCCCCCTCTCTTTTGCGTCACACACGCGTGTGATATCTAGTACCGCTCGAAAATCAGCGTCGCATTGGTGCCGCCAAAGCCGAAGCTGTTGGACATCACCTTCGAGGCCGGAAATCTCAGCGTGTGATCGAGGATGCGCATGTCCGTGAACTCTGGGTCGAGCGTCTCGATGTTCGCACTCTTCGCAAGGAAGTGTGACTGCATCATCAAGATGCAGAATATCGCCTCCCACACTCCGGCCGCGCCGAGGCCGTGTCCGGAAAGTGGCTTCGTCGACGAGATGTACGGCGACTGTTCTCCGAAGACTGCTCGAATCGCGCCGAGTTCCGCCGCGTCACCTTTCGGCGTGGACGTCCCGTGCGAGTTCAGGTACTCGATGCGCTCTGGCGTAAGCCGTGCATCTTTGAGTGCCGCCTGCATACAGCGCACGGCACCTTCACCGGACGGTTCGTACATGCCCACGCCGTCGGAGGAGAAACCAAAACCGGAGAGTTCGGCAAGGATAGGTGCTTTGCGCTCGATGGCCGAGTGGTGGCTTTCGAGCACGAGTACGCCTGCTCCGCCCGCGATGACAAAGCCGTCACGGTCACGATCGTATGTGCGACTCGCCTTCTCCGGCGTGTCGTTGTACCTGCGCGACAGCGCCGGCATGGCATCGAATGCGTTCGCCGCAGTCCAATCAAGTGCTTCTGCGCCGCCCGCGAACATGATGTCCGCCTCGCCCCATTGTATGAAGCGAGACGCCATGCCGATGGAATACGCCGATGTGGCGCACGCGGCGACAGCGCTGACGTTCATCCCACGGATGCCGTAGGCAACGGCCAAGTTCGCCACGGCGCCGGAAGACATCGTCTTCGGAACCGTGTGCGGACCAAGGCGTTTTGGACTACCGCTTACGGTGTTGATACGCGCGGCCTCGACGATGTTTGCCGTGGCCGGACCACCAGTGCCGAAGACGATGCCGGTGCGATCGTTCGACACGCGCTCCGGTGGGAGCTGTGCCATCTCGATTGCCTGCCGCATCGCTTCGTACGACCAGATTGCATCCTGCGCGGCGTGCCGCGCAATCTTCCTATCCGGTATCGGCGGCACGTCCGCGGGCATACCCCAGACTTGCGAACCGAAGCCTTTCTCCGCGAACTGCGCCGAATGCGTGATGCCTGAACGGCTTTCCCGCAGTGACGTCTCGACGGTCTTGAGATCGTTTCCTATTGGGGAAACGATGCCCACTCCGGTGATAACGACTCGCCTTTGCATGCGAATCTCCCTATTTAGAGCGCGTCCGGCCAATCCGGACGTCTCGTCGTTGTAGCAGAGGGGGGCCAAAGCGCAACGAGAAGGAGGGGGCTTCAAAAATCCCGGAAATATCGTATAGTCCTGTGCGAGGCCCTATCGTCTAGGGGTTAGGACAGCAGCTTTTCAAGCTGTTAACCCGGGTTCGAGTCCCGGTAGGGTCACAAATGACAGAACAACCTGAACTTCTTCAGGTTTTTCTGGATTTGTGAAGACGGAGCGATGTCGCATCAGCAGATGCAACCAGCGAGTCCGGGGCTGGAAAATTCTTGTGCGACGGCACAAGAATTATTGTGGCTCACACGGAAACGCGCGCGAAGCGCACCCTTTCTGCATTCGGTACTAAAGACCCGCCAGAGGTCTTGCGACATGGCGGGTCCAGGTGAGGCCGGCGTGGCCTTCACAGCTTTGTGATTTGCGGCGGGCCGTAGAGCGAGCTGAAAAGCCCAACAATGAGGACGCCGGCGACGAGCGCGATAAGGACGCACACGACGAAGGACCTCACTGATGCGAATGGCTCTGCATCGAGCATCACCATTGCCGCGAAGAAAGCGAGCGCAACGAGAAGAACGAGAAACACCGTGGTCTGAAGAACTGTCATTTCTGCCTCCATTCAGTGAGCCTCTTTTCTACATCACCTTTATCGTGGAGTCCAGAGACGCCTTGTTGTTGCTCTCCGATGGATTCGGGCGTACTGTTGGTAAATGATACGTGCTCTTTCCGCTTTAACTCTGTTCGCGTGCATCGCGCTTGCCGTTGTCTACTTGCTCCCTGCTGATACAGCGACGCCAGTGCCCTCTCTCAACACTACAAAAAACACGCCCGATGTGGGTGTTCAGGAGAAACAGCCGACTGATTCGTCAACCGCAGAGATACGAAGCGGCGAGAATCTTACCTCCTTCCCGAAGGAGATTTTGAGTATGAAAAGTGTGACCCGACTGGACCTCTCGAACAACAAGCTGTCCGGTGCACTGCCGGCTGAAATACGATTCTTGCAGAATCTCGAGGTGCTCGATCTCAGTAACAACACAATGACTGGGCTGCCTGCAGAAATCGGTCAGCTTTCGCGCTTGCGAATGCTGAACGTGGCCAACAATCAGTTGACGGGCATTCCGCACGAACTGGGTAATCTTCAGAAATTGGAAATCCTCAACCTCTCGGGAAACGCCATATCAGAATTTGATTTGAACATCATTCGAGAAAGACTGCCCGCAACGACGCAGATTATTCTGTAACTGTTCAAGCGCCTTACCGATGCGGACACCCTGCCCAGCAGCAGGGGCGACGCATGCCCGCGCGCAATTTCGAGATGGTCTTTGCGATGCGAATGGAACGTGTATCTTCCCTCTTTCCCGACGTCACCCAACAAATCCATTCGTTGCGTGCCAAGGGCGTGATGTCTTCCCATGCCCTGCGCGCAGCGGCGTCTTTCTCCAGAACGGTGCGCAAATCCGCGGGCAGTTTATGGGCGACGCCTGAGGCTAGAGCCATGCTCACAGTGTAGCGCATGAGACATCCCTTCCCTTTTTCTGAAAATATCGTATGGTTTCGCCGGTCATGTTGCTCTAGCCAGTGGAGGCACCTTTGAGAAAAGCGACCAAGATTCAACCAGTACAACCAAGCGTCGATGGAAGGCAAATCATCTTCGCCCCAACTGCCGCACGCGTCATCAATCGTAAGGTCCTGGCGTGGTCAGCAGCTTGCGGCACGTACGGCCAAGGCGGGCCAGGATTCTTCGGACTCATGTTGGAGGCGAAGGGCGCCTACCCGAAGGAGTGGCTCATCTTGCGCATCTGGGGTGCGTGCTCGTGGCTCGTTGTTAACGACCGATGGGTCGCCGCACATCCGGACCAATACCGGCCAGACCATTTGCCGCTCTACTCGAACTTCGCCGACGCCAAGTGGGACTATCTGGGTCCGTGCATCGTCGGTCTTGAACTGACGGTCTTCTCCTGCCGCGAGCGCTCGTGCGACGTGCGAATCGGTGGGACGACCATTCAGCTCACCGAGGACTCGTCGAGCCGACCGCCCCACCCAGGCGACGGCACACTGCGCGAACTCGATGCTGGCGACGATTTGCGTCGCGCGTGGATTCTCGCGGCACAGCCGTGGGTGAGCATCAACATCTAATGCCCCGGAGCGGCCTCGCCACTCCGGGGCCGCTTCATATTTGCCCTAGCGCATCTGGCATCACTCGGCTACCGTATACCGATGCTCCGTGCACGACTCCATTCTTTCGTCCTCGAATTCATCGTCTTTGGCATCAAAGAGGCGCGTGCCTGCATTTTCGCTGGCTCGTTCTTCGTCATCCTCTTTCTATCGAATCACGTCCCGCTCTTTGGCCTCGCCCGTTACGACTTCCTCTTTCTCGCGGCCATTCTTTTACAGGTCGTCTTGCTCGCAACGAAAATCGAGACGTGGGACGAAATCAAAACCATTTTTCTTTTCCACCTCGTCGGGACTGCGCTCGAATTGTTTAAGACGCATCCATCAGTCGGCTCGTGGAGTTATCCAGAAGAAGCGTTCTTTAAAATCGCTACCGTCCCCTTGTTTTCCGGCTTCATGTACGCGGCAGTCGGAAGCTACATCGCACAAGCATGGCGCATCCTGGATTTGGATCTCAAACACTTCCCGCCGTACTGGTGGAGTGTCGTCGTCGGATTCGCCATCTATATCAACTTCTTCACGAATCATTTCGTCTACGACATCCGCTACATCCTCATCCCCATCATCTTCCTCACCTTCTGGAAAACGCGCATCTATTTCACGGTACTTGAAGGCACGCGGCGCTGGATGCCCTTGAACGTCGGACTTATTCTCACCGCGTTCTTCATCTGGATTGCTGAAAACATCTCGACCTTGTGGGGCGCATGGCAGTATCCGAATCAGATACACGCCTGGGACGTGGTTTCGATGCACAAAATTACGTCGTGGTTTCTTATGGTCATCATCAGCTTCATCATTGTCGCGTACTTGAAGCACTACAAGAAGGACGTCTTACCGAGTAGCCGAGAAGTACGCAAATAAAACGACCCCGACGCATGTGCGCCGGGGCCGCTCTCCTTTCTAGTTACCTAATGAGCAGTGTCATAGTCGCTGGACTATTTGATACCGCTCGACCCGAGGCGTCTGCCGCCTCGCTCTGTCTCGTCAATCTGACGTAGCAGTATCCTCACGAGCCGAGGCGTCCAGACCGGTATCAGCAATCCTTGAGCAACACGGTCGCCGGCCTCAAAGGTCAGCATTTCCTTACCGAGGTTACGCAAGGCGAGCGTGAGCCCGTCTTCGTCGTTGGCACGGTACCCCGCATCGACGACCCATGCCATGGGGTAGAGCCCTTGGCCGGTTGCCAGACTGGTGCGTGGCAGTATCAGCATCGGAACGACTGCACGTCTCGCGACGTTGTGTCCCGGCAGGTTGAAATTCAGCCCTGTCGGGAAGAATCCAACATCGCCGACCTCTACTACGACCCGCACGATAGTGCGCAAGTCGTAGCCTGCATCACCCTGATACTTTCTTTCTGGCAGGGTAATGCCGAGGGCATCGGCTTTGTCGGAGATGTGCACGCCGAGTGTCGGCGGGAACAGTAGCGATAGTAATCGGAACATCACGTTCTCCTTTGCTCGTAACACAGTTCCCAGAACCGTGCTTCTTTGGAACGCCATCCTGCGCCTTTGAAGCGCAGTTTACCGACGAGTACGGCATCTCCTGCCTTGGGCCACGTCTTACCGTGGTCCCACACCGTCGGCTCGAGAGAGAACGTAATTGACCCGCCGATGTCGGGCCTATCCACTGCCGTTGCTATAGCGTACGGACCGTGGGGACCCGAGAGGACAACGTTTCGCACGATTGCTTTACAGCAGTCCATGCTTTCCTCGCTGTTAAGAACTCGCCACAGGCCCTGTGGCGGGGGTTGCCTCCGCATGAGGCAGACCGGGGCATCCTGACAGAACCCACTTTCCTGTCAATCGAAATCGGTCAACCCCCTCTCTGTGGATTATTTACACGTGCCCTATTGCACTCTACCGCTCTCGTGTACTATGAGGGGCATCCTATTACAGGGTGATTATTCGTCAGCATTAGTTTGCATACAAAAGTTATGGCAAAAGCAAATTCAGCATTTATGAAGCCGCTCAAGTTGAGCGACGAGCTTGAGGCAGTCGTTGGTAAGGGACCGCTCGCACGTTCAGAGGTCGTGAAGAAACTCTGGGCATACATCAAGAAGCATGATCTTCAAGACGCTAAGAACAAGCGCAACATCAATGGGGACGACAAACTGAAGAAAGTCTTCGGTGGCAAGGGCACGGTCTCGATGTTCGAAATGACGAAGCTGGTTTCCAAGCACCTTTCCTAACTTTTCCGCTCGTGCGCCAAAACCGCCCCTCTGGGGCGGTTTTGTTATGCGCTCTTAGCTACCAATGTTTCAAAGTAATCCAGAGTGATGCCCGTCAAGTCCACGCCCGTTGCGTCGGAATCCGACGCCTCCCATCCAGGATTGTCGTTCACTTCTGCGAAGTACAGGACACTATCATTGCCGCAGAGATAGTCTATGGCGCAGATACCAAGCCCGAAATGCGGCGCAAGCTTCTCTGCTCTTTCTATAAGTTCAGCCTTGCGCTCCTCTTCTACAGGAGCCATGACACCGCCTTGGCTTACGTTCGCTCGGAAGTCTCCCTCCTTAGGAATGCGCTTGTACATGGCGACCGCCTTCCCGCCAACTATGTGCACACGATAATCCCACGAGTGAGCAATGTACTCTTGGTAGAGAAAGCGATTAAAGCGTTCTTGTTCTGGCAACGCGGCGAACGTTTGCTCATCCGGAATCAGAAACACACCTCTGCCCCGAGAGCTCTCATCTACCTTGGCGACAAACGGCGTGCCGAGCGCAGAGACGAGCGCTTCGTACGAAGCGAACTGCATGGTGAGCGTCTTCGGTATACGTTCGCCCGCTTGCGCAGCGATGTATGTTTCAAATGATTTCCGCGCGATGTAGGGCGTGCGGTCGTGATTGCAGTTTATGGAGGCGACTCCAGACTCTCGTACATACTGCGCTACGGCAACGGCAGTCATAGGCGGCGAACCACTGGTGCGATAGTAGACGAGATTGACACCGTCGAGCTCTCGCAGAGTTTCGTGCATGGGTGTATGGAGCGCGAGACCGTCGAGACGAACGACGCGCACGTCATGTCCGCGCTCCGTCGCGCGCGGAACTATATTCTCGAGTACCGTCGGTGAATCTTCGAATGCGAAGATTGCTATTTTCAGAGGGACACCCATTAGTCGCATACTAAACTACACAACGCGGTGCGTCTAACATGCAGTCTCAATATTCGACGCACGGGCAATCCCGTGTATAGTGAACTCATGAAGGTGAATAGCACGTGCGCCGCGGCACTAGTCGCCGGCGCTCTCTCGTTACTAGCCGCGCCACTACTCACGAGTGCGCAGGACGCTTCGACGCCTGAGGCATCTGCGGACGTGGTATCAGAGACGGCTACAACGTCGACAATTTTGCAGACATTGAACCCAATCCCATTGGTCATTGATCCGAAGCCTGACCTCACGCGCCCCGATGACGTCATAGAGCGCGAAGCGACACTGGCACTGCTTTCAGAACGACGTATCGACACATTTTCCATTTTCACCATCATTCCATGGTGGGTACAGGATTCAATTCTCTCTGGCGTTCCCGCTAATACGGTCGTGCTCATCCTTCTCCTTCCCATTTTGACGACGATTGTTGCCTTCTCACGCGTCGTCATCGGCCTTCCCGGACTCGAAATTCTGGTGCCCATCGCACTCGCATACGCACTCGTCGCACTCGGCGTCGTTTTAGGCGGCGTCATTTTGGGCTCAATCGTCCTTTCCGCATTTCTCTCACGCATGCTCTTGAAACACGTGCGCATCATGTACTACCCGAAGCGCTCGCTCTCGATGCTCGTCGTTGCACTCCTTGTCCTCATATCGCTCACCGTCACAATCAAACTTGGATTCGGTCAGGTGAGCGAGCTGTCCATCTTCCCTATCCTTATCCTCGCTCTCCTTGCTGATGCGCTCGTCTCCGTCCAGCTACACAAGTCCATGAGCGACGCGGTGAATATCACCCTTGTCACTATTGGCACGGGTGTTCTCGGCTACGTCCTTGCGACAGCAACTATCGTACGTGACACGCTGGTACTCTATCCCGAGGTCATCCTCCTCCTCATTCCGATTAATCTCATGATGGGCCGCTACTTTGGTCTGCGCATTTCGGAAATGTTCCGCTTCCGCTCCTTCAACGTCTATGGCAGTCAGTAAGCTGATACTGGGACTCAATGCCCGCAACTTCTTGTACATAAACCGCTTCAACCGAGCGAGTGCCAAAGAACTAGCGGATGACAAGCTTGCGACGAAGCGCCTCTTGGAAAAACACGACATTCCGACGCCGAAACTTATTGCGCCGTTCATTTCGTACAGAGAAGCTCGCTCGTTTGACTGGAGTACACTCCCCGAGACATTTGTCCTCAAACCGGCGCGCGGCTTCGGTGGCGAAGGCATCCGTGTCATCTCGGGGTGGAACGGAACTGCCGGGCTTGATGAGCGCAGTGCTCCAGTCACCATCGACGATTTAGAGGGCCATATATTCGACATTCTTGATGGCGCGTTCTCACTCGACAATCTTCCGGACACTGCGTTCATCGAGGACAAGGTCATCGTTTCCTCGACGTTCCGAAAAATGTCGCTCGGTGGCGTACCGGACGTTCGCGTCATTGTGTGCAACCACGTACCCATCATGGCAATGCTCCGACTACCAACGGAAGAATCGCACCGCAAGGCGAACTTGCACTTAGGTGCGCTTGGCATCGGCATAGACCTGCGCACCGGTATCACTATCCGCGCCATTCAGAACGGACGAGAAGTCATCTATGTGCCGGGCCAGCGAACAAAGTCTCACGGCATAAAAATTCCTCACTGGGACAAGATTCTGCACATTTCCGCAAAGACACAGGCCGTCTCGAAACTTGGCTATGCCGGCATAGATGTCGTACTCGACGAACGTCATGGACCGCAAGTCTTGGAAATCAACGCGCGCCCAGGACTCTCCATTCAGCTCGCCAATGGGGCATCACTGCGCACGCGATTAGAGCGCGTTGAGGCGCTGAAGATTCCGACGCCGGAAAATGGCGTTGATTTGGCGAAGAAACTATTTGCGGAACCGGATCTGGCTGAAATACACACCGAGCACCATGTGCTCCACGTTATCGAGAAAGTACAGCTCATCGGCAACAATGGAAAGCGAAAGACCGTTAACGCGAAAATCGACACCGGCGCGTATCGTACGTCAATCGATGCTGCCCTCGTGGACGAGCTGGAACTGAAACCGCTCGAAGAACGGGTGCGCGTCGAAAGCGGGACGGGCATACAGCACCGCACACTTACCACGCTCTCGATAAAACTGCGTGGTACGACGCGGGAGTCCATTGCATCTTTCACCGACCGCTCTCATATGCGCTTCCCCATCATTATCGGACGTCGCGACCTTGCGGGGTTTTTGGTCGACCCGTCTGCCGTGCAACCGCACGTGCAGTGAGCTATACTCGCGGACATGTCGCTCAAGACTGATATAGACAGCGCGGTCGGCACCCCGTTCCAGAAAAAGGTCTGGCGTGAACTCTGCGCCATCAAACGCGGCACCGTTGTCACGTACAAGGAACTCGCAAAACGCGTTGGTAAGCCGAGCGCCGTGCGCGCTGTTGCAAGCGCTGTCGGCAAGAATCCACTCGCCCCCGCCGTACCGTGCCACCGTGTAGTTCGCACTGATGGCGGCCTCGGCGGCTACTCTGGCAAGGGCGGCATGAAGACGAAACGTTCACTCTTACAAAAGGAGGGCATCACTCGTTTCAAATAGCGCTATGGCTACTCCTGCACTCGAGGTCACGAACCTCGTTAAACAGTATGGCGAGTTTGTCGCCGTCAACGGTATTTCCTTCACCGTTCCGCAAGGTGCCATCATCGGCTTCCTCGGCCCCAATGGTGCCGGCAAAACCACGACCATCCAGGTGTTAACCGGTACAACAAAACACAACGGGGGCACTATTCGCTATTTTGGAGAAGATTTTGAAACCGAGAGACAATCGTGCCTCGCGCGCATCAACACAACGTCCGCATTCAACACGCTCATGGGCCGCATCACTGTCTGGGAGAACTTGTTCGTGTTTGCCGAGCTCTATAGCGTGGAAGACCCTGCAAAAAAGATTGCACAGCTTTTGGAGCAATTTGAGATTGCGCGCTTGCGCGATGTGCTCTACAAGGACCTGTCAGCCGGCCAGAAAACGCGAGTCAATCTGGTGAAGGCACTTTTGAACGACCCTGACTTGCTCCTCATGGATGAGCCGACAGCCTCGCTTGATCCGGACATTGCCGATAAGACACTCTCGCTCATCGAGTCTCTGCGAAAAGAGCGCGGTCTCTCTATTCTGTACACATCGCACAATATGTCCGAGGTAGAGCGCCTGTGCGACACGGTCATCTTTCTCGATAAGGGCGCCATCGTCGCGCAAGACTCGCCTGAAAATCTGACAAAAACGATTGCGGGAGCGCGGCTCATCCTCACGTATACCGAGAAGACGCCGGAGTTGGAACGCTATGTAACGGAGCACAAATTGCGCCACACATTCGAGACGCCGCACTCCATATCCTTAGAATCGCACGAGCGCGATATACCGGGGCTTCTCTTTGATTTATCCAAGACCGGCATTTGGATTACTGATATCAGCGTGCAAAAACCGACATTGGAGGACGTCTTCTTAGAAATTGCTCGTAAAGACTCGGCTGTATGAACATCCGACGTATCAGGGGACTACTGTGGCAGGAACTCTTTGTTCTGCGTCGTTCCTATGAAGTCATCGCTGACATCATCGTCTTCCCTTTCACAAACATTCTCGTCTTTGGATTTCTGTCAGTCTACTTAAGCGGCGAGAACCCTCTGGCGGCGCAGTACGTACTTTCGGGAATGCTGTTGTGGGGCGTGATTTGGATTGTGCAGTATTCGGTGACCTTGGGCAGTCTGTGGAATATCTGGTCTCGCAATCTTTCGAACCTATTCGTCGCACCGATTTCGTTGGCGGAGTACATGACGGCACACACGCTCTCCGGTCTCCTTAAGGCGCTCGTCGTACTTCTTGTGAACTCTGTCATGAGTGTCTTTGTCTTCGGATTCAACCTGTTCGACATGGGGCTTCTCACCCTCGTGCTCGCGTTCATCAACTTCAGCATGTTCGCATACGCGCTTGGTATTCTTCTTTTGGGACTCATCTGGCAGTACGGTACACGCATTCAAGCCATTTCGTGGAGCCTGGTTGGTCTCATACAGCCCGTGGTTGCGGCGTTTTACCCACTCGAGGTACTGCCGTATGTCATCCAAGGCGTCGCCATTCTATTCTCGCCGACGTTCGTCTTTGAGGCCACTCGTTACGCCCTGCAGAGTGGTGGGGATGTCGCGTGGGATATGTTCCTCATCGCGTTTGTACAAAACGTTGCCTACTGCATTGTTGCCACCAAACTCTTCGTACGCATGTACAACCGTTCCCGCGACTCGGGTCAATTCTCGAGAAACGAATCCTGACTACAGGCACGGGATACCATTGTCGCCGCACACGCAGACTCCGCTGTGGAGCGAGAGAGCGCCAGCTTCTTGTAGCGTCAGCTCATCGGCATACGTTTGAGCTGGCGGCAGTGTCTGTATACAGCTGAGTCCTTCTGCGCACACCGGCATCGGCGGCTGACCACAAACGAGCGTGTTGGTATCAAGCGCCTGTTCATACGCCTGCGGAGCCGGCGCCCCAGCACAGACGCGTCGGAGTGACTCACGCGTGCGCGGGCCGACCATGCCAAAACCGTTGATTGTTGCCGAGCCACTGCAGAGCTGCATCTCACGACACTGAAACGACTGCACAGCGGTCTGTGTCTTTACGCCGAAGTACATTGTTGTATCTCCAGAGAAGTCCGTCGTCAGTAGGAGAAATTGCTGGAGCTCTTGGACATCAGGACCGCTCATCCCCGGCCGCAGTGTGCGAGGAAACGACGGGCAGGTGTCATACGGGGCAGGCTCTTGATGCGTATTGGCAACATCAATTTCCAGTCGCACCGCAGATATTTCGGCGAGCAGTGCCTGTATTCTCGCCTGCAATTCCAGAATGACCGTCATCTCGTCCGCGAAAGCGAAGAATGGCACGAGCAGTATGTGCGGAAGCACGAGGAGTGCGCGCATGGCGGTATCGTAGCATGCTTCTCCGAGCACGCCGGCCGTGATAGCCTCCGCGCATGGATGCATCCATTCGCCATCTTTCAAAACATCCACTGTTCAAACCGCTCGTTAAGAAGTACGGCCGGCCGACACTGAAACGCGGACGGACGCCATTCCAAGCGCTCTGCCGCGCAATCATCTACCAACAAATCAGCGGAAAGGCGGCGGGCTCTATCTACGCGAAATTCGTCGCGCTCTTTGGTATCGCGATGAAGACGCCTATAGACTGGGAATCACGCGCGGCGTCGCGGTTTCCCACGCCCGAGGCAGTTCTCTCAATGCCCGAAAGCTCGCTGCGCTCTGCGGGGCTGTCGTCACAAAAAATTGCCTACATCCGCGATCTCGCACAAAAGTTTTCGGACGGAAGCGTGCCGCATAAGAAACTGTCACGAATGCCCAACGATGAGATTGTCGCGGTGCTTACCGAAATCAAAGGCATTGGCGTATGGACGGTCCAGATGTTTCTCATCTTTACTCTCAACCGGTTGGACGTACTGCCGACGGGAGACTTGGGCATTCAGAAAGGGTTTATGGTTCTCTACAAGATGAAGTCTCTTCCGGCGCCTCGCACCATGGAACGTCTCGCGAAAGACTGGCGGGAGCACGCATCGGTCGCCAGCTGGTATTTGTGGCGTGTCGCGGACGACGCGGCTAAGCGCTAAACGAGCGCAGCGAAAATATCTTCCTTCGGAATTGCGCCCTCGCGCAGAATGACCGGCGTGCCTGAAACGAGATTCACGACGGTTGAAGGCGGACGCATCGGAAACACCTGTGCATCAACGGCAAGTTCCACGTCGTCTGCAGCGGTGCCAAGTTGAGCCTGAATGTCTGCGATAGATGTTGGTGGTATCTGACTGCTTTTGTTCGCGCTCGTCGCGGTAAATGGCTTGCCGTAGGTGCGTGCGAGCTCGAGACAGAATTCATCATTAGGAATACGGATGCCGATGGTCGCTATGCCGCGTGACACGCCGCTCTCTACGTGTGGCTTCTTTTTGAGGACCAAGGTCAACGCGCCCGGCAGAAACTTCTCGGCAAGACGACGCGCCACGTCATTCACTTCGGCGTACTCTTCCACCATCGCCATATCCGCGAAAACGGCATGCATAGGCTTCCCTTCTTCTCTTCCTTTGATGGCGTATATTTTTTCGACCGCGTCGTCAGAGAGGGCGTCAGCCCCAAGTCCGTAGAGCGTATCCGTCGGGTAGATGATGACCCCGCCCCTGCGCAAAGCGGCTGAAGCGGCCAATGTCGCTTCACCAAGCCCCTTCGAGAGTTGAACGATTTTCATGGTCGAATACTACCCGAGCGGCACATCTTCTGCTATAGTGCCGGCACAAATGCGCGCTTAGCTCCGATGGATGATGCTAAGAAGGTCGCATTACATATGCGCGCTTAGCTCCGGTGGATGATGCCAGATTGTCCTTCGGAAGTAGGTTCGCGAGGAGTAGAGTGGTTTGTGTATTACGCGCTTAGCTCCGGTGGGTGATGCGGAATTACCTGTCGGAACGGCGCCTGCGGAGTGGAGGTGTTTGCGTATTGCGCGCTTAGCTCAGTGGTAGAGCATCGTCTTGACGTGACGAGGGCCGGGGGTTCGATCCCCTCAGCGCGCACCTGATATGTTCCCCGAGCACACCGTCACGGCGCTCCGGTGGCTGACTCACTTGCTCGACTCGCTTGCCATTCCGTACCAGTTGAGCGGTGGCTTTGCGGCAAAGATGTACGGTTCACCTCGACCATTGAATGACATCGACGTCGACATCCCAGATTCGACGTTTCCGCTTCTTGCTCCACACCTCTTGCCACACAGCACATTCGGACCAGAGCGATACCGCGATGAGAAATGGGACGTACTGCTGATGACACTCTCGCACAGCGGACAGGACATTGACGTAACGGGTGCGACGAGCGCACGAATGACGGATGCGACGAACGTAACGTGGATAGACGCGCCTGTCGACATTTCATCATCACTACAATTGCCCGTTGCCGACATGAATGTACGCATCATGCATCCGCGTGAGCTTGCCGCATATAAAGCACTGCTCAACGGGCAGCATCAACGTATTGATATCGAGGCGGCGCTTCGCTACGCGGATATGCACTCACTCTGATCGGAGGTCTATTCGTCCTGCAAGAATCCTCCCGCCTGATGCTTCCACAGAGCAGCGTAGATGCCGCCGCGATGGAGGAGTTGTTCGTGTGTCCCGTCTTCAACAATATGTCCGCGCTCCATAACGATGATGCGATCTAGTTCTCGCAGTGTGGAGAGTCGGTGTGCAATCGCGAGCACCGTTTTCCCCTGCATGAGTCGCTTGAGCGCTTTCTGAATTTCGACTTCGCTTTCGCTATCCAGCGCTGACGTCGCCTCGTCGAGGAGTAGGATGGGTGCCGACTTGAGAATGGCACGTGCAATCGCAATGCGCTGGCGCTCTCCGCCCGAGAGCTTCACCCCGCGCTCTCCTACCATAGACGAGTATCCTTCGGGGAGACGCAGAATGAAATCATGCGCTTGGGCAAGTCGCGCCGCTTCTTGAATCTCGCTTTCCGTCGCTCCCGGGCGACCGTACGCAATGTTTTCTGCAATCGTTCGGTGGAAGAGTTGCGGGTCCTGCGGTACAACACTTATCGCGGAGCGCAGACTTTCCTGCGTGACAGAAGCGATATCGGTACCGTCAATGGCGATGTGCCCTGCTTCAAGTTCGTAGTGATGTAAGAGGAGTCGGATGAGCGTGGATTTGCCGGCGCCGCTGCGTCCGACAAGTCCGATGCGCTCTCCTGGCGCGATAGTGAGTGAGAGACGTTTGAAAATCATGTCCGTCCCATACCCGAATGACACGGCGTTCAGTACGACGCCGCCTTGTTTGACTGAGAGCGGCACGGCGTCAGGCTTGTCGGGCATTTCGTGCGGCAACAGAATTTCGTTCAAGCTGTCTTTCATTTCACCCCACGTCTCCCCAAATCGGTTCACGTGCTGGCCGAGAAAGATGAATTGGTCTTCGACGCGAAATATCAGCGTCAAGATAAGCACGACGTCTCCCGCTGAAATAGCACCGCTCGCCGCCAACTTCACCGCGATAAACACCATGCCGCCTGCAAATGCCGCCTGCAAAAATCCATTGAACGTGAGCACGTGCTCTCCGTAGTGCCAGTTCTGTATGCCGTAGCGAGCACGCAGTGCAATGAGCTCTTTCAAGCGATCAACTTCGAAGACGCGCCGCGCGTACTCTTGCATCGCGGTGATGTTTGAAAGCAAATCCACCGTCGCTCCGGTTACCTGCGTCTCCATGGCCTGCGCCTTCGCAGAAAGCGGCGTGCGCCGTCGCGCGAAATAGACGTTGATGCTTGTAACGATGACCACCCAGGCGAGAAACGTAAGCCCTAAAGAAGGAGCTGTGTGGAACGCAATGTAAAAGCTCGCACACACAGAAACGGCGAGCGAGAGAAACTCCCAGAGCATGTGATCAACCATGTTGCGCGTGCCGTTAGACGCGTGCCCAATCTTGTTCGAGATAGATCCCGCGAATCTGTCAGAAAAATACGCGCGACTGTGCAGCGTTACGTAGGAGGTGAGTGCGTGGCGTGCGGTCGAGCGCGCACCTGTCGCCCAATATGAGCCAGAATATCCTGACACGCGCCACAAAATGTGCGCAGTTGTCGTAATGCAGACGTACACGACCGCGGCCCAGAAAACATCATCATAGGAGCCTCCGGTTGATACTGCTGACACGGCATCCGTGATGAGCTTGAATGAATACGGAATGCCGGCTGAATAGAGCGTGCCACCGACGAGGACGGCGAGAATGCCGAGCGTCATCGGTTTCCAGTGCGGAATGGATGAGAACCAAAAGAAGGTCAGCGGATTGGTACTGCGCGGAAAGTCATCTCGCCAGGGGCTCGCCATGCGTGTATTATCGCATGCGATGCGTATCCTAGGGATTGAGACATCCTGCGACGAAACGGCGATTTCCATCATCGAGGCCGAGGGCTCATTCG
This sequence comes from Patescibacteria group bacterium, assembly GCA_021731295.1. Classification (GTDB taxonomy): domain Bacteria; phylum Patescibacteriota; class Minisyncoccia; order Phycocordibacterales; family UBA2100; genus UBA10103. The sequence goes on from JAKFXQ010000023.1 coordinate 17,608, forward strand.
GTAACGATTTTCGATTTTCTGTCCTTGGCAATGCCCTTCTGTCGCAGATTGAAATGCACCGTGAGTTTGGCGGCGTATTCCCTAATGTCGCCAAGCGCGAGCATCAGCGCGCACTCGTGCCGGTCCTCCAAGACGCCCTGTGGCAGGCGAAGCTGGTGAAGCCCGAGCGCGACGTCTCTGAAGAAACAATCGCGGAGAGCGAGCGACTTCTGGAGAGAGAGCCGGAACTCGCCCTGCAACTCTCGCAATTCTTTCGCGCGTACAATACACCGGACATTGATGCCATTGCCGTTACCGTCGGTCCCGGCCTCGAACCAGCACTGTGGGTTGGTGTGAATTGCGCTAAGGCGCTCGCGCTCGCCTGGAACAAGCCTCTGGTTCCCGTGAATCACATGGAGGGACACATTATGCTCGCCGCGGCGGACGGAAACGCGCTGGCCCGTTTTAGAATGCCGCTCTTATCGCTCCTCATTTCCGGTGGACACACGGAACTCGTGCTCTCGAAAGAGTGGATGCAGTACGAGCTGTTGGGCGCGACGCGCGACGATGCCGTGGGAGAGGCGTTCGACAAGGTCGCGCGCCTCATGGGACTTCCCTATCCGGGCGGTCCGGAGATATCGCGCCTTGCCGCGGTGGCGCGAGAGAATGGTGAGACAAGTGCATTCACACTGCCGCGCCCGATGATTACGACCGACGATTTTGATTTCTCGTTTGCGGGCTTAAAAACGGCAGTGCGCAGACTTGTCGAAGAGACAAAGGGCGAGGGCTCACTCACGGAGTGGCAAACACGCGCGATAGCGAAAGAGTTTGAAGATGCCGTGGCCGATGTCTTGGTTGCAAAAACAATGCGCGCGATAGAGCAGACCGATGCACAAGCGCTCGTCGTTGGCGGCGGCGTATCGGCAAACGCGCACATACGCGCACGGCTGTCTGATGCGCTGCGTGATTATGGATACAGCACGAAGCTGCTTATCCCGCCGCCCGAGCTGGCGACGGACAATGCGCTCATGATAGCGCTCGCCGGGTACTTCCGTGCAGAAAAAAAGCAGTTCATCTTGGCCTCGGATATGCAGGCGCATGGCAACCTCAAGCTCATATAAAAAGAGAGTCCCCCGCAGCGTGAGCTTTGGGGGACCGTATTGATTCGACCGAGGTCGAACCAGAGCTGGCCGGGGTCCTGCCGATGGGGTTATCCCAGGGCAGGTGCCAGTTCGTCCGCAGACCATATCCAGATTAGGCACTGTTGTCAAGCTTCGTAGTTACGCATCATATGCTAGGATGCGTCAATGCCAAACGAGGGCTCAAAACCGAATATTCCTGAGGAGTTCCTCAAGCCATATGACCCGGCGACAGAAGAGCCGGCAATGATAAAGCGCTGGGATGACAGCGGCTTTGCTAATCCTGACGTCTGTATCGAAAACGGCGTCACGTCAGCCGATGCCCCCGCCTACTCGATAGTGCTCCCCCCGCCAAACGTCACGGGCACGCTCCACATGGGCCACGCGGCCATGGTTGCCGTTGAAGACATCTTGGTGCGCTACGCACGCATGCAGGGCAAGCGCACGCTCTGGATACCGGGAACGGATTCTGCGGCGATTGCGACACAGTCGAAAGTTGAGGGCGATATATACAAGAAAGAAAAAATTACGCGCTATGACCTCGGGCGGGACGAACTCATGCGTCGCATTGAACTCTTTACCGAGGAGAGCAAGTCCACCATCATCAATCAGGTACGCACTCTCGGTGCGTCACTGGATTGGTCTCGCTACGCGTACACCATGGACGAGCCACGCTATAACGCGGTCATGACCGCCTTCGTGAAAATGTACGAGGCCGGTCTCATCTATCGTGGCGACCGTATCGTGAACTGGGACCCAAATCTGCAGACGACCGTTTCTGATGATGAAATCGAACACGTTCAAAAGACTGATCCGTTCTACTACTTCCAGTATGGACCGTTTGTTATCGGCACCGTGCGTCCCGAGACGAAGTTCGGTGACAAGTACGTTGTCATGCACCCAGAAGACGCACGCTTCGCGCAGTACAAGCACGGCGACACATTCGAGCTCGAATGGATTAACGGTCCGATTACCGCGACCGTCATTAAGGATGAGGCCGTGGATATGGAAGCCGGTTCCGGCGTGATGACGATTACCCCCGCGCACTCCTTGGTGGACTTTGAGATTGCCGAGCGTCATGGCTTGGACAAGGAGCGTGTCATAGACGATCGTGGCATTCTCTTGCCGATAGCGGGAGAGTTCGCAGGCCAGCACATCAAGAAAGCACGCGCCGCGATTGTCGAGAAACTACAGGCGAAGGGTCTCGTCGTGAAGACCGAGGAGAATTACGTCCATAACATTGCCACAAACAGCCGTGGGGGTGGCACCATCGAGCCGCAGATAAAGAAACAGTGGTTCGTTGGGGTAAACAAAGAGTTCACGCTCACCCATTCAGAAATCAAAGGCATGCCATCCGGCACCACAACGACGCTGAAGCAGTTGATGAAGCATGTTGTGGAGAGCGGCGAAGTTGGCATTACTCCCGAGCGCTTCGAACGCGTCTATTACAACTGGATAGATAACCTGCGTGACTGGTGTATCTCGCGACAAATTTGGTTCGGGCATCGCATTCCGGTCTGGTACCGCCGGCATCCATCCGGCGACACTGTAGACATTCATTGTTCCGTCATAGGACCAGAAGACGATTCGTGGGAGCGCGACCCGGACACGTTGGATACATGGTTCTCGTCTGGGCTTTGGACTATTTCAACGCTCGGTTGGCCCGACGAGTCGCCTGACTTGAAAACCTACCATCCTACGGCGGTGCTCGAAACCGGCTACGACATTCTCTTCTTCTGGGTGGCGCGCATGATACTTATGACGGGTTTCTGCGTGGGCCAAGTTCCGTTTAAGCAGGTCTATCTCCACGGATTGGTGCGCGACGGACAGGGCCGTAAGATGTCTAAATCACTCGGGAACATCATTGACCCCTTGGACATGATTAAAAAGTACGGCGCGGATGCGACGCGTCTGTCCCTTATTGTTGGCGCACAGCCCGGCAACGACCTGAAACTGTCGGAGGACCGCGTACGTGGATACAAGCACTTCGCCAACAAGCTCTGGAACGTCTCGCGCTTCGTTCTGGAACACGCGGATGCGGCAGAGGGCGAGATGAATGCAGGTGACGCGGCACTCGTTGCTGAGGCGCAGGCCATAGTTGCCGAAGCAACGAAGAACATGGATGGCTTCCGACTCGATTTGGCCGCCGATGCGCTCTATCACTTTGTCTGGGACCGTTTTGCGGCTGAGATACTTGAGGAGTCGAAGGAGGTACTCAAAGGTGAGGACGCATCTGCGCGCGCATCGCGGGCACGAGCTCTCTATGACATTCTCACCATCAGCCTCAAGGCCCTTCACCCGTTCATGCCATTTGTGACGGAAGCTATTTGGCAGCGCCTCCCACGTAAGGAACAGGAAATCCTCATGGTCGCCCGCTGGCCCCATGTACAATAAACGTACTTACTTGTTAAGCACATTCATATGGTGGCACTCGATAAGATGAGCAAGGCAGTCATGGGGGCTGCGGCATTATTCACGATCGCTATCAATTCTGCGAAAGACGCCGAAGCATGCATAGGGAGACCCGGACCTGTTCAGGTGCAACTAAATGATGAGATTGTTAAGCTCGATCCTGCAAAAGTCGGTGAAAAGGCGGTGACGCCAAAAGGAATAACAATTGAAGTTACCGATGGGTTTAAGTTCTTAGTCACGAAGCCGGACGGCTCAAAAAAGACCTTGGGCGCTTACGGATTAACGCGTTCCCTCCGCCCTGAACCACCAAAATGTGGCGATATTTATCTGAAGGACTAGGTCTCGGATGCTAGAATGTCCGACATGCACGAGTTGCTGCCCATTCTTGCTGCCATAGCAGGAGGACTGTTCCCCGCTCTCGCATGGCTCTGGTTCTGGAGCCGTGAAGACAGGCACCCCGAACCGAAGCGGCTTATCGCCCTCGCGTTCATCGCCGGCATGATGACGGTGATGATTGTCATCCCTATTCAGAAGTACGTCGCGGGCTTCCTTGCAACGCAAACGCTCATATTTACCGCATGGTCCACCATAGAGGAGGTCATGAAATACGTGATTGCCTACATCACGGTACTCTGGCGGCACGAGGATGACGAGCCGATTGATCCGGTAATCTACATGGTCGCGGTCGCACTAGGCTTCGCCGCACTCGAAAATACCCTCTTCCTCATGTCCCCAATCTCCGGCACCACCCCATTGGAAACCATCATGACCGGAAACCTGCGCTTTATTGGCGCCACTTTGCTCCATGTCGTCTGTTCCGCGGTTGTCGGGCTCGCGCTGGCCTTCTCGTTCTACAAAAAAGGCACTGCCCATTACATGGCTGTAGCTCTTGGAGTTATCCTCGCGAGCGCTTTGCACGCAGGCTTCAATTTCCTTATACTCAACGCACCGGAAGAGTACCTGCTTCGGACCTTCTCTCTTGTGTGGTTCGGAGTCATCGTGGTCTTAGCCGGTCTTGAATTCGTTAAACGTATCAGGCCACGATGGCGCTAGTAGCATATCTATGAAAAAACCATCTTTCCTTTCCCGCCTCACCGGGGCATCTGACGTCGAAGAGTACGACGATTACGAGGTCGAGTCTCCCCGCGAGACTCCGGGCCGTCCACCATTGCGGCACGAGATGGATGCCGACATGGAATCCGGCAACGAGCTGGCTGTGGACGTGTATCAAACACCTGACTTAATCGTCATCAAGGCGTTTATCTCCGGCGTGCAACCAAACACTATTGATGTCTCCCTTACGCGCGAGATGGTGACCATTTCCGGTACCCGCGAGGAGGAGAAAGAAAGCGAAGAGGATGGGTACTATCAGCGCGAACTGTATTGGGGTTCATTTTCACGCACCATTCTTTTGCCAGAAGAGGTAGATGTGGATGTTGCTGAAGCAACTGAGAAGCACGGCGTCCTCATGATTCGTCTGCCAAAAATCAACAAGAAGCGTCAGACCAAGCTGAAAATCCGCACACGCTGATTGCGTTATTGTAACTTCCCTCGTAGGCTGTATCTGGGCGGGTTTCCCGCACAGAGTGGTATTGCTACAGGACGGGAGGTCGTCATGTGGATACAAATACCGAATTTCTTGACGGTCAGCCGTATCGTCCTTTCGGCTGTGTTTATCTACGCGCATACGGTGTCGCCACCGCTTGCACTCGCGATTATTCTCATTGCGTGCGCGACTGATGCACTCGATGGGTGGCTGGCGAGGCTCTTGGACTGCGTCAGTGAGTTTGGCGCTCGACTCGAGCCATGGGCCGATAAGGCGACGTACTGGGCAATGCTCGGCGTTATCCTAAGCGCTGACGTAATCCCTGTTGCCCTGTATCCAGTGCTCGCAATTCTCGTGCTGCACGAAACGGTTCAGCTCGTACTCGTTCACTGGGTTGGAAGCCGCGTGGCATCGAACGGCCACGCAAAAAAACGTGTTGCCTGCGTGATGATAATGTCCGTGTCGCTCTACATAAGCCACGCGCTCGGCGACACGCGCCATGCGTTCTTCGTCTCCGCGCTTCTGGCTGGGTACGCGTCCATCTATTTCACCGCAAAGTCCATGGTGACCTGTATGCGTGAACTTGGATGGCATGCATACATCCCCAGGCCGTTGTCGTACCTGTAATGACTTTTGGCACTGTGTGCCGGGCCCGCCAACCGCGGGCCTTCGTTTTTGTACTCATCGAACCATCGGTGCTCGTCGAACCAGACCATACCTCTTCGGGAAGCTCTGTTACTGATGCGACGTTACCACTTGTGCTTGGGGCCGAAGACAAACGGTGAGACGCCCCTCCTTGGGGATGCGCTGTTACTGAGGTAATTGCCACTTTTTGTGCTTGGGGCCGGGGTCGAACCGGCGACCCTTCCCTCTTCAGGGGAATGCTCTACCAACTGAGCTACCCAAGCGTGTCTCGGACTATATCATGGCCCGCTATTGCTGAAAATACTGTGGAAACAAGCCTTTCAGGCTGTTGAGGGCCTCTGTGAGCTCGCCAAACTGTGCTTGCGCCCCAGCCGTTGCCCCCTGCATCTCCTGAATCTGCTGCATGGCCGCAGCCGCGCTTTGTACGACGGGTGCGAGATAGTTGAGGTAGAGCCAGAATGGAATGATGATGAGTGCCATCCAGACGATGAATTTAATGATGCCGCCTATGAACGCGTCACGGCGGATTGCTCGGAGCATGCGGTTATTGTCCTTTGCCAAGCGAAGGACTTGTTCGAGCTGTGTTCGCTCTAGGTCATCCATACTTAGTACGCTCGCTCATCGAGCTTTTTCATACTCGTAACGAACGTATCTTTGAGTTTGTACTTGAATTCGTCCTTCGCGTACGCATGCATCGCATTCGCCACTTTCTTTGCGGTATCATCGCTGGAACCAGCGAGTGTGCTCGCCCATTCCAAAAGCTTCTTTTCAAGTGTGTCGAGATCCTGTCGGACTCCCATGACTACATCCCGTGGTTCTCGTCGTGGCGACGCGTTGGGCCGACGTTGCACGTCGAGCATCCGGTGCAATCGAGCTTCACTGGGATAGCGAGAATACCGAGGATGAGTGCGTTCCAGAAGAGAAACAGCGGATCCAAAGAACCGATAGGAGCCTGCATAATGACACTGACCCAGGCGAGCAGAAACGCGAGTAGGCCGAGTGCCCACATACCCTTCCACAACCAACACTTCATGAGATGTTTAGACATAGAGATGACGAATTAGTAGTTCTCCTATTATAAGAGCAGTGCGCACAAGCTGCTAGCTTATCCACAGTATGTCGCGGTGCCCTCGGCAGGAATCGAACCCACATCAGCCCCTTAGGACGGGGCTGTTCTATCCATTGAACTACGAGGGCTAACGAGGGCGTGTGAGCGCCCGCGCGCACGTCGCCCGACTGAAGCCCTCGAAAAAGCCTTTACGAGGGCTGCGTCCCCAGGGGGAGACGCTTCTAATCTATCAGGCTTACTTGATATCCAACAGCTCGCTGACGCGCGGCTGGTCAAAGCCGATAATCATCCTGTCCCCGATGACAATGACAGGTACGCCCATCTGTCCGGACAGGTCAATCATCTCTTTGCGCTTCTCAAGGTCTGCCGCAACGTCATGGTCGGTGAACGGGACGTTATGCTCAGTAAAAAACTCCTTCGCGGCGTGGCAGAAGTGACACGTCGGCGTTGAGTAAATAGTAACTGCAGGCATAGGCACGCTATTTAACTAGTAGGACCGATAGTATATCATGACGCGACGCGGATATGGTTTAGTGGTAGAACAGATGCTTCCCAAGCATCGGGCGGGAGTTCGATTCTCCCTATCCGCACACAATTTAGCGCCAGAATTGCCACCACAGCGCCGCGGGAGACGCCACAAACTCGCTCTCGGGCTCTTCCTGTGCCCCGACTATGACAATCACCTCCTCGCCCTCTTTCGCGAGCTCGTACTCACTGCGTAGCGCCTGTTCTATGCCGCGCTCGGACGCTAATTCCGCGATACTTGTCCGAATATCGGCCTCGCGAGCCTGTAGGTCTGCCAGCTCTTGCTGCGCATCATCTCGCAGCAGTCGCGATTCGCGTTCCTTCTGAATGACGCCATACACTCCCCGCCCGAGGACACCCACGAGAAGGACAAGCCCGACAATCAAGAGGCGTCGCTTCATGAGCGCTATCGGGTCTTCCCTTTTCTGGAAGGTCTTCATGTGGTATATAGTACCGCATGAGCTTTCTATTTCATCACCGGACGCGCCGCATTATGAAGGTAATCTGGTCCGTCATTGCGGTCCTCATTATCATCAGCATGGCGCTCTTTTTCGCGCCGGGCGTCATCGATCTGGTCCTGTTCTAAGCAGGAACTAGCCCTCTTTGACCACCTTCAAGAAGACATCGTGAGGGATGTCCACCTTGCCGCGTGCGAGCATGCGCTTTTTTCCCTTCTTCTGCTTCTCCAAAAGCTTCATTTTGCGGGTGATGTCTCCGCCGTACAGGTAACCCGTGACGTCCTTTCGCATCGCCGATTTACGACGCGAGGCAATGATGCGCCCGTGTGCCTTCGCCTGAATCTTTAATTCAAACAGCTGTTTCGGCAGAAGGTCTTCCAATTTTTCCACCAATGACTCTGCTTCCGTCATAATGCGGCGCTCGGAGACAATGCGCGAGAACGCTGGCACAAGCTCCTCGGCGACGAGGACGTCGAGCCGCACCACCTGCGCCGGACGCAGACCAAGAATCGTGTAGGAAAGCGACGCAAAGCCAGAGGATACACTTTTGAGGCGGTCGAAGAAGCCACGCATGAGTTCGCGCAGCGGCATCTCGGCATGGAGTTCGACTTTTCCATCGGGCAGCGTTTCCGTATGGTCGACTTCTGCTTCATGGTCGTACATCAACTGCGTTATGCCCCCGATATGATTCGGCGGAGTAAGGATGATGACTTTTGCCCACAGTTCCCGCACGCCGGTTACCGTGCCATCATCCGGAAAACGCGCCGGTGAATATATCTCTTCCACCTTTCCGTTCTGGTGCGTAATTTCATAGACGGTCGTCGGCTGCGTCACGACGAGTTCCATATTGAACTCACGACGCAACCGCTCGATGATAATTTCCAAATGGAGCATGCCGAGAAATCCACAACGGAACCCGCGACCCATGACGCCGGAGGACTCTTCTTCGTAGGAGAGCGACGAGTCAGAAAGCTTGAGCTTGTCGAGCGATTGGCGCAACACAATGAGATCGTCTTGCGACTCGGGATACACGCTCGCCCAAATGACGGGCGTCGGGGCAAGATAGCCATGCAAAGCTTTTGCCGGCCGTTTCGTCTGCGTGATGGTATCACCGACCGAGGCGATACCAGGGCGCTTGATACCAGTTACGATGTAGCCAATCTCCCCCTCGGAAAGTCTCTCCGTGGGTGACTCGCCTGGCGAGAGTATGCCTACTTCGAGCGCGATGAAGTCCGCCTCCGCCGCG
>JAKFXQ010000025.1 GCA_021731295.1 Patescibacteria group bacterium
CATTGCAACCATGCGCGCGGAATGCTCCGACGCCTTGGCTTCAAGAAGTGCGTGAAAGACAGCGATATTGAGAAGGCGCGGGAGGAGTTCGGCAAAGACCGCTTCAGGATCAGGTTCAATGGTGTAGGACGCTGGCGCCGTAACATCAGCACTGGTGCCGGAGTAGCGGCCTTTTGCAGGCGCAATACCGCGCACGAGTTCCTTAATGGTCTCCTGTCGAATCGGCACGATTTCTCGAACCACTGGCTTCTGCTCGAAGGTCGAGAGGAAGTTCTGGTAGATAACGAGTGCTCGGCCGATTTCTCCGCTGGCATGCATATCCAACAACTTGCCCGAGATGCGACGCACGTCGGCTTCCGTAACGCTGTCGGCAAGATTCTCGTGCTTCTCAAGAACGTCATAGCCGCGCGAAGAAAAGTAGTCACCTCCTCGGCGCCCGATTGCAATGACGATGACGGAGTCCTTCGAGATGCCGCGCTCTGCAAACTGCGCTTCAGCGGCCCGAACGACGGCACTGTTGAGCGCACCTGCGAGGCCCTTGTCGCTCGTGACCACCACTACTGCCGTCTTCCCTGCTCGCTCGGACGAAAGTGGGCTGCTCTTCAGGTCCATGGTACCGGAGAGCTTCTCAAGAATAGTGAGTGCTGCTGCAGCGTATGCGCGGCCACCAAGCGCACGTTCCTGTGCTTTACGCATCTTCACCGCAGAGACCGCCTCCATCGCACGTGTAACGGTCGAGGTCTTCTTCACGGACTGAATCTTCAGTTTTATGTGCTTGAGAGCCATGAATTACAGGTGCTGACTATGCGAAGAATTCCTTGTGAGCAGATTTAAACTCTTCCATAGCCTTCTTGAGCGTGTCTTTAGTCTCGTCGGAGAGTTGCCCTGACTTCTTTATTTCAGCGAAAACCGACGCGTAGCTGGAGTCAATGAAGTTGAGCCACGCGAGAGCCGCCGCGCGCACTTTCGGCAACGGAACATCGGCGTACAACTTGTTGATGCCGGCGAACAGGTCAACGACCTGCACCTCAACCGGCATTGGCTCTCCGTTCTTTTGCTTCAAGAGTTCGACCATGCGCGTACCGGTCGCGATGCGATCTGCGGTCGCTTTATCCAAGTCAGACGCGAATTGCATGAACGCTTCAAGTTCGCGGAACTGTGCGAGCTCGAGCTTGAGCGTGCCGGCGACCGCCTTCATTGCCTTCGTTTGTGCCGCAGAACCAACGCGAGAGACCGAGTCACCAACGTTGATGGCAGGACGCACACCCTTGTTGAAGAGGCCAGATTCCAAGAATATCTGTCCGTCAGTAATGGAGATAACGTTTGTCGGAATGTAGCCGGAGATGTCGCCTTCCTGCGTCTCAATGATAGGAAGTGCCGTAAGCGACCCTCCTCCCTTCTCTTCGGAAAGACGTGCCGCGCGCTCCAAGAGGCGCGAGTGCAAATAAAACACGTCGCCCGGATATGCTTCGCGCCCTGGTGGACGGCGCAAGAGGAGCGAGAGCTGACGATACGCGACAGCCTGCTTTGAGAGGTCGTCATAGACGACGAGCACATCGCGTCCACGATCCATAAAGTATTCACCGATGGCAACGCCCGAGAACGGCGCGAGGTACTGCAGAGCAGCGGGTGCGGAGGCAGGAGCATTCACGATGATGGTGTAGCCGAGCGCATCGTTGTCCTTCAACTGCTGCATGATGCGCGCGGTCTTTGACTCCTTCTGACCAATCGCCACGTAGACACAAATGGGACGCTTCTCTGCTGGCTCGTACTTCTGGTTGATTATCGTGTCTATGGCAACGGTGGTCTTACCAGTCGAACGGTCACCAATGATGAGTTCGCGCTGTCCGCGACCAATCGGAATCATGCCGTCAATGGATTTAATGCCCGTCTGCAGGGGCACCGAAACGCTTTTGCGTGCCATGACACCGTACGCTTCACGCTCCACCGGCATCATCGTCGCCTTGGTAAATGGCCCTTTGCCATCTACTGGTTCACCGAGTGCGTTCACGACGCGACCGAGGAGTTCTTCGCCAGAGGGGACGCTCAAAATTTTTCCGGTGGACTTCGCAACCATCCCTTCCTTTACGCGTGCCGAATCTCCAAGAATGACCGCGCGAACACTATCCTCTTCGAGGTTTAAGACGAGACCGAACAGTTTCCCTTCAACCTGCATCGCATCCTTCAAGTCTTTGCCTTCCGTTTCTTCGAACTCAAGAACTTCCGACATCACGGCGCGAGAAAGACCATCAATGGCGACAACACCGTCACCCACTGCGGTCACGCGTCCCACGTGCTCACTCTTCTCTGTTGGCGAGAAGTTCTCAATCTCCTTCAGGATTTTTTCGACGGTCGTGTCCATAGCGTTAGCGCGTGGCGCGGTTATACAGGTCTAGTAACTGATTCTTATAAGTCGTGTCAACAAGGCGATCGCGTTCGATGTAGCGCCAGCCACCAATCACGGTTTCATCGGTACAGACGCGAACGCCGCCATCGGGAAGATTCAGCCTCACGGACGCCGCCTTCGTAGCGGCAGCAGCTTCCTTTTCGTGTGCAACCGTAATCTGCGGTTGTCGCCGAGCATCCATTTCAGCAAGACGTTTCAGCGCGCGCTTGATTCTCGGAATGAGCGCGAGACGGCCGGTTCGTGTCAAAGAATCGGTCAGGCTCTTAACGGCCTTTTCAGGCGAGTGTCCCTGATTGACGAGTTTTCTGACTGCCTGTGCGTACGCGACTTCCATACCTATGCATGCTTCCCCTTAAGTATTTTTTCAGCAGCAAGCATCGCCGCGCGGGCGATGTCCTTTTCACTCTTCAAGAGTGCCTGACGCTCCAGCTCTTCAGCGCGTGCCGCTGCATCGGAAAGCAGCGAGTCAGCGCGCGTCTGTGCAATTTTCACCATCTCCGCACCCTTCTCGTCCGCGCGCGTACGCGCATCCGCAACCAAAACTTCAGCTTCGCGCGCTGCCTTGCCGACGATTTCGCTGCCTTCGGCGTGTGCCGCCGAAAGCCTCGCGTCGGCCGCTTCCGCCTTCTTCACGCCCTCTGCAATGCGTTCGCGTCGTTCATCGAGTATGGCAAGAATCCTGTCGTACAGGAAATAGCGCAACAGAAAGAGGAGCGCACCGAAATTGACTGCTTGTATGAGAAGCAGTTTCCAATTTACACCGAATGCTGCGAAGAGTTCTGACATACGCGCTAGGTGCGCGAATCAGGATTTCGGATGCAGCGCGAGGAAGTCGAGCGGTACAAGCGATGCGTACTACTGGGTACGCTGAGCGCAGTATCGCGATGACTGACAAAGCGATGCGCCGAAATCATGATTCGCTACACGAACTTAATGATGAAGGCGACCACGAGTGCAAGAATACCAAGAGCCTCAGTGAACACGATTGCGAGAATCATGTTCGAGACAATCTGACCCGTTGCCTCTGGGTTCCTTCCAATGGCTTCCATTGCCCTGCCGCCAATAAGACCGATACCAATGCCTGGGCCCAAGACGCCGAGACCTGCTGCGAGCGCCATGCCGATAAGTTTTGCCGATTCAACGTCCATAGTGACCTAGGGTTCGTTAAGTTGAGTAATCGCGCGAATCGATTGCGCATGTCCGTACCCGTCCTCTTACGACCCGAAGACTGGTGCGATATTCGCAATCGATCCGACATCGGCACTGTAGCATAGGAAAAACGCGGCTTCCAATGCCGCGACTGTTGACAAATCATCCCTATCGGGGCCTATCTAGTGCGCTTCTTTGTGCTCCCCGTGCGGCATCATGATGGCGAGCTTGATGAAGAACAGCACCAACATGGCAAAGACGATGCCTTGTAGGATGCCGACGAACGTTTCGAACGCCATGAGTGGTACGGGTAAGAGGTACGGTACGAAGAACCCGACAACGCCAATGAGCACCTCCCCGGCAAAGATGTTCCCAAAGAGCCTGAACGAGAATGACACCAAGCGCGATACTTCCGACACCAGTTCGATGAGTCCGACGATGAAATTCAGAGGCGACGAAAAGTTGATGAACTTCCCTGCGTAGGCAAAGAAGCCGAGCGCAGCGACCCCGGCAACCTCAATGGCAATCACTGCGATAATGGTGAGCGCGAGCGTTGCATTCAAGTCTGTATTCACACTGCGCAGCAACGGGACTGTCTCGCCGTGACTATTGTCGAATGTGAGACTCCCAATACCCGGAACGAAGTGCACAACATTTGCGGCCGCAATAAAGAGGAAAATCGTCATGATGAGCGGGAAATACTTGCGCGCCAGGTCACGACTCTCCAGAGTCGTCGTCATGTAGTCGTAGGCGCCTTCAACGAGGAGTTCGAGCAGTGCCTGCACGCGACCAGGGATGAGGCTGATTTTCCGGCCATAGCGCACTGCGACGGCGGCAAGCATGGCGAAAACGATGAGGCTCATAACCAGCGTGTTAGTGATGGGAATGCCAGCGGCGGTACCCAATTCTTCTGCAGCGAGCGCGATATGGATACCCGAACCATGGGACTCTTCCCCCACGTGTTCGATGAGAGCTCCGTCAGCTGCGTATTCGACTGCCTTCTCGGTCGCCATGTTGGCGGAATACTAGCATGGTATGGCGTAAATAACAGAGGGCCGGCAAGTTCGTTGCCGGCCCTCGGGGTTGCAGTGAGCTGCTAGTCGACTTCAGGTGTCGAGACTGTACGACACCTTCGACGCGATGGCCGAGACAACGGCAATGCCGCAGGCGATTAGCACGCCCGTCCAGGTCCAGTTCGGACCGCCCGTCAAGCTCATGAGAAGCAAGAGAGCGGCGAAGACCAGGGCGAGGAGCGCGAAACCGCCGAGTACTGAGCCTGCGCGTCCGAAATCGAACTTCGAGATCATTTCCTGCATTGTTCAATCCCCACGTGTGAAGGAAGGCAGCCAAACGCTGCCAACCGGTCGCATTATACCATGCGCTATAGGTATGCGTCAAATACGGCTTAACCAAGCCGTTGTGTGGCCGACCACCGCTTCCTCCCCACCCTTGAAGCTATGTTCAACACGGGGCACTGTCGCCACGGTCATGCCGCCGAGAGGCGGATGCGCGGAAAACCACTGTTCGAGCTTTTTGGCCGGTCTGTCACTATATTCGTCCTTCCCAGCGAACAGCGCGAGGACCGGAACGGTCACTTTCGCGAGCATTTTTGGTGCGCGTTCGTCGAAATACGGAAAAATTGATTGCTCGGTAGATTCCGGAGTGAAGAGCGAGAGAAACCGCTGCGCTGTGACGGGATGATGCCACGCACCATTTGGCAGAAACGCATGAGGCTTCCCTGCTTTTATAAGTGCTCGTGCTTTTTGCGTCGCACCCTTCAGAAGTGGTTTCTCGTTCTTCATGGCATTCGCACTGGCCCAATCTGAAAGTGGCGCAAGCAACACAATGCCGTTGATGCCTTTCGACTTTCGATTGAACGCCCAGTAGACAGACTTCTGGCATCCGGTTGAATGTCCAACGAGAATAACTTCTTTTGCGCCGTGGGAACGAGAGAATGCGACCGCACCATCAATATCGTCAACACATTCGGTGAACACTTCTGCCCCGCCACCCGCCGTCACACGCTTCTTCCCTTTCTGAACCGTCGTTACCGTATCGTGCCCACGATTGCTGAATGAGAGTACCGCGGTGTCTCCTTGCGCCAGCATCTCCATCAGTGCATGCCGGCTCCACGCAGAACTGGTGAGGCCATGAAGCCACACGAACACACGTCGCGCGTCTTTCTTGCCAAACCATAACCCGTTGAGGAGGACCTTCTTCGGTGTCTCGAACACGAGCGCGTGGCACGGAATCATACTCACGTACCCTCTTCCCAGCTCGCCAAGTACTTCTTCTGTTCAGGAGTGAGTTTGTCGACGGTGACGCCCATGGCAGCGAGCTTTGTCGTGGCAACCATGCGCTCAATCGCTTCAGTTACTTCGTACACGTCCGGTGATATTTTTCCTGCGCTCTTGGAAATCCACTCACACGCAAGTGCCTGTGTGGCGAAGCTCATGTCCATGACGCTCGCCGGATGACCTTCTGCCGCCGCTAGATTAACCAGCCTTCCTTCTGCAAGGAGATACACGCGCTTCTTTCCCACCATGTACTCATCTACTGACGGACGGACATTCTTTCGTACTTTCGTCGCAAGTGATGCGAGGTCCTTGAGATTCACTTCGACATCAAAGTGGCCCGAGTTACAGACGATGGCTCCGTCCTTCATCACCTTGAAATGCTTCTTGACGATGACATTCATGTTCCCCGTTACGGTACAGAAGATATCGCCAACGCGCGCCGCGTCATCCATCGGCATAACTTGGAAACCATCCATGACTGCTTCCAGTGCCTTCAACGGATCAATTTCCGTAACGACGACATGTGCCCCCATGCCTTTGCCGCGCATGGCGAGACCCTTGCCGCACCAGCCGTAGCCAGCAACAACGAGTGTTTTTCCGGCAACCAAGGTGTCGGTAGCGCGGATGATGCCATCCAGCGTGGACTGGCCCGTTCCGTATCGATTGTCGAACATGTTCTTCGTTTTCGCATCATTGACGGCGACGACCGGGAACTTGAGTGCGCCGTCCTTCGCCATTGCGCGCAAACGTATGACACCGGTGGTTGTTTCTTCAGTGCCACCCAAGACTTTCGGCAAATGGTCCTTGTATTCCGTATGCAGCGTGGAGACTAAGTCCGCTCCATCATCCATCGTTAAGGTAGGTTTGTGTTTGAGTACAGATGCGATGTGCGAGAAGAACGTTTTTCTGTCTGCGCCATGTTGTGCGTACGTGGTAATACCGTACTCGTCATTCAGGGCAGCAACGACATCATCCTGAGTGGAGAGCGGATTTGATGCACAAAGATAGACCGTTGCGCCGCCAGCTTTCAATGCGCGCATAAGGTTCGCCGTTTCTGCGGTTACGTGGAGACACGCCGCAAGGACGCGACCCTTTAATGGCTTTTCTTTCGCGAATCGCTTGCTGACCTCTGCTAAGACGGGCATGTCGTTCGCTGCCCATTCGATGCGCCGAATTCCTTCGGCTGCGGTACCAGTATTTTTCTGCATTGCGGCACTATAGCATTAGCCTCCAGAAACAGAGAGGGAGTGCCGGTGGCACTCCCCCGCCTCTCACCGAGAGGGCTTCTTGGTCGATAGCGAGAGGGATGCGGTGGCGACGGTGCGCGGGACGGTTGTCCCGGGTTTGCGCACGCGTGTATTGCCGTTCCCGTAATCGCAGATGACCTCGAATACGTTTCCTTTGTTGTCCGCAACGGTCTGACCGCTACGAAAAATCGGAGGAACATCCGTCATCTGAGTCTCCTCTATTGCTTCGTACGCGAAGAGTATGCCACGCGAGCCACTATGCTTCCAGCGAGAGCTCCGTTCCGTACGCTGTTTTGTATCGCTCCTTAAGGTCATCAATGGTGAAGAGATGCTCTTGCGTTCCTTCGCTCTCGACACAGTACACCGCGACCGCGCTCGCAAGCTTTGCACAATCTTCGGGTTCCCGACCAAGCAACATCGCTTTGATGTAGCCGGCTCTATACGCGTCACCCGCACCAGTAGGGTCTTTTGCCTCGCGCACCGGCACCACCGGCACACGAACTTCCTTTTCTTTCGTAATCACGCGCGAACCTTCCCCGCCGTGCGTAATGACGAGCGTCTGCACGTGTTCCACTACTGTCTTCTCGTCCCATCCCGTCTTCTGCGAGAGCATGTGAAATTCGTAGTCGTTTCCAAATACTACTTCCGACCCTTCGATACCATTCTTCAGCTCGTCGCCCGTTAATGCAGTAAGAGACTGTCCTGGATCAAAGAGAAATGGGACCTTCTTTTCGCGGAAGATTCCGGGCAGGGTCCGTATGTCTTCCAGACAACCCGCAGAAATGACGGCCATCGTTTCCGGCGTGAGTGGCAATTCTTTTTTGTACGCGTGCTCCATGGCACCCGGATAGAACGCGGAAATCTGATTGTCGGCATGATCCGTGATGATGTATGCCGTCGCGGTGCCGGCTTCCGCGATGTATTGGACCGGATCGGTGTCCACGTGCCGTGCTTCGAAATGCGCGCGGTACTTTACGAAATCATTCCCCACACTCGCGATGAGTTTTGGGCGCTCACCAAGTAGCGCGAGATTGTAGCCGATGTTCCCTGCGGTACCTCCGAAATGCTCCAACTGACGCGGCACGTTGAAACTCACGTTGATGTTATGCAGTTTATCCGGAAGAAAATGGTCCTTAAACAAACCCGGAAAAACCATAATGCGGTCGTACGCCACTGAACCTGAAAGAAGTATGTTTGCCATCAGTGCAGTATAACGGTGTCGAGCGAGTTGCGCGCTCTCTCTCCACACGATACCGTGCTTGTGGAAATGCCTGGCGAACAAGGAGATGCGCCATGAGGTTCCTCATCCTGCTCTTCTCACTACTGTGTGCGACGTCGGTCTCGGCACGAATTACGCCTATGCCGACTCAACCGCCTCCGACCGCAATCGAGTTCGAGGTCGCCGTCTGTGCTGACGTCGAATCACTCAAGCTCATGTTGAGCTTAAGCGAATCAGACGGCATGGGCTACGAGCGTGCGGTCGTGAACATGAACAACGTCTTTGGTGCGAACACCTGTTCGTTCGTCAAAGACGGAGAGGTGGAGCACGTGGAGGACATCGGGCCGTACGAGAAGGACGACCCGCCGACCCTCATCGTGCTCATCCGAAATGTCGTCACGGACGAGCGCTGGTACGCGGTAGAAATACCGCAAAAATAATGCGCACGGCACGCGAAGCCCCGGGAACAACCTGGGGCTTTCGTTATGAAAGTGACGCAGTGATAGCTGCGCGCGCGGCTTCGTACCGCTGTAGAACATCCTTGCAGTACGGATTGAATGCAAACACGTCACGAAAGAGCGCTTCATCATGCGCTACGCTCTCCACAGCATCCATCAAATAGCCGAAAGAGACCGTGTCTATCGACGTGCGCTCAAATCCTCCTTGGTGCACCGTCTGCCCGACTAGATGCGTGAGGAACAGTGTCTCCGCGATAAGTTTGTCGTGCTCGTCAGCTGTCATCACAAGAACTTTCAAGCCAGCGGCAGAGAGGAACCGTACGGCTGCTACGTGCTCATCTTCAGTGAGCGTCGAATCACACAACGCTATGCGCAATCCCGCGAGTGAATTCCCCTGCTTAGCATAGCTGTACGGTCCGAACATCGGATGCGTGGCTATAAAACGCACAACACCTGCCTCGCGAAGTGCTTTCACGGTATGTGTCTTCACTGTCGCAACGTCCACGACAATAGTGTGTGCGCCGAGCAAAGGTGCGATGACGCGTGCGGTTTCGGCGTAGGCAGATATTGGGACACAAAGGAAAAGGTAGTCCGCGGCACAGGCAGTGGTGAGTGCGCCCGTGTCGCCGTGATGCGCAACATGAATGTTTAGTTTGGGAAAATGCTCACGAGCAAGCGATTCGATGAATCTCCCGAACTGACCGTAGCCGATGATGCCGATTGAGGTGGGGGGCATGCGTGGAGTTTCAAACCTACGGGGAATCGAGTCAAGCGCCCGAAATGGTGCCGTCGCACCATTTCTCCGCCTGACTCACCCATCTGTGCGCGGGGGTCATTTTTATACTCACCTCAAAGCTCTTGAACGAGCTGAAATAATAAGCATTGTGCCTACGACGAAACCAATAATGACGCCAGGCACTGTTGCAAAGAGTACGGTTAACAAAAATCCAGCGGCGTCGGCTACCGCGCAGCCGAGGTCTCCGCCACATGACGGTGTGGGCATAAAAATATCGATCAGAAAAGGTAAAATAATTAGTACTGCGGATAGGATTGCAACAACTGCCCAAGTTCGCTCGCTAAGTGTCTGACTTCCGCTCGATGTGTCTTTCGGACGGAATCCGTAAAGAATTGCAACGGCTACGAGCGTCGCCGGCAAAATGACAAACGCATTTGGTATCTCATGGAAAAATAGTGCCGAATATTCGGAAAGATAGAAGTCGCCCAATTGCAAAAGTACTTTTCTCACCAAACCATCGAACACATACCACAGAGCGCTATACTTGGAAAATAGCTCCGGAAGAAGCCCGAGAAACAATCCTCCAAACGCAACGAAAAAACCAGCGCTCGCAAAAAATCGGGCGGTGCGCATCATTGAGAAATGGTCTTTTGAGCCTGAATGATATTCCATAGTAGATCTCTACTTCGACTCAACGCGGAAGTTGGTGACCCAGGTTAGTCTGAATTGGAACCAATTGGTGCATGAATTGTATCAGTGGCAACAGCTTGGGGGAAGCCGTAGAAGGAATTGACATATCGATGAATTAATAACATAATGTTTCCTCTTAGATTGGGCCCGAAAAGTCCGCCTAAGGATAAGTTCTTCAACTCCAACTCTAAAGAAAGGCTGTGCCAGCATGGCAACAATCAGGACCGTTTCGGGAGACATCGCTCGCGTTGGTGCGGATGCGCTCATTACGGCGATCAATTCCGGTGGCAAGTGGCTCGGCGGTATCGACGGCGTCATCAAGCGCGCCGCCGGCAACTTGTTCCACGCACAGGCGGGCAAGGCTATGCCCCTTTCGGACGGCCAGACGGTCATCGCACAGGGCGACGGCCACGTCCTGAAGGGCGCGTTCAAGAACGTTGTGTTCGTCGTCGACAACCTGCAGCGACCGCTTCGTGAAGTCGTCTACCTTGGCCTCAAGGCAGCGTCCGACGCCGGCTTCGCGAAGGTGTCACTTCCGACGATTCGAATGGGCCTCATGCTCGGCGCAGTCGAGAAGACAATCGACGAGGCGGTGAGCGAGATGGCCTGCGGCGTTCGCAAGTTCCTCGCCGAACATCCCAAGACGTCGGTCCAGGACATCACGTTTGTCGTCTACGACGACGATCGCACACAGTCCTTGCTTGAGAGCGCGCTCAAAGCGAACTGACACATTCGAGCGATCGACCAGTTGGAGAAAGAGCGTACTCACATTGAGGGCGCTCTTTTTCTTTTGGTTTCAACCATCCCGTTTGGTACAAAGAATGGTGGCTTAAAACAGTTCTCACAAATCCATGACCCTACGGAGAATCGAACTCCGCTTTTCGCCTTGAGAAGGCGACGTCCTAGCCGATAGACGATAGGGCCTGTCGCGCGAGTATACGATAGAAAAGCAATATTTCAACACGATTTGGGCAATCGCAACAGGAGCTACAGACGAACATGTCGTTGTAGTTCGGCGCTATATTTCCTGTTCCAATAGTGTTCTGTAATCGCGTAGTGCGATTCGGTCAGGAATCCACCGCACAACCTGTTTCGCTATCGCCCAAATCCCACGACTAGATACAAACGAACCTGAGCGCATAAACAGACTGAGACGTCGCGCAATAGCTCTACGCGGACGTCGCGCCAAATCATATGCCTTGAGAGCAGCAAAAACGTCGGTCGTTTTCTGCAATTCCGCAGCTAAAACGTATGCATCCTCAAGAGCCATAGAGCTCCCCAGTCCTGCCACTGGCCCAGTACTGTATGCGGCATCGCCTATGAGTGCTACGCGACCTTGGGCAGATACTGAAAGGTGAACATCCGCGAGATCAGTCGGAAGTACATCCTCATCGCGTACATGCTCAAATATGCGCGGCACGAGACTAGTCTCATCATTGAAAAGCGTCTTCAGTCGTTCGACACGTCCCTCCTTTGTATCCCACGCATTATGGTCGGCCGGAGCAAACATTGTTGCAAGCGTTCGACCTCCAGCCGTGAAGACCGTAATGCACTCTCCGCCCTCGATATACTCCGTGATTGCATCAGGGGCATTCAGTTGCGTCTCAATCCAGACGTACCACGCGCGCCAGTTCGTATATGTTTCAGCGTGAGAGGAGAAAACTAATTCGCGTGTTCTCGACCGCACCCCGTCGGCACCGATAACAACATCATACGTTTCGGTTGTCCCATCGGCGAATGTCGCACGAACGGATTCCTCGTCCTGCGCCAATCCAGTCAGCTCCATCCCCATGCGAACCGGAGCAGC
Organism: Patescibacteria group bacterium; assembly: GCA_021731295.1. GTDB lineage: Bacteria > Patescibacteriota > Minisyncoccia > Phycocordibacterales > UBA2100 > UBA10103. The sequence goes on from JAKFXQ010000025.1 coordinate 12,011, forward strand.
TGACCGTTCGCGAAGCCATGCATGAATGTCGCCCCGCCCAATTATCGTGACCGCACCTCCATATTCCGAGTAAAACGGAGACAGATTAAAGCGCCGAATTTCACGCCCCGCCCCATCACGAAACGTGTTCGTACGTACACGGCTACCTTTCGCATCGAGACGCTCGGCAAGTTCCAGCTTCTTAAGAATGTCTCTACCGTTGTCCCATAGTCCGATAAGAAACCCTTCGTGACTCCAATCGCGGTTCTTTTCGACAATGTGGCACTCGATAGATGTGTCGCGCAGGAAAGCCGCAAGAGCGAAACCTGCAATGCCACCACCAACGATGAGCACCTTCATGACCGTCGCGCTTTGCGACCATCGTACAATTCTTTCAATTCAATGACGAAAAGTGCGGAGTTCGCCCAGACAAATGGAATCCACAGCGGGATGCCAAACAGTGCGGGATTGCCATAGCTCCACAGCCCAACTCTGACGCTCAATATCTCCATAAAAATCGCCGTGACGAAAAGCGTCACGTACACAATGAAGTGCTCCCAACTCCAGCTGGCGAAGAGAATGAGTGCACCGAAGAAAATCACCGACGCAGTCGCCAATACTTGGCTATCTTTGAAAACAATGAGGCACACGAACGTTAGTAAGCTCGACGCCGCTACGACTAGCCACTTGTACATGCCGTCAGTGTAACGCAAACACTCGGCCTGTCACCGCGCAATCCACTCCTCCTCTTGTCTCACCAAGAGCTCTGCCGCTCGGTCAGGTTCGGCCATTATTTCCAAGACTGTGCGCTCCATGCGCATGGACTGTGAGCCCTTTACCAAAACGACAGTGCCCGGTCCCATATCTGATTCAAGTTCTTTGCCAGCCCGCGCCGCTTCCCCATGCTCGTACTGACGTATTTTTTTCTCGCTCATCCCGTTATCCATGGCGCTTTCTGCAATCGCGCGGGCGCGGAAGCCTATGGTGACAAGATGCGTCGCGCATTCTGCCGCCTTCTTCCCCATTTCTTTGTGTGCCTCCACAGAAAACTTGCCCAGCTCCAACATGTCGCCTAATACAGCAATCCGCTTCTTTGCTTTGGGAAGATCTATCAGCGTATCGAGGGCCGCCTTGGCGGCAAGCGGACTGGAGTTGTAGGTGTCGTCAATAATGAGCGCTCCTTTGAGACCGCGCACGATGCGCATTCTTCCAGGAGGAGGCGACCACGCGGCAAGACCCTGCACGGCGCGGGCTTCGGAAACGCCTACTTTGTCAGCCACTACGAGCGCGGCGAGCGCAGAGTAGATGCGTGGCCGCCCAAGGGCACCAAGAATGACGACGGGCACAGCATCCGGAGCGCCCTTTCTATGCATCCGGAATTCCAGACCCTGCACGGTGCCGTCCACATAGGCGTAACTGTCGGACGACGCGCGATAGTCGTTGTGACCTTCGAATCCATAGGACACGGCACGCTCTTCAAATTCCTTGTGCACCGCTTGCGTGCGCGGTTCATCACCGTTAATGACGAGCGTTCCGGAGGACTTCATATGCACGGCGAGTTCGCGCTTCTCTTTCGCTAAATCATCTGGCGACGGAAAGAATTCAACATGCACGGGCACGTCTGGAATGGACGTGATGACCGCGATGTCAGGTCGAATCATCTTCGCGAGACGCGATATGTCGCCCGGTTTGTCAGCGCCGACCTCAAGAACAAGCCACGACGGATAGTCGCGAGTGAAGATGATGAGCCCCAGACCGCTCGCGAGATTCTTGAGCCACCCCATAGGCGAGCTCCACGCGTTCTTGCATCCCAATACCGTCAACGGAACGCCGATTTCGCTGTTAAAACTCTTGTCGCTTTTGCGTACATGCACCGACCCAGACAGCGCCGCGAATATTGCATCCTTTGTAGACGTCTTCCCCGCGTTACCGGTAACCGCGATGATGCGCGGTTTGTACTTCTTCAGAACGAGGCGCGCCTCCCACATGAGAAGCGCAGTGACGACCTCTTTCAACCACGAATGCATACGTTAACGCATTGTATCGCATCTGCTCGCGCACTGCTCGATGCGCGAATTGTGCATGACTACCGGTCTGGCGGGATGTCGTAGTAGTTGATGAGAAACTTTGCCAGCTCCATAAACGGGCGAGCGAGCGTACGAGACGCGTACTGCTCGCCGACCGGCTCTATCGCGTAGATAAGGATGATGAAGCGCGGTTCGTACGCCGGAAAATAGCCAAAGAATGAGTGCAGGAAGCGTCCTTCGCAGTAGCCGCCACAGGACGGGTCGGCGATTTGCGCCGTCCCGGTTTTCGCGGCAATGGAATAGTGTTCTTCTTTCAGCTCGCCCGTGAGCAGCGCATCGTCAAAGACCGTAACGAGCATACGTGTCGTTTCCTTCGCGGCCTGTGGAGATATAACGCGCACCGGCGGTAACGGTTCAATGATTTTTTCGCCGCCTTGGGCAAAACGAATCTTCGTCGCCACATGCGGCTCCGGAAGCACGCCATCATTTGCCAACGCACCGAGTGCGCGAATCATCGCAATCGGGGAGACGGCAATGGACTGCCCAAACGACGCAGAGGCGAAGTCGATGTCTGATGTTCCATGCAGTGCAGAGAGGTTGCCCGCGACTTCGTTCGGCAAATCTATCCCCGTCTCCTCGTCGAGCCCAAACGCGAACATATATTTTCCAAACGGCTCCTTCCCCATTCTGTCCACAATGAACGAAACGCCAGTGTTTAGCGACTGACTTAACACCTCTTGCATCGGAACAACACCGCGCGCGCCGCCGTCGAAGTTGCAGAACGTGAAGCCACTCTTCTTTTCACAGCCACGGTCGGTGTAGGTAGTCTGTGGCGTTATGGCACCACTGTCTATGCCCGCCGCTACTGTCAGGGGCTTCATAATAGAACCCATCTCGAACGTGCTCTGCACCAGCGGATTGGTGAAAATGCTTGCATCAGCGACCGTATTGTATGTATTCGGGTCGAACGTCGGGTCCACAGCAAGTGCGCGAATCTCTCCCGTTTTTGGGTCCATGATAATTGCGCCGACCTGTTTCGTATTGTGCTTCTCCGCAATGCCACGCAGCACGCGTTCCAATTGTGTCTGCACATTCGGCTCTATACCCGTAATGATGTGCCCGTCGCGGTCATCGTCCCCTGCAATTGCGTCCGTTACATTCATAAAAATGTCTGCAAACGGATTTACGTAGAGTTCCTGTACGGGATGCCGCAGGGTGTCCTCGTAGTAGCGCTCCAGCCCGTAGACACCACCGCGCGTTTCCCCGAGGAACCCGAAGAAACCGATCGTATGCGCACCGAGCGTGTTACCCGGATATCGACGCCACTTATCTTTCACGAGCATGACACCGTCAAGTTTGCGGGCCTTTATCGCAGCAGCCTCATCCTCGGTGACACGCTTTGCAATTTCCCAATGTGACAATTCCTTCTTCGCCACGCCGGAGAAAAATCGCTCACTGTCTATAGGGACAAGTTCCGAAAGCGCAGCGTACGTTCCTTCAGGATTGAGAACGAGTTTCGGATCAATTGCGAGAAGATATCCCGTTTGCATCACTGCAGCCGCAACTTCCGAGCCATCTTTTTTTGTGAAATAGATATCGTTTCGCTCCTCTAAGTCTCGCGCCGCCTGTACGTACTGCGCCTGCGCCTTCTCTCGGTAGACATCCGCGCGCACAATCTGAAGTAGGTACAACTGTACTATCAACACCAGTGCCGCCAGAATGAATACCACGGAGAGGATGCGAACGCGCAGAACGACAATGTGCTTCATACGATACAAAAAAAGGCGCTGTTCACGCCTAGAGCCGTTGCGCGCATACCATCATCAAAGACCATTGCGTGCGGAGCCGTCATCGGCGACTCCGACCGCGGAGAGTCGCTGGAGAAATTGTTTGTCGGAAACCGGCGTAAGCCCACGCTCGGCGGCCTGCGCGATGGAAAGCGATTCCATGCGCGTGTAATACTCGTGCTCCAGCTGCGCAATCGCAGAGCGCGTTGTCGTAATTTCATCGTGTGCCTCTTCTTGTGCAATGACGTTCACAATCGTCATGCCGACAATAGTTATGTATGAAAAAACGAGGACCACGGCGGAGAGCGTGAGCACGCGTGCGACCATTTCCTCGCGGAATACAGACATATGTAGCACAGCTCCCGTGTCCGGGAACCGTAGCGGAATGGTTTGTGTGAGCTTAGCTTTCATTATGTTTTTCGATGACTCGCAATTTCGCACTACGTGAACGGGGATTCCCCCGTACTTCCTCGCGTGTCGGCGCAATAGGTGAGCGGGTGATGAGCACCCCCTCCCCGGCCTTGACCCAGTCTCTGAACAAATGCTTCACCTGACGGTCTTCCGTCGAATGGAACGAAATAACCGCGATGCGACCACCTGGGAGAAGCCGCTGCCAACAGGCAGTCAGTCCCTCCGTAAGAGCTCCCATCTCATCATTTACCGCAATGCGGAGTGCTTGAAACGTGCGTGTTGCCGGATGTATCCGACCACTCGCATACGGGCGCGGCACGGCGGTGCGGATAATCTCCGCAAGCTGCATCGTCGTCTGTATCGTTCCCTTTGCGCGCGCTTCCACAATGGCACGTGCTATCCGTCGCGCGTACCGTTCCTCTCCCCACCCAGTGAGAATCGAAACGATACTTTCCTCTCCCCATGAGTTTACGATTGTTGCGGCGGTGACGGCGCTTTTTTCTGGAGCGTCGGCATACGTCATAACAAGCGGTTCATCAGTGAGGAACGAAAAACCCCTCCCGCTAGCAAGCTGATATCCACTCCACCCGAGGTCGAACAGTGCTTTCGAGATGTGGTCGATTCCACATCCCTCCAGCACTACACGGATAGTGCGAAAATTAGCGTGTGCGAGATGGACTTTCGGCGCGACGGACAACAATGCTTCCTCTGCTCGCCGGATGGCGGCTGTATCGGCGTCTATGCCGATAAAGGTTCCATCAGGGCCCAGATGCTTTGTGAGTTCGCGCGCGTGCCCTGCCCCACCCAATGTCGCGTCTAAGACGACGTCATCGGATTTCAGAGCGAGACACTCCACTACTTCCTGTAAAAGAACCGGGACGTGGCTCATGGCCACGTTATCCCGCCGGTGTCCAGTTGACGGCACCGGGTCGCTGGAGGACAATGCTGAACGTCGCGTGCGCTTGACGGTTTGCATAATTCCTCCAGCTACCCAATAACACCAACTAAAGTGCGCCTATCTCTCCGAGCTTCTCGGCGAGTGCATCCGCTTCCTTCTCGATGCGCGCTTTATAATTCTGCCAACGCTCCACATCCCAGACTTCGACTCTGTCTGACACTCCCGTGAAGACGACTGTCTTCCCCAGTTGTGCAAACTGTTTCTGGTGATCAGGAATGAGAATGCGTCCTGCTGCATCAACGTCTACTTCTGCTGCGCCGGACAAGAAGAATCGATTGAACCCGCGCGTGTCCGCTTGCGCGAACGTGAGTGTCTGCAACTTTTCCGACAACCGCTTCCAGGCGACTGTCGAATAAATAAAGAGGCAGTTATCCAAACCGCGTGTCACGATAATCTTTTTTCCGAGTTCCTGTCGGAACTGCTTCGGAAGTGAGACCCGTTTCTTGTCGTCGAGCGTATGTTCGTATTCGCCGATGAGCATGATTTCGTACCTTAATGCTTGGGATGGAATGATGTGCCAGCGCACTTCATCCCACTTTCTCCCACTGCACTAAAATATACCCCACTATATACCACGCGATACCAGTTATCCACACGAGAAAGGGTGGGGACAGCCGCGTGTTGACGCCCCCTGGGGGCCGACTATAGTGCCCGTGGCTGGAGAGGGCTCTAGCGAACGCAGAGGCCATAGGAGGTCGTAATGAACGACAATTCCAAAGACATGCCCTACCCCGAGACGGTGGAGGATTGGGAACGAATCCACGAGAATATTGACCTCGAGGAGCTCGCCGACATCCCCATTCCTACGCAAGTCATCCATGCGGGCTATCGAGCGATGGTGGAATTTGTCGCCGACGTGCTCGGCGAGGAAGCCATGTACGAAGGTCGCATTGATTTCGTGTGGGAAAGAAACGACGATGGCGAGCTCGAGTACAGAGCGTACTTCTGGTTTGAAGACGAATTCGAGGAAAAGGAAGTCGCCAACGACAACGCTGGAGGCAAACAGACGCACCACTAGCGTGCGCAAGAGGGCGCGGACATTTCAATGTTCCGCGCCCTCGCCATATTCCCGTTTGACTGTGCCCACGCTTCCCCGTACCCTGCCGCATGGGACTTTCCATTCTCAAAGACACATCACCCACGACGCTTGCCTCATTTAGAGAAGAGCTCGCGGTGCGTCAGACGTCGCAAGTCATCCTCCTCTTCTCGATGGGCTCGCAATTCGACCATCTCATCGTCCAACATCTCGCCAAGCTCGGCATCTATTGCCTCGTCGCCGACCCAGCGCGCATAAAGGCCACGGACGTGAAGAAAATTGCACCAGCGGGCATTATCGTCTCCGGCGGTCCGGCCTCCGTGCACAATGAGCCACCACCATTCGATGCGCGCATTTTTGACTTGGGTATTCCAACACTGGGCATCTGCCTCGGCTTCCAAATGTGGGCGAAACACGCTGGCTCTAAGGTAACGCCGGCGAAAACGCGTGAATTTGGCGTCCATCCAATGAAAATCCTGAAGGCAGACCCGCTTTTTGCGGGTTTCCCGAAAACGACGCGCGTACTCCAGAGCCACGGAGACCACATCACTGCTTCCAAAAAGCTCGTGATTCTCGGAAAGACAGACAACGCACTCGCCGCCGCACGATACAAGCACCTCTGGGGGGTGCAGTACCATCCGGAGACAACGGAGAGCGAACACGGTGCAAGACTCTTCGAGAATTTCTGCGTGAAGATTTGCGGCATCGCCCCCTTCCCTGCAACCAGCGTCGCAGAGCTAAAGATTCAGGAATTACGAACGCAGATTTCCGAAAAAAACGTACTCATCGCGCTTTCTGGCGGCTCTGATTCATCCGTCGTCGCGTATCTCCTCAAACATGCAGCAAAAGGAACGAAAACAAAGATTCGCGGCGTCTACATACGTGGCATAGACCGGCCTGACGACGAGTCATTTGTGAAAAAGTACTTTGGCACGCAGAAATGGCTCGATGTGAAGATAGTGGATGCGACAGATGCATTCCTCAAGGTCCTCAAGGGTAAAACGAACATGCGTGACAAGCGTCTCGCCATGCGCGGTGTCTACACAGAAGTGTTGGAGAAAGAAATTCGTGCGTTCAAAGCGAGCTTCATTGCCCAAGGCACGCTCTACACGGACTTGCGCGAGAGCGGACACGGACACAAAACGGGTGCACGTATCGCTGAAATTAAAGTACATCACAATACGGGCATTACCTTTTCAGTTCCTGAACTTGCGCCGCTTTCGGATTGCGTCAAAGACAGTGCGCGCGACATCGGGCTCGAACTTGGTGTGCCAGAGACGCTGTTGTTCCGCCATCCATTCCCCGGCCCAGGCCTCGTCGTACGTATCGAAGGTGAAGTGAATAGTGAGACATTGAAAATCGCACGTGCCGTAGACGGCATCTATATAGACGAATTACGCGCGTCGAAGCTGTACGAAACCGTCTGGCAAGCAGGCGCGACACTCACCCGCTCCGAACATACCGTTACCAAAGGCGATGACGCGGGCATGGGGCGTGTCGTTGCGCTGTGGGCAGTGTGGAGCGTGAACGGCTTCACCGCACGCGTGGCACAACTTCCCTACGACTTTTTGGAACGCGTCTCACGCCGCATTACAAATGAAGTACGCGAAGTCGGCGCTGTTGTGTATCGCATCTCTGACAAACCACCGGCCACTATCGAATGGGGGTGATTAGACCTTGTCCCTAAAGCGCAGCGCAACGTACCCGATAACAATGAGAAGTATACCGAGCACAATCAGTGCTATCGGCCAGCCGACGACATCAGCAAAATGTTTTCCGGTCATATAGACCACATACGCCATCAGCGCGAGCACACTAACGGTGAGGAGGCGCTTCGAGTGGAGCGAAATTGCGAGATAGAACGTGAACGCGAGCAGGAACGGATATATCAGTTCCCACGCTGGAATGGAGCCGAAGACGGTAGCAGGGGCAATCAACATTGCTGCTCCACCGAGGAAATACATCATTTCGGCGAGCGGCTCGTTGTGTGTCCCGCGGAACGAACGCCCGACTCCAATGCCTGCGGCACCAATGAGAAGCGTCAGATGCGCCCACAATTCAATGGGAGCATCGGGCAGAATTACTTGGATGGTGCTGTAGAGGAACGAGATACTCGCACACAGCATGAAAAACGTAAACAGTAAGTGTCGCAAAAACAGGTAGGTAACGGCATAGATGAGAAGGAGCGTGAGCGACACGAGGGCAACGGTCATCGGCTCCATCGAAATAGTGAACATCTCTTCGAGCGTGACGAACGCTGCAAACGGCGCCATACAACCGGCAATAAGGTGGAACGCCACACCTGACTGACTGCGCGTGTCGGCAAAGAACAGTGCGGTGCCGAGCACGTACGCGGTCAACGTTCCTCCGAGCGCAATCAAGACTCGTTGCACCGGTACCAAATCGTTCCAGAACGTCGCAACGAACGCGCCGAGGCCGAGCAGCACGATAAAGCCACCGATGTACTGAAGAAGCTGTGTCGTCGAAATTTCGAGACCGGTCGCTGGCTTAGGTGCGGCAACTGGCGCCGCCACAGGTTCACGCTCTATCACTAAATCCGGTATCGCCTGGCCTGTCGGAGACATGGCAGGAGCGGGTGTCATGGACAACACTTCGGCCAATTCAGGCTTACTTATCGTCCCATCGGCGATTGCCTTGCGTACGAGCGCGAGAATCTGCGCCTTCGTTATCTGAAATGATTCCATATCATTCGATTATCCAACCGATAAAGCTGTCTTGATAGTATTCATCAAGTGGAAGCCTTCTCGAGAGCGAACCTTTCGAGATGACACTTTCGGAACGTGAACTATCGTTCCAGAAAAACGGAAAGAACATGCCGGAAGAACGTGAGCGTTCAACGGAATACCCGTCAGGTGCCGTGCGCGACGCATCAAGTGTAAGCATCTGCGCCTCTGCATACGAAATCGGTCTCGACGTCCACGCTTCAGTATCGTAGACATAAAACCGTGTGCTACGGGCGCCGCTTATCCGACGCTTTCCAATAATGTCATCAGCGTCCGCGTCCTCTGCCAATTCGGGATCAATGTGCGCCTTGAGTGCCCCGTCCTCTACATAAAAATTTTCACGTACATTCGTCATGCGGTCGTTCACTGCATAGAGAAATCCATACTGGGGATTCACCATCGCGGTGGATACTAGTCCAATGGAGGACACGAGCGCGATGAAAATGAGTGGCACCCCAACTATCAGCGTCACCGGATGCGACAGTATGCGCGTCATGAATACAACAAGCGTAGCATGCGGCACGCGCTTGGGCCGTCAGCACTGGGCATAAAAGAACAGGACCGCGCGGGGCGGTCCTGTGTAGTCTTCCTGTCTCAGTCAGGCTGGTGCCGTCAGCCCTGACGACGACGCGCACCAATGACGGCGGACAGTATCTGCCCGAGACCGCCGTCCTGCTGCTGCGGCGCATCTCGTTTACCGTGGATGATTTCCCACTTCGAGTTGATGGCGCCGCGGGTCTTCAACGGCAACTCGTACACGAGCTCGAGTTCGACCGTGATGATGTTCCGCACATGTGCGGTCAGCATCTGGAACTTGATCGCAACGGGACGACGCCGCTCAAACGCCGCAGCGGCCGAGAGCAGACCCTCGTCCTGCGAGCAAGAAATCAGGGCTTCGGCGCTTTCCATGTTCTGGTACGGCACGAGATGTTCGCTGAAACGCTCATGCAGCTTCTGCATCTCGCGATTCACCAGAAGGTGCTCGTCCCGGACAATACGGAACGCGCCGATGAGCGTCTTGATATGGTTCGTCGCCTTGCCGACGACCTTGTCGGAAGACAAAGCCTTGAGGCGCGGCGGCGGGAGCCTATCCGGATCGATAGACGCTTGCACCTGTCGAATCCAACGATCGACAGAGCCGAGCTTATGGATTTCATCGAAGATACTCATCTTCTGCATTGGACTTCTCTCCAATATCCAGAGTCCGAACACGCGAACAGCCGCGTATCCGGTCGCTTAATACCACGATATTTACGGCGCGTCAAAACGCAACCGCCCAACATACAAACGAGGCCGCACTGAAGCGGCCTCGCATATTTTCTGTGGTCGTTGCCCGACCTAGTTCATCTTTTCGCGCGGCGGCACGCGAGGAGGCTTCGGCGCGTCATCGTCCTCGCCTTCTGTCTGCGCCTCCTGCTCACCGTCTGACAACCGAACGCCGCGTGCCGCGGCAGTCGCCTTGGCATCCACGACGAACTGCCACTGGTCGTTGAACGTTGAGTACACGTTCGCCGGCATAGCGCAGCACAGCTGCATCTCGGTCGTAATTTGCCGATGAATCTGCATCTGCATGAAGTACAGCATTCGATCGACCGCGCGCACCTGCTCGAACGTGCCCAGAAGTTTCAGTCCTTCTGCATCCTGCGAAATCTGCAAGACCGCCGTCGTTGGCTCTTCTTCATTCAAGGGCTCCATGTGCGGCTGCAACACGACGCCGAGGCTATTGATTTCCGCCTGCAGTGGGACGCGCGCGTCGCGAATCTTCCGATACACGACGAGCAGACGTTTGACCATCGCGGATGCTTCGCCCAAGACGCGCTCGCCCTCAATCGCCTTTCGGCGCGGCTTGCGAACTTTCTTCGGCTTCACGTCCTTCATCTCGTCGTTCAGCCACTGCGTGAACGAGCCGGCTTTTTCGACATCCAGTAGGATTCGGTGTTTCATCGAAATCCCTTTCCATACATACGCGTGACAGCCACGCGCCAGACGTGTAGTACCACGCGCCACGAGCGGGGTCAAAACAAAAGGCCGCCAACGGGTGGCGGCCTTCAGAGTCGTGCGACGCATCTCCAGATGCGTCACTCCTTCGTGAAGAACTTGTCGAGACGGTTCACGCGCTGGAGCACGTGGATGAGCGCTTCCGTCGCGGCCATCCTGTTTCGCGGTAGACCATCGAATACATCGTCGAGGACGTAGCAGAGCAGGTAGTCGTTGAGCGTCCTCAAGTTGTACGCGATGCGGAACTGATTCCCGTATTCAATCAGTGGCCGATTACGCTCCGGATCGGTGTAGAGCCGGTATTCGCGCAGGTCTTCGAGGCTTTGCACGACCACTGTCGCCACCGGCGTTCCATCGGTCGAAGACCGAACTACGCCCGTCACAACCGCGGCAACTCTCACCTCGTTGCCATCGTCTCCGCGGTATTCGAATGCGGCGACGTCGGATAGATTCAGCTCGAGCAGAACTTCGGGGTTCAACTTCATTGTGCACATCTCCTGTGTGCGGTTTCTACGCTGTAACAGACTGTATAATACAATTATATTCGTATATGTCAATCATCGGGCCTGGCGCCTACGGATAGAGATTCTTCCGTGAGCACCGTCAAAACAGAAGGCCGCCAACGGGTGGCGGCCTTCAGCTTCTTTGGGACACTTCCCCTCGAGTCAGTCCGTGAAGAACTTGTCGAGGTAGTTCACTCGTTCGAGTGCTCGAACTAGGGCCAGCGTCGCACCGAGCCTGCTGTACGCTTTTTCGCGACGCCGAATTGTCCTATCGACTTCTAGCGAAAACTCCGCGAGGTTTAGTCTGCGAAGATTGAACGCGATTGTCGACCGCCGCCCGAGGTCAACCTCAGGAAGTCTTCTACCGACGTTAGCAGTCAGAGCGAGCCGATAGACCTGCAGGCTCTCGATGTCTTGAGCGACCACCGTCGAAACTAGAGCGCGGTCCCTCGTTTGCCTGACAACGCCACAAACGACGGCAATGACAGGCGCTGCGTCGCCCCAGTCGTCCTTGTAGGTAAACCCTGCTACATCGCAAACGTTCAGCTCCCGAAAGACGTCGGAATTGAATGTCGACATGGGCTGTCCTCTCTCTTTCTCTATAATTCTACGCTGTACCGGCCTGCACAATACAACGCTGCCTGCGTGTGTCAATGCAGTGTCGCCGGGAAATCAAGAGGTAGCGAGCAGACTTCGCCTATCTTCCCCGCCCCACGTTTGACGCGAGCGACCGGAACGAGTACACCAAGGTACCGTGCAGAGGGCACGGCAAATGAGGAGGGCGTCATGAAAGTGATGCTTACAGAAGAAGCGGCACTAGCGATGGCCGAACGCGGCGCGGCGATTCTCGATCGTTGTGCAGAGCTCGGTGACTGGACGGGACTCGTCATGCAAGCGGACTTCGAGTCGCTTGAACATGCTCCGGTGGCACTCATCAGTCCGACATCAAACGTCGGCGATGGGCTCGCGCGCTTGGGCATCTCGTACCAAGACGCGCACGACACGCTCTTGATACCGCGCGGGGACGTTACGCCAAAAGATGCAGTGCGCATCTGGAAGCAGGTCGCCGGCGGGCGGATGCTCGAAGCATCCCGCACCTGAACAACAGACGGACACGTCGCACGCCTTGGGCCGGATATCCTCCGGCCCATTTTGTTGTCTTTTTGTTGTCCACCGAGCGCCTTTGACCTCCCCTCTCTCCTCCTGTAGTTTTCTGCGGGGCTGCTCACAACAGAAGGAGGCCAAGCCCATGGATAGGAACCTGAAACTGGCGCTCAAGGAACGTTGGCTCAAGCTCTGGGACAACCATCCGCAAGCCGACCGGCGATTCTGCAACCTCGTCATGATGTACGAGCGCGCAGGTCTCGAGTACCACAACCTCGGACACATCGACTCGTGCCTGTCGGTCTTCGACCGGTACGTCTACATCGCACTGCGCAAAAAACTCGTCGAGATTGCGCTGTGGTATCACGACGTCATCTGCAGTCCGTTGGCATCGGACAACGAGCGCCAGAGCGCGTTCTTCGCCGCCGACGAGCTGCAATGGCTCGGTCTGTCGGAGGAAGACATTCGCTACGTGCGCATGCTCATCATGGCGACGGACCATAAGAGTCCGCTGATGAACTTCGACGCGCAGTTCATCGCCGCCGTTGACCTGCACACACTCGGCATGGATGCGGAAACGTACGCTTGTTACAGCACCGCCATCCGTTCGGAGTACGTGCACGTTACTGACGACGACTACCGTATCGGCAGGAGCAAAGTGCTCGCGGGATTCATCGCGCGCAACCCGCTCTACCTCATCGCGCCGATGAACGAAGAGTTCGGCGAGCGCGCGAAGGAGAACATGAAGGCGGAAATCGAATCGCTCCGCGCGACGCGACGCATCACCGCCTGAAGGCACACGCCTCACACGCAAACAGAAAGGCCGGACCCTCGTGTCCGGCCTTTTCACATGTGTACCTTGACCCGTTGACGGCATTTCGGTAGCGTGCCCCAGTGCCAGGCAGAAAAGGAGAAAAGCATGGCAACGACGAATGACGTACTTTCCAAGCGCTGGAGAGGACTGTGGCTCGGAAACGAGAAAGCGTGTGATGCATACGTTGTGCTGACACAACAGTACGCATCAAACGCTCTGCCCTACCACAACTTGGAGCACGTGGCCGCCTGTCTCGACATCCTCGATGCCAACCGGCATCTCGCGGATTTCGCGCAGTCGGTCGAGATTGCGATTTGGTACCGCTCTGCAGCGTGGGACCCGCGTCGTCACGACAACGGACGCACCTGCGCGCGCTTCGCGAACGAACAGCTGGTCCTCCACGGGATGAAGGTGGACGGCCGTTCGCGCGTCATGGACCTTATCGAGAAGTCTGTGAACCAAAACCTTGCGGACTCGCGGGATGAGAAGCTGACGGCGGACATCGTCAATCGCATCCTCGGCGGCTCGCTCGAAGACTATGCGCGGTACAAAGATGCGTTGCGCCGGGAGCGCAAGCACCTGAAAGATGACGAGTATCGGGTGACCCGCATCGCGGAACTCGCGGCACATCTGCGCCGACGTTCCATCTTCCGAACGACGGATTTCATCGCCAAGTTCGAGAGAAGTGCGCACACGAACATCGACGCGGAAATCAACAGCCTGCTGAAGGCCTGAGGCCGCAACGCGGCACGAAAAAAGGGGCGCGCTCGCGAGCGCGCCCCTTTCCTATTGTCGCCGTTTCAGAACGGCGCGTCGGATACTCCTGCGAACCAAATCGACTCGTACCAGCCACGATGATAGGTGGCGTTCGAGCCGACCGTGACGCACGGCTTGCCGAGGTGCCGATAGAACTTCATGTAGCACCACTTCTTGCCGTCGTACCACAACGTCGCGTTGGGGTACATCGTCACAAAGTCCGGGTCCTTCGCGTTGAACTGGATGAGCCAATCCACGCTTGCGCGTTGCAGTCCACGTCGCTTGTAGTCGGCAGCGACCTGCTCATCCGTCTCGAGCGGCGTATCCGGGTTAAAGAACCGCAGTGTTCCACCGTGCTTCGTCGCTCGCGGGGCGGACTCGGCCACATCGGCTTCGATATAGATACC
>JAKFXQ010000020.1 GCA_021731295.1 Patescibacteria group bacterium
CCGCGATGCATATACTCGGCTGTCTTGATACGCCTACCCGCGGACACTATTTGCTCGACGGGCGTGATGTATCCAAATTTGGCGAAGATGAACTCGCTGACGTGCGTGCAAAGAAAATCGGCTTCGTATTTCAGCAGTTTAATTTGTTGCCGCGCACCAGCGTGATTCGTAACGTTACGATTCCTATGATGTACGCTGGCGTCGAACCGGCGCTGCGGGAACGCCGTGCACATGCCGCCCTCAAGTCGGCTGGGTTGGAAGACACATTTTACGCGCGTCATACGAACCAGCTTTCTGGCGGACAAATTCAGCGTGTGGCGATTGCCCGCGCACTCGTCAATGATCCATCCATAATTCTGGCAGACGAGCCGACCGGAAATCTCGACACTAAGACCGGAGAAATTGTCCTCGCAACATTTCAGGCGCTCCATGAGCGGGAAGGCAAGACCATAATCGTCATTACGCACGAACTGGAAATTGCTGAGCACGCTGAGCGCATCATCTATATACGAGACGGCACGATAAGTGATGACTCTGGCAAACATACTCGCCGTAAAGCGAAACACGTATGACGCTCGATGACTTGGTACACGAAGTGTATGTGGGACTCTCCGCAAACCGTGTTCGTTCTGGCCTCACGATTCTTGGCATCGTCATCGGCATATCGTCGGTTATCGCTATGATTTCGATTGGGCAGGGCGCGTCGCAATCTATCTCTTCGTCTATTGAATCGCTCGGGTCTAACCTCTTGCAGGTCGTGCCGGGACAATTGCGTGGCGGCCCGGGCGGGTTTGGAGTCAGTCAGGGGCGAGGGTCGGCTCAAACATTGACCCTGGAAGACGCAGAGGCGATTGAAGAGCGTGTCACAGGCATTGCTGCCATTGCTTCCGCGGTTTCTGGTCGCTATCAAGTTACCGCACGCGGCACTAACACAAACACTACTATCAACGGCGTGTCCGCATCCTACGACACCATACGAAACATTGAGATTGCAGAAGGAACATTTCTTACCGATTCCCACGTTTCTTCTGGCTCGCGTGTCGCCGTTATCGGACCAACCGTTCGCGAAGACCTATTCGCTGATTCTCCCGGTGTCCTTGGTGGAACCATACGTATAAACGGCGCGAACTACATCGTCGTCGGCGTTACCGAATCAAAAGGTGGCGGTGGCTTTCAGAATCAGGACGACATCATCTTTATACCGCTCTCGACCGCGCAACGACTGCTGACGGGCAATCAGTTCGTTTCGACTATCAATGTTCAGGCGAGCGATGCGGAATCCATGCAGCAAGTTCAGGCGGACATTACCGAACTTCTCATGACGCGGCATCGAATAGATACTCCCGAAGAAGCCGACTTTAGTGTTCTTAACCAGAACGATCTCCTCTCCACAGCAGGGGACGTGACCGCGACACTCACGTATCTCTTGGGTGCCATCGGCAGTATCTCGCTGTTAGTTGGCGGTATCGGCATCATGAACATGATGCTCACCTCGGTGACAGAGCGCACCAAAGAAATTGGTCTTCGTAAAGCCATAGGCGCAAAGCGTCGCGACATCTCGCTACAATTTCTCGGAGAAGCGGTCATGCTCACACTCATTGGCGGTGCGATTGGCATTCTTCTAGGCTGGGGGATATCAGCGGCGGTAAACGCCACCGGACTGGTTACGACATCTGTAACTGCTGGTTCGGTTCTCCTTGCGTTTGGGGTCTCGGCGGCGACTGGGGTGATATTCGGCTGGTACCCTGCGCGTCGCGCAGCTGACCTAAGCCCGATTGATGCGCTTCGCTACGAATGACGCAATGCGCAGCCAATGGTACGATGGGGCATGCGCGAATTCTCCGAAGACGAAGCTCGAACAATAGGTGAGGCGATAGGGCTCGACTGGAAACTGTACTCACTCGATGAGTTTCGCGTGGGACTAGCAATCGAACTTGAACATGGAAGCCATGACGCACAGACCGATGTCACGCACGACGATCTAACTCTCACGGGCAAAATCGCACTGGCGCACCTGAAGGAGATTCCCGACTACTACACGCGTCTGAAGCGGATGGAGAAGGAAGCCGGCTCATGACCGGCGACAGGCCCAAGGTGGGCGTTGGCGTCATGGTGATGAAAGACGGAAAAGTTCTCATCGGTCAGCGCAAATCAGAACTCGCCAACGGAGAATGGTCATGGCCAGGTGGACACCTAGAACATATGGAATCCATTGAGGAGTGTGTGCGGCGGGAGGTCATGGAGGAGGCCGGTATTGAGATTCAGAACATTCGTTTTCTGCGTCTGGTCAATCTCAAAGAGTACGCCCCGAAGCACTATGTCGATATTGGCATGATTGCCGATTGGAAAAGTGGCGAACCTCGCGTCATGGAACCGGATAAAATGGTTAGTTGGGAATGGCGTGCACTTGATGACTTACCGACGCCCTTGTTTGCAGGTGAGCCCTACTATTTAGATGCGTTAAAAACAGGACGAGTGTTCTACGACGCGTGACTTGCTTTCGCGGCAGTGAGCAGTAGTCTAGAGTAATGCGACGAGCACTTACGTACGCAACGCTGATTGTTTTCACTGCGGTGATTACGCTCGGACTACCACTGCTTCTTTCGGGCACTGAACATCATCACGGCTGTCCGCTGATGCAGGCGCAGCAGGTTATTTGTCAAAGTTCAGTCATTGAGCACGTGTCTATCTGGCACGCCCTCATTGGCGCAATTCTCTCTCTACTGAGCGCAGTCTTTCTCACGTTCGCATACGCCGCGTTCGTGCCCCTCAGAAGCCCGTCACGACAAAGACTGCGTCATGTGGCACCTCGCCCCACGCTCATGCAAGAATTGTACGCGGCCGGCATACTTAATCGTCGCGAGTGGTTCTGGTTCGCTCACTAGCGTTACTACCACTATCTAACAAAACTATGAACAACAACGCGCTACTTCCGACCATTCTCACTGTCGGAGTACTAACTCTTATCGTCGGTGTCGGCATTGGCTACACATTCGGCATCACACGCTACGGCGTGCCGGCCTCGGGAATGCACATGATGCAAAATGGGGCACTTATGCAGAACGAGCGCATGAACGCTTCCATGGGTGACCAGCACTTTATTGTGCAAATGATTCCTCATCATGAAGGCGCGATTGTTATGGCCGAGCTCGCTCTGGAGCGTTCAAAGCGGCCAGAAATGCTTTCTTTGGCGCGGGGCATCATCGAGGCGCAAACACGCGAGATAACCGAGATGACCACGTGGTATGAACAGTGGTACGGTTCCGCTCCGCCACCCGGAGGAATGGGAATGCACATGGATAGCATGTCTGGAGACATGGTGGCACTGCGAGCCACGTCTGATGCTGAGTTTGACCGCGAGTTCATCGAGCAGATGATTCCGCATCATGAAATGGCCGTGATGATGGCTCAGATGATTGTCTCATCAGACAAACCTGAAATGCGCGCTCTCGCCGATGCCATCATTACGTCTCAATCACGAGAAATCGACATGATGCGCAGTTGGCTCACGGCATGGTACGGTAACTGACATGAGCGACCTGTGGTTTAAGCGCAAGTTGTACGGATGGGGCTGGACGCCCGTTACGTGGCAGGGCTGGCTGACGATAGGGGTGTGGTTCGTTGTTGTGATGACGTTCGCCCTCACTATAGATGAGTCGTCCCCACCTCGCGAAGTATTCTTCACCTTTCTCATGCCAATCACCTTCGTGACGCTTGCGCTTATCCGGGTCTGCTATGCAAAGGGGGAGCCGCCACGCTGGCAGTGGGGGGAAGATTTGGGCGACCCAAAATAGCGCGTATTGATAGTACGAGGGCAATGTGGCATAATCGTCCGACTTGCCTCCGGTCGAGGCATTTTTCTTGAAATATGGACATCCGAAACATCGCTATCATTGCGCACGTTGACCATGGGAAGACAACGCTCACGGATGCAATCATGCGCCAGACCGGTGCTACCGAGGAGGGCGTCTCGATGGACTCGAACAAACTCGAGCAGGAGCGCGGTATCACGATTTACGCTAAGAACGCCTCTGTTCAGTACAAAGGAACGAAAATCAACATCGTGGATACCCCGGGGCACGCTGATTTCGGTTCCGAGGTAGAGCGCGTGCTGCGTTCGATTGACTCGGTCCTTCTCGTCGTTGACGCGCAGGAGGGCCCGATGCCCCAGACACGCTTTGTACTCAAGAAGTCTCTGGAACTCGGTCTTAAGCCCATCGTTGTCATCAATAAGATAGACAAACCCGCGGCTAATCCAAAGCATTGCGAGGATTTGGTATTGGAACTCTTTCTCGAACTTGGCGCAAATGACGAGCAGTGCGAGTTTCCGGTTGTCTACGCCATTGGCCGCGCGGGTATAGCGAAATTGAAACTGGAAGATGAGTCTGCTGACCTTACGCCACTTCTCGACACCATTCTCGCAAAAGTTCCGGTTGCGAATACTGCGGGCGCCGCCGATAAACCCTTGCGTATGCAGCCATTTAACCTGGCGTACGATAACTTCCTCGGCCGCATGGCAATCTGCCGAATCTATGACGGCGTCGTAACAGACACCGCGAGTGTCTTCGTTAAGAAACCCGAAGGTGCCGCGCGCGCGGGGAAGCTCATCAAGATGTTTACCTTCGATGGACTGCGCCGCGTGGAGACGAAAGAGGCAAGCGCCGGAGACATCGTCCTCGTCGCGGGAGTGCCAGATATCGAGATTGGAGAAACTATTTCAACGTCAGCTGATATCGAGGCGCTTCCGATGATTGCCGTTGATGAGCCTACGATTACGCTCAACTTCCTCGTGAACAGTTCACCGTTGGGCGGGCGCGATGGTAAGTACGTAACGACGCGCCAGATTCGTGAGCGACTGGAGCGTGAACTGGAAGTTAACGTCGGACTGCGCGTGGATTTTGGCTCTACCGATGTCTTCAAAGTATCGGGCCGTGGTGAATTGCATGTAGCAATCCTACTGGAAAACATGCGCCGTGAAGGCTACGAAATGCAGGTATCACAGCCACAAGTTATCGTTCGTGTTGATAATGGTGTAAAAGTAGAGCCGTTTGAGGAAGTCATAGTCGATACGCCGACGGAGTATCAAGGTGCAATTATCGAGCGTCTCGGCCAGCGTGGATTTGTTTTGCAGAATCTCATACAGCACGAAACGGTCCGCCTCATTTTTGAAGGACCAACGCGCGGTCTTCTCGGCTACCGTAATCAGTTCGTCATTGATACGAAGGGTGAAGGAATCCTTTCGAGTCGCGTCATTGGCTTCAAGCACTTCACTGGCACCATCACCAAGCGTCAGACCGGCTCGATGATATCCATGGTTTCTGGCAAAGCTGCAGGATACGCACTCTGGAATCTTCAGGAGCGTGGCATTTTGTACATCGGCCACGGCGAAGAAATTTACGAGGGCATGGTTATCGGAAACACGTCCAAGGGTGATGAGATGGAAGTGAACCCAACTAAGGGTAAGAACCTGACCAACGTCCGCTCATCTTCATCGGATGACGCCATTAATCTCGTGCCACCATTCACGCTCACTATCGAGCGTGGGCTGGAAATTATGGCGGACGATGAATATCTTGAAATTACCCCAAACTTCGTGCGTTTGCGTAAGCAGCAGCTGACGAGCACGGATCGCTCAAAGTCTCGCCGGAACTAGTGCAACTATTCGCTTTCTGCTAGGGTAGTCGTGGACTCGCACTCACGCGAGCCGCGAACAGGGAGAAAGGGCATGCCCCTCGATTCTGCGTATACGGTCGACGCACCGTACGTGCCGGCCACGCTCTACGTCTGGAAGTCGGACGACCCCGAGGCGTACCTGTGGACCATCGCTGCAACGGACACGGCCGAGCTCAAGGTCCTGAAGGCAGCCTACGGCCGCATCAAGGACCCGAAGAATTGGTGCCGTGCGAGCTATGCGGTCAACTTGAAGGGAAAGCCGGTCTCGCCGCTTGGGTATGACGTACATCGTGTCTGTGCCGTTGGTGCGATGAAGCGCGCCGAACAAGACTTCGGGCTGCCGAGCGGTACGGCACATCAGGCCATGCCTCTTAATCTGGTCTTGGTGAACACGTTCATCGGGCGCCGTGCGGCTCTCTGGATGCTCCGGCGAGCTATCGACAAGCGACTCGTCTAAGTCAGGACACGAAGCGCAAAGAAAAGAGGGCGGCCCATGGCCGCCCTCTCGTTTTTCGAAAATATGCTGCATACTAGCGACATGAAACAAGTTGTCTTTGGGGGCGGATGTTTTTGGTGTACGGAGGCCGTATTTCGCATGCTGAAGGGAGTGTCAGCAGTTGAGCCCGGTTACGCAGGAGGAACACTTGAGCATCCCTCATACGAGCGTGTGTCTCGCGGAGACAGCGGACATGCTGAAGTCATCCGCGTGACGTATGACCCGAACGTTATCTCATACACAGACCTCCTCACCGTCTTCTTCGGTTCGCACGACCCAACGACCATGAACCGGCAAGGGGCAGATGTAGGTGAACAATATCGCTCTGTCATCTTCTATTCTGACGATGCCGAGAAGGTCGATGCTGAAAAAATCATTGCTGAAGTAAACGCCTCGCTCACTGATGGTACTCGCGTCGTGACGCAAGTGATGCCGGCGACAACGTTCTACCCGGCGGAAAGCTACCACAAGGACTATTTTGTCCAAAACCCGCTCCAACCGTATTGCCAGCTAGTCATTGAGCCAAAAATAGAGAAGGTGAGGAAACGGTTCGCACAGCTTGTCAATCAGGCGGCGTAGCACGCGGCATATACAATTGAGCGGGACAACCACTGGGAGTAAGCCCGATGAAGGAAATCGTAGTGCTACATGGCACGGCAGGTCAGCGTCTTGCAAACGACGTATGTAACCTGCTGAGCATCGATCCGACGCCTGCGCGCGTGAAGCGATTCGCAGACGGGGAGGTGGACGTACAGATCCTTGATAACGTCCGCGGTCGCGACGTGTTTATCGTCAATCCGACCAACCCGCCTGCTGAGAATTTGATAGAGCTGATGCTCTTGGCCCAAGCGGCCGTCGGCTCATCTGCCGCCCGAGTCACACTGGTGCCGAGCTATCTTGGCTACAACCGCCAAGACCGAAAGACTGCTCCTCGCACTGCAATCAGCGCGCGGATACCGATAACACTTATCAATCACTCCGGCGCGCATCGTGTGTTGATGTTCGACCTCCACTCTGAAGGAACGATGATTGCGTTCTCTGAAGGTCTGCAGGTCGACCACTTGTACGCATCGCACGTGGCAGTGCCGTACTTGAGCGCACGTTTGCCGAACCCGCTTGTTGTCGCCTCGCCTGACAAAGGTGGTGGACCACGAGCGAATGCGTACGCTAAGCTCTTGGGTCACGATGACTGGGTCTTGTTCTACAAGAGCCGTGAACAAGCGGGCTCGGTTTCGGGAGTGAAGATTGCCGGAGACGTGCGCGGCAAGAACGTCCTCTTCGTTGACGACATGATAGATAGCGGTGGCACTATGATTGCGAACGCTGAAGCTGCCCAGGCCGCAGGAGCGCTTGAGCTGTTCGCGTTTGCGACACATGGCTTGCTTTCAGGCAAAGCCGTCGAGCGCATCCAAGCAAGCGCATTCACGAAAGTGTTTGTGACAGACACCGTCGCTCAGGACTGGGATGCGATACGGGCAGCCTCAAGCAAAATAGAGGTCATCTCAATCGCGCCCTTGATTGCGCGGGCAATTCGCCGTCTGAACGGCGAGCAATCGCTTTCGGAGCTTATTCCGAAGGCGAGAGCCTAAACAGGGGCGAGGCCGTCTTCCGCGGTCTCGCCTTTTCTCGTATGCTGTCGCGATGGACATGGATGCATTCGAGCGCCTGGTCGTTGAAGGGTACGAGAAGTTGCCTGCCTGGGTGCAAGAGAAGATTAAGAATGTGGCTCTTCTCATTGAAGATGAGCCATCAGAAGAGGTGCGTAAGCGCGAAGGATTAGGAGGCGACGAGACGCTGCTCGGCTACTACCATGGCGTGCCGCTCTCCGAACGAGGCAGTGAGTACGGCGTCGGGCTCACGTTGCCGGATACCATTACCATATATCGAATACCCACACTCGAAATGCACGAGGAGACCGGTCAGCCCATTCCGGAGATAGTGGCTGACACGGTCTGGCACGAGTTTGCGCACCACTTTGGCATGGATGAGGCGGAGGTTCGTGCTCGAGAAGACGAACGTGACCGTTTGCGCTAGACTCACTGGGTCACGGGCGGAGTTAGCTGCTGCCACGGACGCACACTTTGGGTCGGCCGTGCTGGGCCGACCCTCTTTTTATGCTATAGTCGCGGTCATGACACTCTCCGAGACGCTCAAAGAGCGCGGATACGTATACCAGCATTCATCAGAGACACTCGAAGAACTCACCGACGGCGGTACACGCACGCTGTATCTCGGCGTCGATCCTACAGCCGACTCCATGCACGTTGGGCAACTTATGGGCCTGCTCGTTTTGCGCCGGTTCATAGATGCCGGACACAACGTCATCATCATTGTTGGCGGTGGTACAGGCATGGTAGGGGATCCGAGCGGCAAGAGCGCAGAAAGAAATCTCTTAGATGATGCGACCATCGATCGTAATGCTGACGCGCTCAAGAAGCAGTTCTCACAGCTCTTCGGCGGCAAGGAGTTTCGCATGGTCAATAACGCCGACTGGCTGCGAACGCTCAATTACATGGAATTCTTGCGAGACATCGGCAAGCACTTCACGGTGAACGAAATGATTAAACGTGATTCAGTCCGCGCACGCATCGAAGCGCCCGATCAAAGCATTTCCTACACCGAGTTTTCGTACATGCTATTGCAGGCGTATGATTTTCTCGAACTAAACAAGCGCTACGACTGCGACCTACAGGTCGGCGGTTCAGACCAATGGGGCAACATCATTTCAGGGGTCGATTTGATTCGTAAAACTGAAGGAAAGAAGGCATATGCGCTTTCATGGCCGTTGTTGACCGACAAGAGCGGGAAGAAATTTGGAAAGTCAGCAGGAAACGCCGTGTGGCTCGATGCGCAAAAAACATCCGCCTTTGCCTTCTATCAGTTCTGGTTCAATACGGAAGACGACATGCTTGAGGAACTGCTCCTGAAAATGACGCTTCTCTCTCGTGATGCTATTTCACAGATCATGGTAGAGCACACAGCCTCTCCTGATAAGCGCATTGGACAACGAGCACTCGCGCTCGCCGTTACAGAACTCGTGCATGGAGCAGACGCGGCGCGCCAGGCCGCAGAGACAGCACAGTCACTGTTTTCGGGAACCGTCACAGCGGAAACTGCGGAGCTACTTCAACAGGACGCGCCGCGTACAACAGTAAAACTCAATGATTCGATTCTCGACGTTTTAGTTGTTTCTGGACTCGCGGCATCAAAGCGGGAAGCGCGACAGTTTATAGAGGATGGCGCAATTACGCTCAACGGGGCAAAAGTGAGTTCTACTGAACGTGTCATGATGCACGAGGATTTTCAGGACGCTCCAATCGCCCTCCTCAAACGTGGCAAGCGTCAGCTCTGCATACTATCGCTTGCCTGACATGTAAGAGGGCGGTCGCAACCGCCCCCTTCCACTAGTCGACATCATCTGGGTCGACGTAGCGCACTATGGGAAACCGACGATCATCGTCGTCGACGTTAGTCATGAGTCGCGTCGTCGCGACCACGTAGCCTGCGTCGTCATCGTCGAGTTGCGCGTCGTATGAGACGCACTCCCGTCGCAACGCAGTCGCCGCCGCTTGACGTTCCAGAGCCTCCTCTGCCCGCCGTTTGTCCTTACGTAGCAGCTTCCTCCGCCGTTTACCACTCATCGCATCACCCCTTCTGTTGCGATGCGGTCATTGTGCATGCAGGCCAGCGCCTGTAAAGACGTATTGCGGGTAGGCTGTCAATAAGGCACACTTTCCCGATGTTTCAGCTCAAATCGAACTACAAACCCGACGGCGACCAGCCAGCCGCAATAGACGCACTCATGCGTGGTCTTGAAGCGGGCAAAATGAATCAAACTCTCCTCGGCGTAACTGGCTCGGGAAAAACGTTCACAGTTGCGAACATCATTGAGAAGTGGGGCAAGCCGACGTTGGTCATTGCGCACAACAAAACACTGGCAGCACAGCTCGCGGCAGAGTATCGCGAATTCTTTCCAGATCACGCGGTTCACTATTTTGTTTCCTATTACGATTACTATCAGCCGGAGGCATATGTTCCCGTCACGGATACCTATATCGAAAAGGAGGCGATGGTGAACGAGGATATCGAACGTCTGCGCCACGCAGCAACCCAGGCACTACTCACGCGTAACGACGTCATTATCGTCGCGTCCGTCTCTTGCATCTACGGCCTCGGTTCTCCCATCGAATACGAAAAGGTGAATCTCAAACTTTCCCTCGGTCAGGCGTACACTCGTGCGGCACTCACGCGCCGCCTCGTAGCCATGCATTTCTCGCGTACGCCAGGGGACCTTTCACCTGGAACGTTTCGACCACTGGGCGACAAAGTCGAAATAATGCCCGCAAACGAGCGGCTCATTTACCGTGTGGCACTCTCCGCAGGCGCGGTCTCGAAAATTGAAATCATAGACCCGATTACGCGCGAGATTCGACGAGAGGATAATGGCGTATTCATCTTTCCGGCTCGTCACTACGTGACTCCTCAGGACGTCATCGAAGCTGCATTGGCGGATATCGAAGAAGAGCTGGCTGCACGACTCAAAGAGCTTGATGCAGAAGGGAAGATACTGGAGCATGAGCGGCTGAAGCGTCGCACGCGGCAAGACATCACCATGATTCGTGAGTTCGGCTTTTGTAATGGCATCGAGAACTACTCACGACACTTTGACCGTCGCAAACCAGGGGAACCGCCGTACACGCTCTTGGACTACTTTCCGCATCATGCAGATGGCACGCCGGATTTCCTTACGATAATTGATGAGTCACACGTGACGCTTCCACAAATTGGCGGCATGTACGCGGGAGATCGCTCTCGTAAACTGACGCTTACGGAACACGGCTTTCGTCTGCCAAGCTGCGTTGATAACCGACCGCTCACCTTTGATGAGTATCTCGCGCGCGTTGGACCGATGATATTCACGTCGGCCACGCCGTCCAATTTCGAACGAGAGCACGGCGGCGAACCGATACCGATGATTATCCGTCCCACAGGACTGGTCGACCCAGAGATTGCAGTACGACCTATTGTTGCAACGGGAGAGTACGCGGGTCAGGTAAAGGACTTCATCACGGAATGTGAGATTGTGACGAAGCGCGGCGCTCGCTCGCTCGTGACCGTGTTGACTAAAAAAATGGCAGAGGACCTCTCGCAGTTCCTCGTCGAGAAGGGAATTCGTGCGCGATACATTCACAGTGACATAAAGACGATAGAGCGTATCGAGATTCTCACCGAGTTTCGCCGCGGCACGTTTGACGTTTTGGTGGGGGTGAACCTCTTGCGCGAGGGCTTAGACCTACCCGAAGTTGAACTCGTCGGCATTCTCGATGCTGATAAAGAAGGCTTCTTGCGTAGCGAGACGTCGCTCATCCAAACAATTGGGCGTGCGGCTCGCAACGTTGCGGGGCGCGTCATTTTGTATGCGGACAATAGCACTGGCTCGATGGAGCGGGCGATAGGAGAAACGAATCGTCGCCTGGCAATACAGCTTGCCTATAACGAGAAGCATGGCATTACGCCGAAGACGATACAAAAGCGCATTCACGATATCGTGGGCGACATTACCAAAGCGCGTCAACGCGCCGTGAAAGAGCTTGCCGACATGGATACCGCAGCGTATGGCGGCGACACAAAGAAACTCATAAAAGAGAAGAAGCGTCAGATGCACGATGCTGCAGACAAGCTGGACTTTGAGACCGCGGCACTTTTGCGTGACGAAATACGCACGCTAGAAAGCGCTAAGTAGAGCCATCCTAGGGTCATACCCGATTCAGCATGGACGCATGCGTGCTTTTGCGTATGCTGTGCCCATGATGAAGCTCCAAGAGCATGTCCCCCTTGCGCCTCATACGACCTTTGGCATCGGCGGCCCTGCACGCTATTTCGTTGAAGCGGTACAAGAGGACGACGTGCGCGACGCACTTTTATGGGCGCGCGAACACCGTGTGCCGGTGTATGTTATTGGTGGTGGCAGCAATCTTCTAGTGCCGGACGAAGGTCTTGAGGCGCTCGTACTAAAAATTGCGACCACGAAGTGGCACACAAGCGGAGAAACAGTGTTCGCCGAAGCGGGGTGTGTACTCGATACGCTGATTAGAAATGCGGCGCAACTCAAGCTCGGCGGCATGGAAAAAATGGCAGGTATTCCCGGCTCGCTCGGCGGCGCGATACGCGGAAACGCTGGCGCATTTGGCACGGAAATTAAGGATCTTGTTACGTCGGTGCGCGTCATGAATATGCACACGCTGACCATTTCCGAGATGCCTGCCTCCGAGTGCGCGTTCGCGTATCGCATGAGCATCTTTAAAGGTCGCCCTGAAATTATCATTCTCTCCGCACAGCTGCGTCTGCGACAGGGTGACCCGAAAGCGTCACTCGTCGCTATAGATGAGACGATTGCAGAGCGCGAACGTCGCCACATCCAGAACGTACGAGCGGCCGGCTCATACTTTATGAATCCCGTCGCAAAAGACGACGTTCGGCATCTGTTTGAAGCGGAAAAGGGCGTCAGTTCACGTGAAGGGCGCGTTCCCGCTGGGTGGCTTATTGAAAAATCGGGCGCAAAGGGACTGCGCGTTGGTGATGCGCAATCCAGCGATCAGCATGCAGACTATATCGTCAATGTGGGTAATGCGACCGCAGCCGATGTGCGGGCGCTTGCGGCGCAGATAAAGGAGCTTGTTGCGAATCGCTTCGCAGTCCAACTTAAGGAGGAGGCCGTTATCCTTTAGCCCTCAAATGCCCAGACGAGGCAGCCGAACCAGCCCAGAATTGACCAACCAACAAGGGTGTTTGTGAACAGGATGGGGCCAAAGTTTTTGGTATTAAAGAGGAGAGAGGCAAACGTGGGAAAGTAGTACACGTAGACAAATGCCCCAATGTAGGGGAAGAAATGGCTGTACGGCATAATGGACAGTGACTCGAACATGTGGCGGCACTATGCCACAGAGGTCGTTCTGCGCAAAACAGCGCGCAAGCCCAGTTCGTGGTACAGTGGGACGCCATTATGGAAGACAAAATTGTCGTTAAGGGAGCGCGGACCCACAACCTGAAGAACGTCTCGGTGGAGATTCCGCGCGGCAAAATGATTGTGTTCACAGGCCTTTCTGGCTCTGGGAAATCTTCTCTCGCATTCGACACCATATTTGCTGAGGGACAGCGCAAGTACGTTGAGTCCCTTTCCGCCTACGCGCGTCAGTTCTTGCGTCAGATGCAGAAGCCTGACGTTGACGAGATACGAGGCCTCTCGCCGGCCATCTCCATTGACCAGAAAAGTCGTTCAAACAACCCGCGCTCGACGGTCGCAACAATCACGGAAATTTACGACTACCTGCGCGTACTCTACTCGCGCATCGGGCATCCAAACTGTCCCGAATGCGGCCGCCTTGTGCGGAAACAATCAACGGAAGAAATACTCGACCAGGTCGTTTCCTTGGTGCAGAAGAGCGGTGCACTCGCCAAGAAGGCAGGAAAACTAACGGGGCACGTTACTGACGGCAAGGTGCGCATAGCGTCTCCGGTTGTCGTTGGGCGAAAAGGGGAGTACTACCAGCTCCTCTACGACATGCTCAATAAAGGTTTCGAAAAGGCAGTCGTAGACGGCGTAGATGTCTCACTGCGCGAGCGCATCACGCTGAAGAAGAATTTCAAGCACGATATTGATATCATCGTTGATGAAATATTTGTCTCGGAGTTTACCGATGATCCCAAGGGGACCAGAGAGCGCGCGAGTGAGGCAATTGAGCGCGCACTTACCGATGCCGACGGATTGGTGAAGATCATAGACCCAGACGGAACGCCGCACATCGTTTCTGCAAAGTTCATGTGCCCCTACGACGGCTTTTCCTTCCCCGAAGTGGAGCCAAGACTATTTTCCTTTAACTCGCCGTATGGTGCGTGCCCGACCTGTAACGGCCTCGGCACCAAGTATGTATTCGGCGATGAGCCGTGTGATGCCTGTAACGGTGCACGCCTGCGCAACGAGGCACTGCATGTCACACTCGACTCGCGAAAAAAGGGTAGCACTGACAGCGCTCGCTTTAGCATCGTCGATTTGACTCGCCTCTCAATTGCTGACGCCAAGCAGATGTTCGACGACCTACAGCTCACGGATACTGAGAAAGAAATCTCCAAAGCGGTTATTCGAGAAATCATGTCGCGTCTGCAGTTCATGCTTGATGTTGGTATCGAGTACCTGACGCTCGATAGACGAGCAAATACGCTCTCCGGCGGCGAAGCGCAGCGTATACGTTTGGCGTCACAGCTCGGTAGCGGGCTCGTCGGTGCGCTCTATGTCCTCGACGAGCCGACCATCGGATTGCACCAGCGCGATAATGAGCGACTAATAGAAACGCTCAAGCATCTGCGAGAGCTCGGCAATACCGTTCTCGTTGTCGAGCACGACGAGGACACCATTTATGCGTCAGACTATATCGTCGACTTGGGCCCGGGCGCTGGGAAGCATGGCGGTGAGATTGTAGTATCGGGATGGCTGGAAGAGCTACTTACTGCAAAGACAAATAAATCGAAGTCGCGAACTCTTGCGTATCTGCGCGATGAAGATTCGGTACCAGTTCCGGAGAATCGACGTACGGCGGACAAAGGTAAGCTTAAGATTCGCGGTGCGACGAAGTTTAGCCTTCAGAACGTTAACGCAGACATTCCGCTCGGAAAGCTCGTCGGCATCACCGGCGTTTCTGGCTCTGGCAAGTCGACATTTTTGTATGAGATATTGCACCGTAACCTCCTTGCGAGATTCGACCGACGATTTCGAACCGCCAAGCTCTACAATGTCGCCGAGTTTAGTGGTACCGAGTATTTGGGCCGCGCAATTCTTATCGACCAGTCGCCCATTGGTCGCACGCCGCGTTCTAATCCGGCGACGTACACTGGTGCATGGACGCACATTCGCGACCTCTTCGCGATGAGCGAGGAATCAAAAGCGCGTGGCTGGGGACCGGGACGCTTCTCATTTAACGTAAAGGGCGGTCGCTGTGAAGCCTGCGAAGGTAACGGGCTTGTTGCCGTTGAAATGCACTTCCTGCCGACGGTGTATGTCACGTGCGATGTGTGCAACGGCAAACGCTTCACGAAGGAAACATTGGAGGTGAAGTACCGGAAGAAGAGTATCCATGACATCCTCACGATGACCGTCGAAGAAGCCATCACGTTCTTCGAGGATATTCCAGCCATCAACGATCGTCTCGAAACACTCGCAGATGTTGGACTCTCATATCTCGAACTCGGGCAAAGTGCAACGACGCTCTCTGGAGGAGAAGCGCAGCGTGTGAAAATAGCATCCGAACTCTACCGACCACACATGACCAAAACAATTTACCTCTTGGATGAACCGACGGTCGGGCTTCACTACGATGATGTCCGGAGACTCATTGAGATTCTGCAAAAGCTTGTCGAGCGGGGAAACACCGTTGTCGTCATCGAGCATAATCTTGATGTGCTGAAATGCGCGGACTACCTACTTGATTTGGGACCAGAAGGAGGGGTCGGCGGTGGCAAAGTTGTCGCGAAGGGAACTCCAGAGGAAGTCTCAACCACCGTCGGTTCACACACGGGCTACTACCTCAAACGTATTCTTAAGAGGAAGCGGAAGTAAGTTTTTCCACAGTTCGCAATGCGCCGTGCGGTCAGCGCGCGTGCCATACTTATGACTTAGGAACTCTCCTCTGGCCCACGAAAGGGGGTGTGTGATGAGCGATCGCCATGCGCGGATGCTCGATGAACTCATGCGTGCCTATAAGGTACCGGCGAAACTAGGCTACGACGTAGTCTATCGCCGTGCCTACGCAGAGTTCGTCGGGAATAATCCGGGGTGCGCCGACCATGACTGGCGGCTCTACCGAGAAGGATACTCAATCCATCTCGAATGGTACGTCATACAAGCACACGACATCCATGTGAGGAACGTGCGCCGATGACACCGAGAGAATCTGATGGCCCCGCTTGTATGCAAAGCATACGGACGCGGGTCATCTCTGTTTCCCCACATGGCACGCTCCGTCGGACTCGTCTATACTCGCGCCATGACGCGCGACGAGCTGGCAGCTTTCAGACTACCGGATTCTCCGGGCATTTACCGTTTTCTCGGTCCGAAACGAGAGCTTTTGTATATCGGGAAGGCAACGTCCATCCAGGACCGTGTGCGCAGCTACTTTGCGCACGATCTGGCTGTGTCGCGCTCACCAGCTATCAAGGCGATGGTAGAAAAAGCTGTTGCGGTTACGTACGAGCAAACCGAGTCAGTACTCGAAGCACTGATTCTCGAAGCCAACCTCATCAAGAAATTCTCGCCCCCATACAATGTCGACTTAAAGGACAACAAGAGCTTCAACTACTTGGTGTTGACCAAGGAAAAGTATCCGCGCATCGTTGTCGTCCGTGGCAGGGAACTATTCCAGAAATGGAAGGACGCGGACATAAAGTATCTCTTCGGACCGTATCCGCAAGGCGGTGCGCTAAAAGAAGCACTTAAACTTGTGCGTAAAATTTTCCCGTATCGCGACTCTTGTGCGCCTGAATCTGGAAAACCCTGCTTCAATGCGCAGATCGGCCTGTGCCCCGGCGTCTGCGCAGGCACAATCACGGCAAAAGGGTACAGCGCAACAATAAAGAACGTCGTTGAATTATTCAGTGGCAAGATGCGCTCGCTGCGAAGACGACTTGAGCGCGAGATGCTCGTTGCGGCTCGTGGCGAGAACTTTGAGCGCGCTGCAGAACTGCGACGTCAGGTGCACGCGCTGACCCATATACGAGACGTCTCGTTGATAAAGGATGAGTACCGATTCCATAGCGGCGGCTCTCTACGCATTGAAGCGTATGACGTTGCTCACACATCCGGCACAGAAACGGTCGGCGTCATGACCGTGGTTGAGGGTGGGTTGGCACAGAAAGCAGAGTACCGACAGTTCAAGATTCGTAGCGCAGGCAATGACGACGTCGCCTCGCTCAAGGAACTTTTGAGTCGCCGTCTTGCGCACGCAGAGTGGACGGCGCCGCGTATCATTGTTGTGGACGGCTCAACCGCACAAATGCGCACCGCCCGTGCAGTGATGCGTACCTACGGCATTCAGGTGCCTCTTATCGGTGTAGTGAAAGACGAGCGACATAAGCCAGTGCGCCTTTCCGGTGACGAAACGATTTCCCGTGCGCATGAGAAAGAGATTCTGCTCGCGAACAGCGAGGCACACCGATTCGCTATCGGCTTCCATCGCACTCGTTTGCGGAAGCGACTCCGTGAGTAGTGCACAGCGTCCTTTGCGTACAACGCCGCTTGCTATACTTGCGCCATGACACGCACAGTTGTCGGCGTATTGAGAGGTGGAACGTCGAGCGAGTACGGGCTCTCTCTAAAGACGGGTACCGCGATGTTGGACGCCCTGCCCGAAGATCAGTACGACGTACGAGACTTGTACATGGACAAAAGCGGGCTGTGGCACCATCGTGGTTCACCCATGGCGCCCGCGCGAGCACTGCGGCAGATTGATGTCGTCATAAACGCGCTGCATGGTGGTGTCGGAGAAGACGGCACCGTTGCTCGGGTACTGAAACAAAGCGGTGTTCCGTTCACAGGTGCAGACTCGCATGGACTCGCAAACTCATACAATAAAATCCACGCGCGCAGACTGTTAAAAGACGCGGGAGTGATGATGCCGCGCGCAGTCGCTTTTTCCGTTCACACGCCGATGACGTCGGGCGATATGGCTCGTCGAGTGTTCGATTTACTCGGCCCGCCGTATGTCGTAAAGCCTGCAAATGAGGGGGCGTCCTCTGGGCTCATGATTGCAAGCTCTATAGTCGACTTGCCGACTGTGCTTGCAGACGTACTGGATGCGCATGGTGCGGCACTGGTGGAGGAGTTCGTAATTGGTACTGAGGCAACGGTCGGTGTCATCCAGGACTTTCGTGGCGAGCGTCTCTATGCACTGCCTCCCGCACGAATCGAGCTACCGGATGGTTCTCCACATATAACGCACCAGCACCACCACAATGCTGAACTGCAGTACTTTGTCCCGAGTGACTTCAGTGATGCGGAGAAGGTGGCTCTCATAGACGCATCGCGAAAGGCGCATGCGGCGCTTGGCCTTGCCCATTTCTCGCGCTCGGACCTCATCCTCACGCCCAGGGGCCCGTACCTCCTCGAGACCAATGCGCTTCCAGGCTTGTATTCTGGGGCGGCATTGCCTCATATGCTCGCTGCCGTGGGGGCAACGCCGAGGCACTTTGTTGAGCATGCCCTGCAGTTGGCGCGTTCCTGATTTTCTGCTAGTCTAACGAGCACTCGGGCCCTTAGCTTAGTAACAGAGCGTCGCGGAGACACTGTTGTTTTGTGAAGAGTCCAAGCACGTGAACATCGGGCCCTAGAGCTTAGTAACAGAGCCTCGCTGAGGTTATGTTACTGAAGTTCAGAGTCTGATAGCATTCTGAAAATATTGGGCCCTTAGCTTAGTTGGTAGAGCGCCTCATTTGCAATGAGGAGGTCATCGGTTCGAATCCGATAGGGTCCACAACGGTTTGGTAGACTGCGCATATGAACAGACAGCGAGTCGCTGCAGTGATTATTGTAGACAAGAAGATTCTGCTCGTACGAGACGCGCGAGCAGACTTTTTCAGCGCGCCGGGCGGGAGCGTTGAGCCAGGTGAGAGCAACGAACAGGCGCTCGTACGCGAGGTTGCCGAGGAGGTGGGAGCGACAATCGCAAACTCGAAGACATACCATTCCATTGACCTTATGAATCAGGTCTACAATGTGCCTCAGACTGACCACAATTACTTGGTACGTATTGAGGGGAACCCGCTACCGACAACAGAGATTGTTGAACTTGGCTGGTTTAGTAAGGATGATATCGAGTCGCACAAGGTAAAGACCCCCGATGCCTTTTATGAACAATTGTTTCCGAAGTTAGTAGCTGATGGCTTGCTCTAACAAAGTCGCAATGTCGACCCGTAGGTTGGCAGGGCAAACATAGCGAGATGTGGATAGCAGGATTTCTATACGCACCCGATGCTAGCATCAGGGTATAGCCATAACTATTACTTCTCCTATGACGTCCGCTGTGCGCAGTCTTGCGATTCTTATTAGCGCAGCCGCGCTTAGTGCGGTCGTTCTCATGCTTCCGAGCTCCTCTGATGCTCAAACAAACGCATGCGTGGATTTGACGCGCACATTGCGACTTGGTTCTACGGACGCTGAAACCAGCGGGGAGGTGACCAAACTACAGCAATACCTCACACAGACAGGTGACTACACCTATGGATCAATAACTGGCTATTTCGGTCCTGCGACCGAGGCGGCGGTACAGCGCTTCCAGTGCCGCAAGGGCATTATCTGCCAAGGTACTCCTGAAGGAACTGGCTACGGCGTCGTGGGCGCTCGCACACGCGCGGCGATGCGCTGCACAGGGGGAGGAGGCGGAGGAAGTCCGTTCACATGTTCACCGATAAACCGAGCGCTTTATCTCGGACACACCGATGCAACGACGGGAGGCGATGTTACGAAACTTCAGAATATGTTGGCAAAGCTCGGGTACTACACCGCGGGTATCAACGGCACATTCGATGCGGCTACGGAGACTGCGGTGAAGCGGTTCCAGTGTGCAGAAGGCATTATCTGCGCGGGTGACGCGGAAACTACAGGGTATGGAGTCGTTGGACCGCGCACACGCCAACTGCTCTTCACTCGCTGCCAGTCAGGCGGTACACCCCCTCCACAAGGAGAGCTGATCTTCTCCGCAAGTCCGACCTCAATAATGTCCGGCCAAAGTGTTCAGCTATCCTGGAGCTCAAACCTTGGCTCTGTGATAGTGAGCGGTTGCTCCATCTCGGCCAACGGCACCCGAGTGGTGAGTAACCGCATTGCACCCGGCACGTTCGACCACTCGCCAACAATAAACACCACCTACGTTATTCAGTGCACAAAATATCCTAGCGGTTCGATTGGTGTAGCAATGTTACCGGTGTCGTTCTATGTCACGGTTACTCCAGAGATAACTGTGTGTCAGCAGGATGCGTTTCAGTGCCCGGACGGGAGGTGGGTTGGACGCACAGGACCGCAGTGCACATTCAACTGCGCCGACGGACCGGTGAACCCTGGCCCTACGATTGAGTCCATCGATGGTCCGACATCGCGCGCAGTCGATGAAACTGGTCGTTGGACGGTGAATGCAACAGGCGAGGATCCAT
This sequence comes from Patescibacteria group bacterium, assembly GCA_021731295.1. Lineage (GTDB taxonomy): Bacteria > Patescibacteriota > Minisyncoccia > Phycocordibacterales > UBA2100 > UBA10103. Next base: position 20,363 of record JAKFXQ010000020.1, read on the forward strand.
TGTCATACCGAATGTACTGGGGCGACGGAACCTCGTCCGGCCCTTCGTTCTCCGCACAGTTCGAACACTCATATCTCAATGACGGCAACTTCTCGATAGAAGCACTCGTGACGGACTTCAATGGTGTTCAGTCTAGTAAGCGCCTTAGTGTCAGAGTAGGCGACCCGCCAGTCAGCCCTCCCGGAGTTCCAGTGGAATACATGCGACTTGTGGCCTCGCCTGCATCAGTGGCTTCGGGCCAGTCAGTGACTCTGTCTTGGGTTGTCCCCTCGACATCGAATTTTGGGTACACGGCATCGTGCACGCTCTACGGAAACAACGTTCTGATTGCTAGCAATCTTGCGGGAAGCCGTACCTACACACATACACCACTGGTGAGTACTACGTATCGCATAGACTGCGATCAGTCCGGCCCCAATCTGCCGCTCAAGTCATACTCCGGAAGCACGTATGTGAGTGTCGGGACGACTGGGAATGGACAGTGTTCTCAAGAAGCGCGGCAGTGTCCGGATGGCAGCTATGTTGGTCGTACCGGACCTCGCTGTGAGTTCGCGGAATGTCCGGGTGGTAATGGCGGTGGCACTATCCGCCTTATTGCTTCACCTGCATCAATTACCGCAGGACAATCAGTGACGCTCACGTGGGTAACTCCGCAATTCACGACGGATGCCGCTACATGCAAACTGTACGCGAATGACGTGCAGATAGGATGGAACTTCACTACGCAGACCTCGTACACGCATTCACCGGGTTCTAGCACGACGTATCGAATCACCTGTACCGACGTCGTCCTCAGAGCGTATTCCGGTTCAACGTACGTCACCGTCGCGCCACAAGTGGGAGGTGGATTGCCGACCATATATCTTTCCGCGACGCCGTCCTCTGTCGAATCAGGCCAGATGGTGACCCTCTCTTGGACACGCAGCAGCAATGCAAGCTGGACAATTGGAGCATGCACGATTACTGCAAACGGAGTGACAATCGCAAGCAATAGAGCGATGCCGAGTACCATGACCCATAATCCGACGTCAGTCACCTCGTACGGCATACAATGTACCGGTACAGGTCCTTCGGGATCGACGGCATTTACTGCCTCAGCCTCGGTCGGTGTCACCGGAGGAGTCGATCCATACACATCCTTCAACTTCACCGCGCTTCCGTCGTCGGTCACTGCTGGTCAGGCAGTCACACTTCGCGCATCCAACAATCCGGGTAAGAACGACGTCTACATCCCGTCCTGTTCGTTTACAGCGAACGGCGTCACGCTCTCTGCGCTCACCATCGATCCCGGAGGAAATATAGTGACAACCACTCATGCGCCGCAGGTGAATACGACATATGTCGCGAGGTGCCAGATGAGCAGCGGAGGGTACACCACAGAGACGCGGTATGTCACTATCGCCGGTACTGTTGGTAACACGGTGATGTATACGTCGCCGTCTGTAATAAATAGCGGACAGTCCACGACCGCCCACTGGAACATCGCTTCAGGTGAGTCGTGCTTCATAGAGCATAAGATTGGTGCGGGCTTGCCGGTAAAGTACTCGCTGACACGCGTAACAGGTTCAGGGTCATGGACAATATCTCCATCTAGCCACGTTCAATTTGGAATGGGCTGCACGTATGGCGGTGAGGCGCAGCGCTATGCGTATACGGCCGTCCGTGGAGCCAATATAGTCTTGTTCGCTGATACTTCAGGAAACGTTAGCGCAAATGACGGCGCATCTGCGTGGTTTAGGATTGTCGATGCAGAGGGGAGTGGGTATCAGCACTCCGTCCACATAGACGGGCTGGAGCGGACAGCATTGGCAGCAGGTGTTGACCGGTTCGATGCAACCTTGGTCGCGCCTTCAACGCAAGACGGCCAAAACCACACGGTCCGCGTTTGCCGCAAATCGGGAGCTCAGCTGACATTATGCTCTGCGAATGTGTCGTTCAAGCAGCGTTGCGACAGCACTCCTGGCGGCGCGTGCAACCCCGGCGGAGCTAGTCTGCCGACAGAAAGCAATCTCGCCTCTGTTCTCGTAGCATTCGAGGAACTCTTGAAACTATTCTCCGGCTACGTTAGCAAGGCCTCTAACTAGCGTTGCAGGCGCAACGAGTTATCCACGGCACTCTCATGGAAAACGCCCCGCACGTATAGAATGCGCTACACTGTACAACATTAGTCAATAGAAACTCCTATGGATCTTTCGATCTTTTTCGCAAAGTTGTTTGGTCTTTATTTCCTCATTGCTGGCGTTATCGTCATGTATCGTCAGCGTTCCTTGATGCCATCGGTAACGGAAATAATCGGAAGCAGGCCGCTTATCATGACCGTCGCCTTTGGTCAGCTCTTGGCTGGCTTGGCACTCATCATATCGCACCCGATATTTACGTCGGACTGGCGTGGTCTCATTACGATGATTGGTGCGTGGATAGTGCTTGAGGCGATGATTTACCTCATGATGCCGTACGGCAAAGTGTCCAAAATCTTGAAGAAGTTCAATAACCCGACGTGGTACACATCAGGCGGATTTCTCGCCGTCATGATTGGCGCCTATCTCACGGGAATCGGTTTCGGCCTCTGGCAGTAGCCAGACTATACACTCCTTGCGAAAGAGCTTACGCCGCCCTATACTGGGCGGCGTGTAAGTTTCCAGTACCTGTGCGGGGACGACCGTAGGGCAGTGGAAGGTTGGTTTACATGTTTAGAAGAAGACATCGCATAGGTACATGGCAAAGAAATTGTACGTCGGAGGACTTCCGTACTCTACGACGGATAACGAACTTCGTGACGGGTTTTCCCGCGCGGGTGAGGTTTCCTCTGCTGTCGTCATTATGGATCGCATGACCGGACGCTCTAAGGGCTTCGGGTTCGTTGAGTTCAATAGTGACGCAGACGCTGACAAGGCAATCGAAATGTTCAATGGACAGGATTTTGGTGGTCGTTCGATCACTGTAAACGAAGCGCGCCCTCTCGAGGAGCGCCCTCGTAACTCCTTCCGGAACAACGATCGCCCGTACGGCGGACGCTAACCCAAGGGTTTGTCTACACCCCCGCTCTCCGGTGGCTCGTCCCCCCGGTGCGGGGGTGTATGATTTTGATATGTCTGATCTTTCGCTCCATCGAACGCTGTATCGTGCCGCGCTCGCATCGAGTCACATATTTGCTTGGGTACTGCTTTTTGATGCACTTCGCGTTTTCGGCTCGCTCTATGCAGCGCTTGCCTTGGTCACGCTCTTGTACGCCATCTCCCACACTCTCTCACTTTTTTTCACACCGCTCGCAGGGATGTCCTTAGGGCACAGCGTAAAGCGCACGCTTTCGCTTGCGGTACTGTCCTACACGCTCGCACTCACTACGCTCATTCTGGCGTTCTCAGGCATATTCGGTTCCACGAAAGCAAGCGCCCTCATTGGATGCATCGGGTTTGTCATTTTTTACGCGCTTCACCGTGCTCTCTATTTTGCGCCATTCTCCGTCGAGGCCAGCCTCGTTGAGAACCGCACGACCACACTGACTGAAGTAGTGCTTGCCGTGCTTCCCGTCGCGACTGGCGTCCTCCTCATGCTGCCATCAGGCTACGTATATGCACTCGGCCTGTCTGCCGTGATTGCACTGTTGTCGCTACTGCCGGTGCGCACCCTGCCGGAGCGCTACGAGCGGTTCGAGTGGAGCTACGGTGATGCATTCTTCGCACTATTCGTACGGGGGCATCGCCGGCTCGTGCTCGGTTCGCTCGCTGACGGTATGCAGGCGGCAGGACTGCTATTCTTCTGGCCGCTCGCACTGTTCTTCATAGTAAGTGGTTCGTATCTGTCGCTGGGTTTCGTACTGGCTCTTACCTTACTTTTGACTATGCTCCTACGCCACCTCCTGCATCCATACTTATCCACAAAAATCGTCTGGAGTCCTGACACGCGCGCAACCGTGATGTTGTCGTCATGGCTTATGCGCTTTTCTGCGTTCTCTCCGCTATCTGCCGCAATTGCGGATACGGTCTACTACACCGGTTCCACGCACCGCGTCTACGCTCTAGATCCTCTCACGCTGGAACAGACGGCTGATGGCGGCTCGTACATAGACGAACTCACCACGCTTAAGGAGATGGCGTATGCGATAGGGAAGATTATGCTCGCGCTGATAGCTGTCGGCGCGGCTCTGACGGAGTCACTCTATGTATTTTTCGGAACGGCGTTCCTCCTTGCTATACTCGGCTCGCTTATTTCAGTGTATCTGGTGCGCTCGGAAAGAAAGCTAGCCTAGCAGAGGCTGTCTATTACTTCTTTGATCATCGCGCCGTCGGCGTTGCCACCGAGCGCTTTCATAACTGCGCCGGTCAGTTTGCCGCGCGCAGCCTTATCGGACATATCCATGCCAGCCATCTGCGCCTTGACTGCATTCTCCACGTCTTCACGAGACGCCTGGGCGGGAAGGTACGATTCAATTATGGCCAGCTCTGCGGCCTCCTTCTGCGCCATCTCTAGTCGGCCACCCTTCGTGAACTGCTCGATGGAGTCCTTCCGCTGTTTGCCAAGGCGCTTCAATACCGCGAGTGCCCCCGCGTCATCAAGCTGATCTGTTGGCTTCATATTCTTCGCGACGAGCTCGTTCGTGAACGCCGCCATACAGCCACGCAGTGTCTGCACTCTCAACTCGTCCTTTGCCTTCATGGCGGTGACCATGTCGGTCTTAATAGTTTGTACAAGCATGGCGGAATCCTAGCATAAATAGAGAGGGGCTGGCACCGAGCGTACCAACCCCTCCGCGCTGCGCAACCACTGTGACGGGGATGCGGTGTTGCGCGCGCTAACCAATACTCCCTGCACGATACCAAGAATGCCCCCATGCTACAATCGCCGTCTATGGAGTGGTTGATTATCGTCCTACTTGTTGCGGTCATAGGATTCCAGCTCGTCGTCTTTCTCCGCTCTGGAAAGAAAGAAGACAACGTTGAGAGTCTGCTCCTTCTACAACACCAGCTACAGGATTTATCCCGAACGGTTGAGACGAAACTGGGCGAGGGTACCGACAGAATGTTCGAGAACATGCGTAGTCAATTCGGCGAAAGTCAGCGCCTAGCTACCGACATTCGCGACCTCGTTGCGAGACAGCTCTCTGAAGTAAAAGTCGAACAAACAAAGACGAATGAGGCGACAACCCGCTTCATGACCATCGCGGAGCAGCTCGCGAATCTTGAAAAAGTCTTAAAGCATCAGAAGCAACGTGGAAACTTAGGGG
>JAKFXQ010000035.1 GCA_021731295.1 Patescibacteria group bacterium
CATCATGAATGCTTCTTTCTCTTCTTCCGTAAGACCGTTCACGTCACCCGCGGCAACGGACACGCCGCCTCGTGCCGCGGTGCCCTGCTTTACCGTAATCGCATCAATCTTGTTCGTCTTCCCTTCCTGTAATTCACCGACGCCGATGTTGATGTCTTCCGTCCCGCCCTTTTCGCCGGACTCCTTCCCCTGTGCGGAGCCACCAACGGCCTTCTCCATGAGTTTCGGGGTCGCTTTGTTGATGTCGCCTGTTGTTGCGGCTTCCGGTGCGGCACTGCCCTTCGACTCGCCTTTCACACCCTCGATTTCGAGAAAGACAGGTACGATGCCTTCGTCATCTGTTTTAGCCGTAATTTCTGCCTCACCGGTAGCTGCGGCGTCGGTGCTCGCGCGTATTGGCGCTACCTTCGTCTCGGTAGTGGCTTCGCCTTTCACACCGCCTAGCTTGAGAAACATGTCACTTGCCGCATATGCAGTACCGCTAATAAGGAGTAGCGCCATCGAAATGGCGGTTATGAGTGTTTTCATTCCCCCACACTACGAGTATCCAGAGACCCGTCAAGCCTCGACACGGTCGCGCCCCTAATTGACACGGCCACGAGGAGGTCTACTCTTCAGACAGACTCTCGCCGAAAACGTTCTTCGTTCTTTCGGTGTGGAGGTATCTAAGGGCATTCAGTGCCCAAAAAGGTCCCAAGGCTTAGCCTTGGGATCAGTATTTCAGCTACACCGGACGCAGTGCCGAATGATTTTCGAGACACGACTGGCAGCAAATGTATTTTGCCGACGGACGGACAGAGTCGTCATTGTATAAATCTTCGCACGGCGCGTCGCACGAAAAACAACGCCCAACAATTTCTCGCGTCGGCGTTTCCGCAACCGGCGTTACCATGCGATTGTCGAAGACAAACAGTGTTCCCTTGAAATGCTTGCCGGGATACTGCTGCATGTACGTGTGAATGCCGTCCTTCAGCTGGTAGATATTGTCGAAGCCTTCGCGCTGTAAAAGGCACGTGGCTTTCTCGCAGCGAATGCCGCCAGTGCACACCGCGACAACTTTATTGTGTTTCAGATGCGCGAGCGTGTCGAGCTTCGCGGGCAAGTCACGAAAGTTCTCGAGTTCGGGATTGACGGTCTTCTCGAACTTCCCGACGCGGATTTCATAGTCATTGCGCAAATCGAGGACGACAAAGTCCTCACCAGAATCGTAGAGTGCATCGAGTTCCTCGGCGGTCATCTCACGCGCAGTCTCGTTCTGCACATCGAACTCGCCGGCGCCGAGCGTGACGACTTCTGGTCGTACTCTGACTTCAACTTTCCGAAACGCCGTCCCGGTGCCCGCGCTCTCTTTGAACGCAATGTCCGCGAACTCTGGGAGCGCGCGCAATGCCTCCGTATAGGCATCGATCTGCTCACGCGTTCCCTCAAAGGTGCCGTTGATTCCCTCTTTTGCAATGAGGAGGCGTCCGCGTAGTCCGAGTGATTCGGCAAGCGCCCGTTGTGCATCCCGCAGAGCGTCAGGGTCGGCGATGGGTACGAATTTGTAGAAAAGAATGACGACGTGTTCGGTCATGGCGCGAGGATAGCATACAGAGCGCCTGTGTGTCGCTCGTCATTCGTGTGCTCTTTAGAAACGCGGTCCGCGCTTGCCCACGTCTTTCCTCACACCAAATGCGTTGATGACACCATCCTCCTCTTCGCCCGCGATGAACACGATGTCGCCGACGGACAAATCGCTCGTCGTCGCACGACGTGAATCAAGCGGCAGAATGACGGTAAGCGTGCTCGTCGCACCGCCCTCTGCGACTGGACGCGTGTCTTCGACGGTGAGCACATTGCCTTCAATCGCAAGAATTTCGCAGCGGCAAATGCCCCCTCCCTGCCGATGCTTCCTTGCGACATCATCGTACAGACCGCGCGGCCCCGGCGGCAAGCCCATGCGCTTCTCGTGCATACGGTCATTAAATGGCGTGCCGCGATCAAGCGCGAATCCAATGAGACCTGCGCCTACGATGAGAGCGCCCACGAGATAGAGTACGGGAATGCGATAGCCGAACGAGAAGCGGCGCAAGAGATACTGCAGGAATACCACGAGTGCCACGTCGAGCACGGCGAGATGCCACGGGAAGAACCAGAGAAATGCGCCAAGCCCACGTGGACCAAATCGCAGCAGCGTCTCGTCTCCGTTAATACGGATGGAAAAGAATATGAAATTGACGATGAAGACGGTGATGACGAGGATGAGTGCGGAGACAGTGAAGAGTGCTGCGAGACGCGCAGTGAAATAGAGACGCGGCGTCATCGCGACTTTGCCGGATTCGATATCCTTCATGAGCTTGTCTTTGAGAGACGTCATAGTGGTGGCAATGTAGCTTTTAATGCTTCCTTAGCGCGCTTCAAACGGATACTGACGGTGCCCATGGGTACCTCAAGAATATCAGCGATGTCTTTATATGAGTGATCTTCAAGGTAGTGGAGGATGAGAACTTCTCGATACTTCGGTGAAAGTCCTGCGAGGCCTCGCTCAATGAGTGCGCGCATGTCCGCGCGATCACGCTCTTCCGGAGCAGGGTCCTCGTAGACAGCATGAGCAAGTAGTGTATCGAAATCGAGAGTATCAACAATTCGTCGCCTCTCTCGAAGAGCATTGACGAACGCATTGTGAGCGATGCGGTATATCCACGGACTAAAACGAAGTGATGCATCAAATCCTTGGATGTTCGCGTATACACGTTCGAAAGCGTCTTGAACGATGTCTTCAATGTCTTCGCTGCGCGCGAGGAACCGTTGGCCGTAGCGCTTGAGCTTTGGTTCGTAGCGATCCACGAGAATGCCGAAGGCGTGCGTGTCGCCGCGCTGAACGAGAGCGGCGGCGTCTTCGTCTGTAATATCGGTGTTACCCACATGCATATAGTACACAGCTACGTTGGTTTTCTTTCAGAGTGAAAAAAATTATGGAGATGCCGCGCCGCCTCGAGAGGCGGCGCGGCAATCATTCATTTACTGCATCGGCTTCTCCGGCATGTCGTCCATGATTTGTGTCGCGGAAACAGTCGTTCCCAAAACCGTACCCTGGACTCCAATCCTGTCGCCAACGGCGACATCTGCGAGAGAACCATCAACCATCCGCTTCACCGAGGCGGAACCTGCTTCGACCGTGTAGGTCGTGCCGTTCATGCCCGTGACCGTTATCGTCGAACCATTAACGGCAGAGACAGTGCCCATGACGCCCGGACCCTTTCCGTGTCCACGTCCACGTCCCGGTCCACCCTTTCCGGTCATGCCGGAAAAGATGGATTCGGCCGTGACGTTTGTACCGTCGAGCGTGCCTTTGACGTGCACATGTTCACCGACAGTGAGTGCTGAGAGGGCTGATGTCGCACCGTCTTTCATGACCGTCGCACTACCAGCGTTTACCGTGTACGTCGTACCGCGGCCAGAGACCGTGAGGGTCGTGCCGTTGATTGCCGTGATTTCGCCACCAATATGTGGCCCGCGCTGCATGAATCCGGCGACCGTAGAGGCAGTGCCCCCCTCTGCAGTTTGCGCGGCTGCTAGTCCCACGTACCCGGCGACCGCGCCGCCGAGAAGCATTGTCCCTGCAAGTGCCGGGACGAGAATAATATTTTTCATAGTTGTAGAAGTTACCTACTAAGCGTTGGAGCGAAAGCGTCCCCTCGTTCCGTTAGTAGTACACCCCTACCCACCCGTTTGTTTCAGACACCAACATTGAGATACGTGATGGTCGCTTGGAGAATGGTCGCGAATGAGACCCATGCGAGGTACGGGAGATTCGCGTACATAACCCATGGGATGCGTTTGCGAATGACGATGAGAGCCCAGATAAGCGTTCCGAGGACCAAAAGTATGTCTATGAACGCATAGAGATTATTCTTGAGGCCGAATTGTAACGGCGTGAACGCGGCGTTGAAGACCAGATTCAGCAAAAATGGGAGCGCGATATGGGAAGGAAGCTTGCCGCGAAATGTTTGGTAGAAAACATAGCCGAACGAGACGGCGATAATCGTATACAGCACGCTCCAGACGGGGCCGAACAGCCACGACGGCGGCGCCCATTCAGGCTTAATGAGTGTCGCGTACCACGCGTATGCGTTCGTACCGTCCATGCGCACAGTATCGCATGTCAGCGAACACGGAGCGTGAAGACGATGTCGTCTCCCTCGGCAATGCCGGTCTTACGACGAACTTCTGCTTTAAGCGGCAAGAGATACGTGCCAGAGCGTTTGTCCGGAAAAATGGACGTCTGCCACGTTTCCTTCCCTATCGTCACCGATACGGGAAGCGAGCCAAAACCACGCGCGCTTTTGCCGTGTTTCGCCTTTAATACGGCACTAGTCTTCGTATCCACACTGACAAAGTGCCACGCAACGTCGCCCGGATAGAGCCAAATCCGCCCCCGAACTTTGTGCACGGCCTTCATGCGAGTATAGTAACGCTCTTCAGTGTGTAAGGAAGTGTGTACGCAACCGTCAGTTAAAGTACGACCGGGATTAGGGACCGGCCGCTAACCATACCTCTATGTATATAGCAATCTTGATAGCACTCATCATTTCCGTCGGTGGCGCGTCCGTCGCCGCTGAAACGGCCGTCCCTGGAGACGCGCTCTACGCAGTAAAGACGGAGTTCACCGAACCGGTCCGTGGACAACTCGCACGCTCGACCGAGGCACAGGCTCGCTGGCAGGCAGAATTAGCAGACCGCCGCCTCGCAGAAGCGCGCATGCTCGCAACCCGAGGCACCTTGAATGCCGCGAGTGCATCTGGCTTAAGCGAGCGCTTTAGCGCAAGCGCGGCCGCGTCCCTCACCCTGGCAGGACAACTCGTCTCCACGGATACAGAGGCTGCTACTGAAATTACCGCAGAAATCGACCAGACAACCCGTGCGTACGTTTCTCTCCTGGAGAACCGTGCGATAGACATTGGTGTGCGTACGGCCCCGCTGCCTGAAACTGCACCGATGCAGATGGAGGCGTCCTCCGGCACTGAAGGAACGATGGACGTCGATGCAGCGATGGAAGCCGACGCTAGTGGCACAACAGTCATAGATGGCTCCGGCATTAAAGCCGATTTCATTCTGGAGACGGACGTGAACCTATAATCCGCAGACACCAGAAAAGAAAAGGCGCCCGCTGGGCGCCCTTTCTTTTATCCTCCCCGCTGATTCACGCTCGCTCTGGTCTTTGGGCCGAAGTACCCTGCCGCCGGCGCGATGCCTTGCGCACTTTGGTATGCAATGAGTGCTGCCCGTGTTGCGGGACCAAAGTACGCGGTCTCGTTCCCTACAGAGCCACTGCCGCTTGCCGCAACAATATGTCCCCGAGCATTCAGATACTTCTGGAGCGCTCGCACGTCTTCACCGTTCATACCGAGCTCGAGGTCACGCGTGAAGGCGGCTGTAGTCGAGACTGCCGTCGGCCCAGCAACCGTTGGGGCCGTGTTCGCCATTGCTGGCGTCGTGCCGGCCAGAGACGCACGCGTCTTCGGACCATAGAATCCACTTGCTGGAGATATGGCCTGTGCGTTTTGATATTCAATAAGTGCGTCGCGGGTGATGGCGCCGAAATATCCAGTCGCACCAGAGCGCCCGAGATACTGCGCCGCGGGGCCCGCATCTGCGGCAATGAGTGCCTTCTGCAGAGCGACAACCGCGGGACCATCGTCGCCGAGTTCGAGATCATCATTCGGTCCAGGCGTTGGCTCTGCGACTATTGTGCTTACGACACGCGGCGTGCTTGCCGGTGCAGCGGTCACGTTTGCTATAAGCGACGCAACGGATGACGGCAAGAGTACGCCTCGCGTCTCGAGTACCTTAAGCTGTCTGCCGACAAGGTTCGCCATGTACTGCGCATCTGCGGGCGAACGCGTGGCGAGGTCAGCGAGCGATGCTGCAATGTCCACATCGTTCCATACAGAGGTAATGCGTGGCAGCGGGTCCGTCGCACCCTGTGAGCGCACTTCAAAATGCAGATGTGTTCCTGCGCCGATGGCATTTCCGCTGTCTCCCGTAAACCCGACGATGCGCCCACGACCAATGCGCTCGCCCACGGAAAGTCCTTCGGCGATGCGATCGAGGTGCATGTAGACAAACGTCTCGCCTCCAGGGTTGATGGTATAGACGTAGAGACCGGAGTTGGTCCCACTCCCCGTTCGCAACACCACGGCATCCGTCGGCGAAACCAAGGGCGTGCCGCGTGGTGCCATGATGTCTAATCCTTCGTGCAGTCGCGTACCGCCGCCACGTGCTTCGCCAAAATTATCAGAAAGGTCGTCGAGATCGACGCCAAAAAGTATGGGTATCGTAAAGAACGCGACACGTTCTTGAGGGAGCGTTGCAATTGCTTGTTGATACTGTGAAAAATGACCGCGCCACCTTTGGATGCGCACTTCATCTTGTCCGTCCATAGGGTCATCATTCTCCTGTGCAGAAACCGGTGTGGTGAATACCGCAATTCCGGCACAGAGCGCCCCTATGCGCGTAAGTACGCCCATGTGTACTCTGACGTCCGACACTGGGACATCTTACATGCTCCGGAAGGGTGTGGGCTAGCGGGCTGGCTCGCGCAGTTTCTTCGCGATGCACTCGAGACACGTCTTCTGACGCTCACGCGTCTTGATGTACTTGTTGCCACACTCGCATACAAGAATCTTCACCGCACGAGGGTTCTCAATCCACTTGCCGTCCTGCATGAAGTCCTTTGCCATACGTTTAGTCGAGGAAGGTCAATGCCTTACCGCGGCGACCAGCGCGACCGGTGCGTCCAATGCGGTGCACATAGTCTTCGTAGGTCGTCGGGATGTCGAAGTTGATGACGTGAGAAACGTCGGCGACGTCAATGCCGCGCGCCGCCACGTCAGTCGCAACCAGTACCTGAACACGTCCGTTCTTAAACAGATTCAGCGAGCGCTGGCGATTGTTCTGCGTTTTGTTTCCGTGAATGGATTCTGCCTTGATGCCCTTATCCTCGAGCATCTTGGTGAGCTTCTCAACACCGTGCTTCGTGCGTCCGAAGATAATGACGCGACTAAAGTCCGGCTGTGCAAGCATCTCGTGCAGCACGTCGACTTTATTACGTCCTTGAACGCGAACAACATCTTGGTCAACGGTGCGCGCAGTGTCCGAGGTCTTTACGGAAATGCGCACCGGATTCTTGAGGAAGTCTGCGATTATCCTTTCGATGTCGGAAGAAATCGTCGCGGAGAAGAAGAGCGTGTGACGATCTGCCGGCAGGTGCGACATAATCCAACGCATGTCATGAATGAATCCCATATCAAGCATGCGATCCGCCTCGTCGAGCACGACCTTAGAGAAGTGAGCGAGGTTGAGCGCTTTGCGTTCGATGAGGTCCTTCAGGCGACCAGGGGTGCCGATAACGAAGTGTGGGTGGCGACGCAAGCCGTCTATCTGACGACCAATGTTCATGCCACCGACACAGGTAACCGAGTGGAGATGCAGATTACGAGAGAACCCACGGAACTCGTCTTCGATTTGTACGGCGAGCTCGCGAGTCGGCACCATGATAATGGTGCGCATCTTGTGATCGCGCAAAGCCGCATCAATAAGAGGAATAAGAAACGCCGCGGTCTTTCCGGTTCCCGTGTCAGCAATACCTACGACATCTTCGCCCTTAAGGATATGCGGAATAGCACGATCCTGAATCGGTGTTGGCGTCACGTATCCCTTGTGACCGATGTTCTTCTTCAAATTTTCGACGATAAGGAAGTCCGCGAAGTTGTGTTCGGGTACAAAGACAGCAACCTCTTCGGTAACCGTGACTTTGTTGATAAAGCGCGAGGCATCGATGTGCTGGGCACGAGGGCCACGGGTGCGCTGGCCACCGCCACCACCACGAAACGGGGGGCGAGAGCCTCCGCCACCGCGGAACGGCGGACGAGAGCCGCCTCCACGAAATGGGGGGCGAGAGCCTCCGGAGTGAGAACCGCCGGAGCGGGAGCCGCCAGCACGAGAACCGCCGGAGCGAGTTCCGTTGCGCGAGAAAGATGGGCGGCCGCCACGACTTGGTGGCCTACTAGACGAGTATTGAGGCATGCGAGAGCGTTATCGCGAGCACTAAGCGGCTGCGATCCACACTCTCGATATAACCTTCACTGTTTCGACAGACGGTCCGAGGACCGGGAAGACGGGAGAATGTGACGCCGGAGACTATACCAGATAGAAAAGCCGCCGTCAAATTGACGTTTAAGGGGTCAGAGCAGAGCTGGGACCTCGAGTAGCGAGCCCAGAACCCGGGTCGCCCGTGAGAAATCGTGATGCGCCGAGTCATCATGCGGCAGGGCAAAGACCCGCATACCGGCATTTGCGGCCGCTTCTACCCCATTTTGGGCGTCCTCGAGGACGAGGCAGGCGGAAGGTTCAATACTCACTCTGCGGGCTGCTTCGAGAAATATCTCCGGGTCAGGCTTACTCTTGGTTACGTCGTCACCCGTCACAATCGCATCAAAGCGCTCGGTGAGCTGGAACTGCGAAAGGAGCGCGTCCGTCAGTTGGCGAAACGATGACGTGGCGACGGCTTTCCGTATTCCCTTTTCTTCGAGAACATCTAGCAATTCGTACAGTCCTGGATTTACGGCGACCATCGAAAGGTCCGTAAGTATGAGCTCGCGACGACGAGCGACCAATTCATCCACAGTGGCAGTGCATTTGAAATACTCTTTGAAAACAGCGAGCGCCTCGGAATCTTTCTTCCCCATCATCTGCGTGCGCACGCGTTCGTCCCATGTCAGGGCGTATGAAGCCGCGAGTGCGCGTGTCACGGCGCCCCACAACTTCTCTGTATCAAACATCGTCCCATCCATGTCGAAGAGGACGGCACGAATTGGTTCCATGTTAGATGACGGCTCCATCGAGCCCCCTGTCCGCCTTGAATCGCTCTATGACTTCTGGATGCTCACCAGCAATACAGGCGGCAACGAATGCGTCAGCAGACGCACCGTCTGGGAATGTCATGTACGCGAGAGCTCCTTGGCAGACGGATGTGATGTCGAGCTTTCCTTGTGGGGCATCAGTTGGCTCCTCGGTTGGCAAGTTCGCATCAAGAATCTTTGTGACTGAGAAAATGCCGACCATCTCGTACTGCTGCCAGTGACTGGCGCTCAATGCTTCTTTGATGACGACATTCCCTTCCGCAGTGATGCGTGCGCCGCTCGTAAACTGTGCCATTGCGTCTGCGGACGAACCAAAATGCACTGCGTAGTACGTGCCGTCATCGGTAACGAGACCAAAGGCGCACTCATCGGTGTGCGGTGGTGGTGTTATTTTGGGGAGACACACATAGGTGCCGGTGAGTGTTACGTCCTGCGGCGTCGCGTTGAGCGGCTGCTCAACGGGGGCAATAACCGGCGTAGGAAGCGCGAGCAGTGCGAATGCTGCAGCTGCGAGAATTGCCGCGAGAACCAAGCCTCCCATGACATGCGTCTGTTGCATGGGGAGAGAATATCACACTCCGGTTACGCGAGATATGCGAACCAGGTGAGGTAGCCACCAATCGCGAGCATGGCGATGGACGCGGCGGGCACCAACTTCTTGTCTGCCCACATGTCCCCCATACTATCCACAAACTGCGGCGCAACGAGGAATGCCGCGCCCTTCAACAAGGTCGCCCACCCTAAGAGCGACACAATAATCTGCGGAAGTGTGTCCCACACATTGTGGAAATACACCTGCGCGATACCAGCAGGCACGGCAATCATGCCAAAAATGAGCGTCGCAAGTACGTCTTTATCCAGCTCTCGGTAGAGCTTTACATAGAACGCACGGTTGATAAGTACGCCAAGGCCGATGGCGAGCACCGTCGGGCCCCAGAGTGAAGCGAGAAACATCGTCGTATCCATAGGGATTCAGCGAGGTTGTTAATACTTCATTGTACCCCACGCTCCAGCGTCAATCGTCCTGCGCGCACCATGTCCCACTGGTCCCCTGCCCCTTCGAGACTCACGAAGCAACAGTCGCCGATTTCGGAGAGTTCGCCCCATTTCAGAATGTCGCGAAAGAGTACGCGCATAGGGCCACCATGCCACACGATGAGCGCGGATTCACTAGCATCGTGTTCGAGTTGCGTCAGTAACTCTTCGAACGCGCCGCGGATGCGATGCGAAAATTCGTCATATGTTTCTGCGCCTGGAATGGTATTCAGACGATCTTTCAGAAGTTCGACAAATTCCGGATGCGCCGCGGCGGCATCTGCCTTCTTCATCCCGGAAAGCGCAGCGTACTGATTACGTTCGCGCGCATCCGGTATCACGACGGGCGTGAGAGACAGCGCTTCCCCGAGAATGGCGGCCGTTTCCTGTGCGCGGCGCATCGGGCTCGTGTAGATGACGCGCGCGCCGCACTCGTGTAATTCGGCGCTCAAGGCTCGGGCTTGTTCGATACCTTTCTCAGAAAGACTGTCGTCATAGGCGCCGCCATAGCGCTCTTCGACGTCGCCTGTCGTCTCGCCGTGTCTCACGAATATCAGGCGCATGTGGGGTGATTCTATCAGAACGCGGGACTCACTCCTTCGCTCGTCGCTCAGTTGTACCCGCCGCCTGGTGGCGCAGGGCACTGCGCTCCCCTTCGGTCGCTTGCTGCCGGACTTGGACTCGAACCAAGATACACTCCTCCAGAGGGAGTAGTCCTACCGTTAGACGATCCGGCAATTCGGCAAGAATAGCCGAAAACGGGCACAGATTCAATGACGCTACACAGTGTATTCGATTGACGTCAAAGAAAGAGGATACATAGTGGTGACGGATTAGCGCGTGGAGGCAACAATGGCGGTCATTGAAGACTGGCGGATGAAGGCTACTCCGGAACAGATGTCCCTCAAGGAAGCGGAGCAACTCTACGAGTCTGCGGCCGAAAGCTACCTCAAAGCTTTGCAAATTTACGCGGAAGTGAAAGCGCGAGACAGCATGAGGACGCAGTCCCAAGACTCGAACCTCCGGCTGGCGAGGAGAGGATGGGCGGAGAGCATATTGCGCGTGTTCGAAGAGAGAGCGGGCACGTTCGTGCGTTCGCTCTACTGAAGTCAGAGCAGGGCCCATACGGGCCCTGCGTCATGTCCCAGCTTTCAGACGCACTCGTCCGTTGCACTCGTCGAGACGAGTGTAGCGGAGGTTGACGACCGCTTCCGCGGCCCCTAGTATCCGCTTGTTGCACAAAACATAGGGAGACCTGAAATGGTGCACACTGACATGTTGCTCGCAGGGAGCGAGCGTCCACTGAACGTGCAGGCTGCAGAAACGATTCTGCGGCGCGTCGAGCGCGAGTACAAAGAGGCTCTTGCGCAGTACGCGCTGATGCGGCTCTTGGAAGCCGACCCTGACCGGCGCAAGACCGAGGCCGAGCGAAAGCACATCCTCGCGGCCGTGCAGACGGAGCGCGTCGAGGAATTCGCGCGCGATATCAAGAAGACGTGACAGGCCCCGTGCCTGCACGCGGACCCGGCATCATGCCGGGTCCAACGTTTTTAGGCACACTCGTCCGTCACGCTCCAGTTCTGTATGCAGTTCACGAATGCTCTCGATGCGTCCGTCGGCGAACACAACGTCCACAAGGAGTCCCGTGCGAACGTCCTCATTCCAGTACTGATCAAAGACGAAGTTGCCGAGCGAATAGTAAATAGGCACACCGCGATAGTCTTCACGCTCTTGCACGACATGTGGGTGCGAGCCAACAACGAGTGACGCGCCATTTTCTACGAACGAGCGCGCGAGTGTCTTCACGCGTTCTGGCGCGGGGACATACTCGTCACCCCAGTGTGTGTAGACGATAACGGTGCGCCCTGCCGCATGTTCGCGTGCAATATTCATGCGTACACTCTCCGCGCTCGTACTCGTCCACTCGCTATAACTCACGAACGAAAACCGCACGCCACGAACATCCATCTGCGCGACGCGTTCCGATTCGGCGACATCAGGATTGCCGAAATAGCGCACTCCCCCGTCGTCTAAGTACTGCACCGTTTGGTCCAAGCCCCAGCGGCCAAAATTCATAATGTGATTGTTCCCGAGATTCACGAGGCCGATATTGTGCCGCGCAAGCAGTCCGACCGTACCCAGCGGAAAGGTGAAGGTGAAATTCTCGGGCGTGCCTATCACACTTCCCTCGCTCATCGAGACGGCATCCGTAACCGGGCCTTCAAGATTCGCTACCACCACATCGGGTTGCGCCAGGACATCTTTCACACACGAGAGCACATGGTCTTCGCCATGCACACGCATCATCTTTCTGATGTAGCGGTCAAACATCATGTCGCCCGCAAACATAATATTCGCGCGCTGAATCTCCGGTTCTGGTTCAGGATTGGTAAATGACAGCTGCGTCGAAAGGCCGGCGACGAGCGCGGTCATAATGGCGAAGACAATGGCGGGGATGGGCATGCAGGCACTGTGGCCTGTTTCTGGCATTTTGAGAAGTGGGCGACCTGCGCTACTGTGCCGGCAGTTACCCACCCCCAACCCTCGCTCAAAGGAGGCAGTATGCCGAGGAATGCAGGGAGTATGTGTGGCCGCAACGGATGCGACGGAATTATGCATCGGCACCGGCTCGATTACACGCCTAACCCCTTGCCGCGACGAACGCTGAAGTGCGACAAGTGCGGCCATGTGGTTATGGTCTTCGACGAGCCGGGCAAACCGTTTGCCGAGGTCTGGCTCATCGACCAGGGACAAGAGGAGTCTCTCCGCGACTTCCTCGACCGCACATACGCGGGAAAAGGCGGACCGATTGGTTTCCTCGTGTAGGGGCCACTCGCAGACAACAAAAGGGCGGCTTCGGCCGCCCTTTCGTATGCGTTATCGAATGACTTCCGAGAGCGAGTGTGGCTTCCCTTCACTCAATGATGCCTGGGTGATGCGGATGAATTGCGCGTTCTTCTGGAGCTCGCTCACCGTGCGTGCACCGAGATATCCCATCCCCACCTGCACACCAGAAACCAACTCTGCGACAATGTCTTCAACAGAGCCTTTGTATGGCACGAGCGCTTCCACGCCTTCTGCAACCGGCTTTCTCCCCTTGGTGAGATATCGCTCCGAGCCCGAAATACTTTCTATCACCGCACGCGAACCCATGCCGCGATACTCTTTGAATTTCTTTCCGTCTTTCATGATGATGTCCCCAGGGGCCTCATCGGTACCAGAAAACATATTGCCCATCATGACGGCAGAAGCACCCGCCGCGAGAGCTTTCGCTATGTCACCTGATGTGCGAATACCGCCGTCTGCAATTACCGGAATCTTTTTCTTTCGCGCCACCTCGGCTACGTCCATGACTGCGGTGAGTTGCGGAACGCCGACGCCGGAAACGAGACGCGTCGTGCATATGGAACCCGGACCAACGCCGACCTTGACGGCATCGGCGAACGTACACGCGGCCTGCGCCGCTTCTTTCGTCGCGATGTTTCCGAATATCATCTTTGCGCGCTTCAACGACTTCCGGATAGATTTCGCACTTTTGATGACGTTCAGATTATGTCCGTGCGCGCAGTCGATGACGATGACGTCGCAGCCAGCTTCTTCGAGCGCTGCCGCTCTGTCCGCAGCAAATGGCCCGCATGCCGCGCCCACCGACGCTCCCGCCGCTTTCACATCACGCACCATCTGTACCTGCTCATCGATGGAGCAGTTTCGATGCAGTATTCCCAGCGCACCGATTTTCGAGAGGGTAATCGCCATCTGCGTACCCGTGACTTTATCCATTGCGGCCGAGAGGAATGGTACGGACAGCTCTAGGCCCGCAATCTTTGTGGCGAGGGACGCTTCCGCCGGTTCTATGGCACTGGCCGCAGGGCGAAGGAGGACATCGTCGAAGGTAAACGCGTCGTGTATCTTTTTCATGTCTCACTCTAGCATGACTCTATGGCGCGACGGAAATCGTGGCCACTATCCCCATGTGATCACTAAGACCAGAGACCAGCCTGACATTAGATGCGCTGTAGCGTGGTGTCGTAAAGAGGCCGTCCACCATTTTATCCGCGAGCTCATGCGGCTTCGTCTTGCCGGCACGATGGAGAGTCACGTCGATACTCGTCAGATACTGTGGCGGAATATTGTCCTTCCAGCGTGTGGCGAATTCGTGGAACATCTCGCCCCCTCGTGGCGCGTTGAAATCACCACACAGGACGAGCTCGCCCTGTGATTCGATAAGCGGCAACAGCGCCGCCGTATCACGCCGTTGAGCTTCGTTGGGCATGCCATCTGGTGTCCACGTGCCATGCACTGTCGCGATGCGTACCGGTGTCCCGTTCACATCCAAATCACACTGTAATAGCGGCATGTCGGTGGCGATGCTGTGCGGTGGCGATGTGCGCGCACTGACCTCACTCCCTGCGTAGTACGTTGTAACGGAATCAAGAATGCGATGTCGTGAGAAGATGCCGATGCCTTGAAGCATTGGCGCCGGCTCTCCTGCATCGTTTGGATGCACGGTCAGTAGTGCGAATCTGTTGTTACCGACGATTGCTTCAAACAGTGCAAGGGATTCTTCGCACACTTCTTGCAAGCACACGACATCAGGAGAAACCTCTTTCAAGAACGCGCTGACGCGCTCAAGGTGGCGCATGCGTTCAATATTGAGAGACACCAACGTGAACGACATACGTTAGCGTGCGAGCTCGCGGAGCGCATCGAGCAGGTTGCGCATATCATTCACCGCATCGTGAGCGCGTCGTGCTTCAGGCAGATTAAAGGCGGTAAGAAGTGTGCCGCTTGAATACATCGACTCATCAATGCCGCGCTGTGTGAGTAGCGGCACGACGGATGGCTTCAGATTCATGAATTGCTCGCGCGGAAGCCGTCGGGTATCGCCAGACAATTCCCCGTTCTGGTCGAACACCTCCACGTCCGAACCCCAACAAAATGTAGGCGTCGCCCCGACAAACGCGAGGAACGCGGTATATGCATCAGAAAATGAATCCCCCTGCTCCACATCTGCCTGTGAAATACCGGTAAGACCGATAATGAAACCAGACAGCTGTGGATTTTTAACCGGCTTCACAAACCGCATAAATGATGCGGTTTCCGTAAGCCCGTGAACCCGTATGGCACCAATCTGGATTATCTCGCGATACTCGTTTGGTCCGCCCCACTGTGTCTCCTTTGAGTCCTCCCACGCGGTGTACTCTGTATCAAAAAGGATCAATTCTTCCGGCAGAGCGAGCATGTGCGGAGTGTACCAGACGTGACGAAGGGGGCACGGGGCCCCCTCCTTCTGTATTGCGCGTCAGCTACGTTCTCGTATGCAAGCCTTCGCTCGCGAGAACGTCGAGACGCAGTGGCGATGTGCGCTCGATTTGTTCGGTCGGCATGACAGCGATGCCGTACCGTTCCCGAAGGATCTTCGCGCCTACATCATTGAACGCCTGGTCCGTCCACGCAAGAGTGTACGGTGGTTGGAAACTCTGTCTCCAGGCGCCGGTCGACGGGTCCCACTCGAGGCAAATCTTTTCGTGGCTGTTGTCTCCGAACACTTGGGAATCGTGTACGATCTTCTTCATTACTCAAACTCCTACTCTGGGGGGTCCGCACCTCCCTCATTCATGAGACCCATCGGTCTCGTGCCCCAGTAATACCACTCGGGTCCTGAGGCGTCAATGGAGAACGTCCTTATTTCTCGTGCTCAATTGCTGCCTTGATGAACGCGCTAAACAGGGGGTGCGGAGCAAGGGGCCGCGCCTTGAGTTCCGGGTGAAACTGGGTTCCGAGCATAAAGGGATGCACGCTCTTTGGTAGTTCTGCTATTTCCATCAAGGTACCGCTTGGCGAGCGACCGGAGAACATAAGTCCCGCTTTTTCGAGCTGTTCGATATAATCGGGATTCACTTCGAAGCGGTGGCGGTGACGCTCGGAAATCTGGTCTTCCTTGTAGGCCGCGTGCGCAATCGTTCCCTTTTCCAGAAGACACGGGTAGGCGCCAAGTCTCATCGAGCCTCCGTAATCTTTCTTCGCGAGCTTTGCCTTTTGTTCCGGCAGTATGTCGATGAGGGGGTGTGGGGCCTTTGGGTTTATTTCGGTTGTATGTGCCCCTTCGAGTCCGACTACATGTCGCGCATATTCAACGGTCATGAGTTGCATGCCATAGCAGAGGCCGAAATACGGAATACGATTCTCACGTGCGTAGCGGATTGCCGCAATTTTTCCCTCAATTCCTGTCTCACCAAAGCCGCCCGGCACAATGATGCCTCCATAGTCGGCAAGTTCGGATACTTTTTCTGGATGTTTTTCGTACTCCTTGGAACTTAACCAGTGAATTTCCGGCTTCATGCCGAGGTGATACGCAGAGAATTTAATGGCCTCAATGACTGAGAGGTAGGCATCCGAGAGTACGAAATCACCGGTATCAAAGTATTTCCCCACGATGCCAATTTTCACTGTCGCCTTGCCATTGTGCGCATGCGCAGCAAACTTTTTCCACTCGTTCATATCGCTCTCGCGACTTGCCTTGCGCCCGAGCGCGCGAAGCAAGACATCGGTCAAGCCATCACGCTCGAAATTCAGCGGCACGTCGTAGATTGAATCAACATCCGGTGCGGAGATGATATGGTCCGCCTGCACGTTGCACCAGATGGCGAGTTTTTCCTTGCGCTTCTGGTCAAGCGGTAACGCCGCGCGCGCGATGATGATGTCCGGTTGGATGCCGTATGAGTTCAGCGTCTGCACCGCATGCTGTGTTGGGCGCGTCTTCATTTCCCCAATCGTGCTGGGAATCGGCAGGTACGATACCATGACGAACAAGACATCTTTAGGAGCCTTAAGGTGCATGACGCGCGCGGCGTCTATATAGAGTGCATTTTGGAAGTCGCCCACCGTGCCTCCGATTTCAACAACCGTCACGTCGGTCTTTCCTACGCGGGCAGAGCGTTTGATGCGCTCGACAATCTCGTCACGAACATGTGGAATAGCCTCAACGAACTTTCCTCCATACCCGAGATTGCGCTCCCTATCGATGACGGTCTTGTAGACCATGCCACTCGTCATGTAGTCCTCTGGCCCTAAATCACGGTTGAGAAACCGTTCGTAGTTCCCCATGTCTTGGTCAGTCTCGAGTCCCGAATCCAACACGAACACTTCGCCGTGCTCTGTCGGATTCATCGTGCCCGCATCCACATTGAGATACGGATCTATCTTTACGAGATTGACGGAGAGGCCACGCGCGGCAAGCACTTTGCCGATGGAGGCCGTTGCAATGCCCTTGCCTACGCCGGACATCACGCCTCCAACAACAAAAATGTATTTATGTGATTTCTTCATGCGCACGTCGTTTACCCCCCGACTATAGCACGGCTCGGTTGGGGCATTTTTTCATC
The DNA here is from genome assembly GCA_021731295.1 of Patescibacteria group bacterium. Lineage (GTDB taxonomy): Bacteria > Patescibacteriota > Minisyncoccia > Phycocordibacterales > UBA2100 > UBA10103. The sequence goes on from JAKFXQ010000035.1 coordinate 17,324, forward strand.
GTTGTGGATTTGACCCCAGACCCATCGGCGCGTAAGGTTGCGGCATCGAGGCATGGGGTCTCGATGTTTGCATAGGGGGTTTCCTATGGTAGCCGGCATATACGTACCGTATAGCGTGCCTGTGGTTATGGACACGCTTGCTCTTCCCGTTTGGAAACGCACGGTGGTTAGCGAATCCACCCGGCGTGTCCAGCTGATGGTCGGTCGCTCAGGCGACAAACCGGATGGTGATGCGGCATGCGTCACACGGGCAGTCGCACGATACGACCGGCGCCTTGCGGCTCGACGCCGCTGGGCCTGCAAGCACTAGGCTTGCACAACGACGGGGGCGGTCTTTCGACCGCCCCTTGTGTGTTTACTGATTTAGATAGCGGCGCACGGCGAGGAATGCCGAAAGAGCGCCCATCACAATACCGATTGCCATGACGATGAGAAAGACGTACGGGAACTCGGTCGTGTAGTACGTGAGCACATTGAAATTGCCGAAGAATCGCTCTGACGGTGGCCCTAGCCACACCGCAACCGGATAGAGGGAGAGTATGACGACGATGCCCGAAATGATGCCGTAGAGGATGCCCGCTATTACGAACGGCCCGCGCACGTACCAGTGCGATGCGCCGACGAGATTCATGACGCCTATTTCATCGCGCGCCGTGTAAATGGCGAGGCGAATCGTATTGAACGTGATGAGCAAGGACGCTGCAAAGAGAAAGGCTGCGATGCCCATGCCTGCCTTCCGTGCCACTTCGATAATGGATGTGAGACGGTCAATCGCCGTTTTGTTCTGATAGAAGTTCACCTTGCTGATGATGGTGCCTTCGGGCGAGGTCTGCTGTGACTCGATGAATTTAGCGATGGATTCGTATTGCGTCGTTTCTTTTGCGCGGATGGCGAGTGATGCGCCGAGAGGGTTGTCGTCTAACTGATCCAGTGCCTGAATGGTGAGTTGGTCATTCTCGTGTCGATTGCGGAATTCATCGAGCGCTTGCTCACGAGACGTGTACGCGACGGTCGCCACTTCCGGCAACGCTTCGATGGCGCGCTGGATATTCCCAATATCCTCTTCCGTCGCCTCTACGGTGAAGTAGACGTTCACGTCTACTTTTTCCGTCAGCTGCTGCAACGTTGCCTGCAAGGCGGCACCCGCAACGAGGAGACCGGAGACGACGAAGAGCGTAATCGACATGATGACGATTGCGGCGAGCGAAATGAATCCGTTGCGGAGAAAGCCGATGAGACCATAGCGGGCAACTCGTTTTGTTGTAGTCCAGAATCCCATACTAGAGTGTATAGCGTCCGTGCTTATCATCGCGCACGACGCGCCCCTGGTCCATGACGACGACACGGCGTCCTACCGAGTCAACGACCATTTTGTTGTGCGTCGTGAGCAAGACCGTGGTCCCAAGGTCGTTAATCTTCTTCAGTATCTGCACGACGTCGTGCGTATTGATAGGGTCAAGGTTTCCGGTCGGCTCATCGGCAATGAGGATGTCGGGCTGATTGACGAGGGCGCGTGCAATCGCAACGCGCTGCTGCTCACCTCCTGAGAGCTGCTTGGGAAAATCCCACATGCGATCGGCGAGACCGACGAGTTCCAGCACGTGCGGCACATCGGCTTTGATGTCGTCATCACCCTTCCCTGCGACTTCCATGGCAAACGCGACATTCTCGTACACGTTTTTTGTCGGCAGAAGTCGGAAGTCCTGAAAGATGGTGCCGATATTGCGACGCAGTGCGAGCAATTCTTTCGTCGAAAGGTCGCCAATATCACGCGAACCAAAATACACACTGCCCTCCGTTGGATGAATCTCGGCAAACAGGAGTTTCAAAAGTGTCGTCTTGCCTGCGCCCGAGTGTCCTACTAACGAGACAAATTCTCCCGGCTCGATGCCGAGCGTAATGTTTTCAACCGCCGGCCTGCCGCCGTTGTAATATTTGCTTACTTTGTCGTAGTAAATCATGAAGGAAACACGAAGCGCGCAGTCATGGCGGTCAGCCGAGAAACGTGTCAGGCCATTATACCCCGCTCTGTGTACTGTCCAATCCCGCCTCGGCGTCTATAAAAGATTGAATATCGCCCTCGAGGACGTTCTCTATATCTCGGCGTTCGTGTTCCGTCCTGTGGTCTTTGACGAGTTGGTACGGATGCAACACGTACGAGCGAATCTGACTGCCCCATTCGATTTTCGTCGTCGCGCCTGTTGAGAAACCGCGCGCCGCACGTTCGTCTTCCGCCTGCTTCAGCGCGAAGAGTTTTCCACGAATAAGTTCCAATCCTTTCGCTTTGTTCTGCGCCTGGGCACGTTCACTGGTGACATGGACAGAAACACCGGTAGGTTTGTGCAATATACGGACGGCAGTCTCACGCTTATTCACATTCTGCCCGCCCGGGCCGCCCGCATTCTGGAAGAGTATCTCGAGTTCTGTCTCAGGGACCGAGAATGCACTTTCGGCGACTTTCGGTAAAACTTCCACGAGCGAAAAGCTGGTCTGGCGTTTCCCTTGTGAGTTGAACGGAGACATACGAACGAGACGATGCACGCCCGCCTCTCTCTTCAATGCGCCGTAGGCACCGTCGCCGCCAACATCAAACGACAGCGACCGATACCCTCCCATGGAATTCCGGTTAGTGTCGATGAGGCCGACTTTCCAGCCTTTCATCGCACAGTACTTCTGGTACATCTCGAAGAGCATGCGTGAAAAATCTTCTGCATCGTCGCCGCCGGCGCCGGAGACGATAGAGACGAGCGCGTCACCTTTCTCATAGCCTTCTGCACCGGAGAGCGCCTGTTTGAGATCCTGGTACTCTTTTAGAATCGCCTGCGCCTTAGTTTTGTCAGACCAAAAATCGGCGCCGCCCATGGCCGCTTCAATCTCTAGCAACCGCGCTTCAATGTCGGGCTTATTCACGAAAGGAGTATAGCCGAAATGAACGAATCAGAGGAGGCCCGAGAGCTTACCCAAGAAGAGCACATAGAGGAGTATGTAGAGTGCGCCTTCGTAATTATGGAACCGGTTCGACAGTGTGGAGATGATGAAAAGGAATGTTGCGCCAATCATAACGGGTATACCGATAGCGAATGTCTGTGCGTCGATAACCAGCGGCGCGATAAGACCGGGGATGCCTACCACGAACAATATATTGAATACGTTCGAGCCAAAAATGTTGCCCAACGACACGTCGGACTTCCCGGCGAGTCCCGCCTTTATCGAGACCACTAATTCAGGCATTGACGTTCCGACGGCCACGGCAACGAGTGAAATGACTCCGACACCGATGCCGATGATGTCAGATATCGCCAGGACTGCTTCGACGAGATACCGTGCACCCAAGAGAAGCATTCCGAGACCAACGAAGAGAAAAATTACTTCCTTGCCAGGGATGGTCTGCTTCGCCTTGCTTTCCAAAAATTCTTCCGCCGCCTTGGCACCACGTGAATCGTCGACGTGGAATACCGCGTACGTTAGATAGATAAGAAACGCGACGACGAGAATCGCAGCTTCCGGTCGTGTGATGGCACCATCGTAGGCGACCGAAAGGAAAAAGACCGTCGCGATGGCGAGCATGGGGATATCCAAATCAACGAGGTCCTTGCCAACGGTGAGCCGGCGCCCCGCTACAGCAGCGATTCCTGCAATGAGGAGAATGTTTGCGATGTTCGAACCAACGACATTGGCGGCAACCAGTTCATTCGCGCCCGCGATGACGCCGGCGATAGATGATGCCAATTCGGGGAGCGATGTGCCAAAACCGACGACCACAACGCCAATAATGAACGGCGTCATGCCGAAATAAGCGCCAATGCGCTCCGCTGCGCCTAAGACATAGTCCGAACCTTTGATGAGGACTGCGAGGGAGACGACGAAAACGGCTCCCCAAAGAATCAACATGGCGCGTAGTGTAGCACTCTTTCGGAGCCGCCTCCCGGATTTGAACCGGGGACCCCGTCTTTACGAAAGACGTGCTCTACCAGCTGAGCTAAGGCGGCCTGACGCGGCGCACTATAGCACAAACAGGCGCCTAGAACAGCGCTATAATGCTCTCCATGCGGACAATAGTCGTCGCACTTCTCGTTGCACTTTCCGTACCAGGTGTGACCGCGGCGCAAGCAAATTCGTGCCATCCCATCACGGCAGAGGAGCGTAGCGCGCTCATCTTGCGTGGCATCACCATTCCCTTCGACGGCCAGTTCTGCGACCAGGACCGACAGGCGCTTTTTGGTGGCTGCGAGAGCGATCCTTTGCCTATACTTTTGACACAGTACCCGCCTGCGGCTACCTCAAGCGAGAGTATGCGCGAAATTACCGAGTTGCATCCGGTCTTTGCGTGCCGACTCTCCCAGTATCTGACGGCGTTCCCGGGATGCATTGTTCGCAGTGGACCGCCCGAGACCGAGCCCACCGGCACGAGCACCGAGCCCATCATAGAAAGCCACATCGTGGAACTCTGCGGCCTTTCAGAGGCGTCCCAAGCGGCGCTTGGTCAATTCGGTCTGTACCTGCGGCTCGACTACGAGCCGTGGCATGTCTCCGCAATTGGCATCACCGCAGAATCCGGCATTGTTCCTCTGCCACCGCTCGGAGAATTCTCTACTCCAGGTATGTCGTCTGCCGATGCACTCGCGGCGGTGCTCTCCGGCATACTGTTGCCACAAAGCGCCTCGGGCGCACCAACACTCTCGCTCGCTGAACTGTTCGCTGGCGCTACGACCGGACCTCTCGGTGCCCCTGCTACCGACGGCGCGATAATCGCACTCATGCTGCAAGTCATCACCCTTCTGCAGGAATACCTCCGACTACTTACTGCCGCCGCGTAAGTGTGTACAACCCCAGGCCCACGAACGCACCGAGTGCGGCGTTCGCGAACGGAACGATGAGTGGAGTAACTGCGCTGGAGAATGTCATATCCACAGTGATGCCCCCGAGGATGAGGATGCGGGGACGCAAAACGAACCTAAACTGCGCGCCACGCCGCGCGAGCGCAAACGAAATGGCGTTCAATCCTAAATACGCAACGGTAAACAACGCACCCATCGCCGTCGTTGCCAAATCAGAGATGGTGAGATAGAGACCAAGGCACAACACACCGATAGAATCGGCCCACAAATCGGCTGCGACCCCAGCATCCCCCGATGGCGTACCCGCTCGCGCAAGAGAACCATCCAATCCATCAAGCAGAATGTGTGCCCATAAACCAACGATGATGAACCATGGCTGTGCCGTAGCAAGCGTTGCGAAGAGCCCGCCGACAGCGGCCATCGCAGAGAGCGCGCTCACCATATTGGCGGTTACCCCGAGCGACAACAGTCCCTGCACCACAGGCGAGAGCAGCGCGTCTTTTTTGCACTGGAACCAGCGCATCGCGTTCTGCTCGACTGCTGAATATATGTTCATCCCTGTATGGTTATGTCGGCAACGACAGGTAGGTGATCAGACATTTGTGCCGAATGCAGCACCGCAACTTCTGCCGCCTCGATTGTAGGGGGCGCAAGGAACAAATCGAGTGCCATGCGTGGACTCGCCGTTGGGTACGTCATGTCATCCGGATGATTCACGATTGAAAGTCCTGTGTGCACGAGGAGCTCTTGGAGTTCGGGCGCGCCGTGAAGGATGTTGAAATCCCCTGCGATAATCGGATGGGGAACGCGCTTCACGAGATCCGCGACATCTTGAAACTGTTTCGTACGCGCCGCTTTGCCAAGCGAAAAGTGGCCGAAGAATAATGATGCGCCATTGCCGAGCTCAACTTCTTGAATGAGGCGCTTCACCCCACGACTCATGTAGTGCCGACGAAGCTGGAACTCGGATTGCATAAACACGCCACTGCTGTTCCCTTTCATAAACGGCAGGGCGCCGATAAATGTCGTCCCGTACTTTGGATCCACGGCGTAGGAACTGAAGAGCGACTTAATGAGGTCCAAATAGGCTTCATCGCGAATTTCTGCGAGAAAGAGGACGTCGGGTCTGACCTCGTCGATAAGCTGAACGAGGTGGTCTGCGAGCTCCTGTTTTCGCTTGCGGGTCGCGGTGCCGTGCGGCGTGAAGTAACGCCCCGCATGAAAAAAATACTCGCTCATTTCACCGCGAATACCCGTGAGATGTCCCACGTTATAAATCATTGCGCGAACGCGCCTAAAAGCCATGCGCTCCATTAGACCGCATTCTCGGTGAAAAGGCGACACCGTGCCTGTTCATGGGGCGGACTTTCGAGCCAACGACCGAGATTGAACCCATGACCTCTTCCTACCTAAGACGCGCTCTGTTACTGAGCGAGAGGTCTATTGCGCTGAGCCGACGACCGGGATTGAACCGGTGACCTCGTCCTTACCAAGGACGTGCTCTACCAACTGAGCTACGTCGGCAATGTGCCGGAGAATAGCACGTGGGGACACGTTTATAAAGTATAATCGCGCCATGTCTCAAAACCCTTTCGCCTCGTATATGGAGAGGCTCGAACACGCATCCGAGCTCCTCGAACTTACAGAGTCACAAGTCGCCGCGCTGCGTGAACCGGTACACATCGCACAAGAGTCTCTTGAAGTGATGCGTGATGATGGCACAAAAGAGACGTTGCCTGCATATCGCGTGCAGTTCAACAATGCGCGCGGACCGTACAAGGGCGGCATTCGTTTCCACCCAGCGGCAAACCTCGACGAAGTAAAATCTCTTGCGGCGGCCATGGCCATTAAATGTGCAGTCGTCGACATACCCTTGGGTGGCGGCAAGGGCGGTGTGCAGTTCAATCCAAAAGAGTATTCTCGCGCTGAGATAGAGCGCGTAGCTCGCGCCTGGGCACGCGCGTTCGCCCCCGTCATTGGCATAGACAAAGATATACCTGCACCGGATGTGTACACGAACGCGGAAATCATGGGCTACATGCTCGATGAGTACGAGAAAACGGTGGGCAAAAGTGAGGCTGGCATGATTACCGGCAAACCCCTCGCGCTCGGCGGCATCGTTGGGCGCGACACGGCAACCGCGCAAGGCGGTGCCTATGTGCTTGATGAGATCGTGCGCGCACTTGATTTGGATCCGACGAAACTGCGCGTCGCGGTGCAAGGTTTTGGCAACGCCGGATTCCACATCGCCCGCATCCTCCATGGGCTCGGCTACACGATTGTCGGACTCTCCGACAGTAAGGGAGCGCTCATGAGCCAGACGGGGCTCGACCCAGAGGCAGCGTATCGCGCCAAACACGAGAGCGACGTCATTACAGCACTCTACTGCTCCGGCACCGTCTGTGATGAAGAGAGGCTTTCGCGCGATGG
>JAKFXQ010000033.1 GCA_021731295.1 Patescibacteria group bacterium
ACGCGTTTGCCGACATGAACGCCACGGGCCTTGTCCTCACTGCTGCCCCATCGGTAACGTCGCTTGCGCGCGGATACTTCGAACTCACCCAGAATGGCGGGTCCGCACTCACGATAGGTCCGACCGTCATAGATGCAAACCCTGCTTTCGAAATTCAACAAGTGGAATTCTCCACGACAACGGCAATTACCGGCACTAACGTAACGGCCACGGGCACACCGAGTTCGTACTGGTGGTTTAGGAATCACTATGGAAATCTCGACGGCGAGAACTTTGATAGCGACCCCACTGGTGACCCAGGAAATGTGCGTTGGGATGACTCCGGGTACACAATCACCGTCGCAGGGCGCGTCTTCCAGAACGACCGCACGACCGCAATTGGGAATCCACCATGTGACGGTTCAACGCCGCGTGTCGTTGTTGTGGTGAACGGCGGGTCGAGTTTCTCCGGCTCATGTAATGCGACGACTGGAGCGTATTCGATTCCGGGCGTCAGCTTCTCGGGTGATGCCGTTTTGACGACCTATCTCGATACGAACGGCGGGGCGCGTGCAGTAACCGTCTCGCGCACGCCAACAGCGGATATTGGGGATATGCATCTCTATGAAAATGCAGTCACGGTACGCCATGAAGGAGTTGATCCGCTCTCAATAGCAAACATTGCAGCCGCCGATGCCGCATACGATGCCGACATTCCATTTACGGCGACCATCGGTTCTCCAAACACGCTTGCCGTCCGCGCGGGAACGGAATTGCTTGTGTACACGCAAAAAACGTTCGAACCAGATGGCAATGTCACCGTGCATGCGAATGCATCGGTAAACGATTATGACGGTCGATTTACGATGGGCACCTCCAGTGTGTTCGTCGCACAAGGCACCGAGTCGCACACAATCGGCGGCAGCTTCATTGCCGAGAATGGTGCTTCCGTGACCGCAGCTAACTCCAGCTTTACATTCACCGCTTCCACAACAGGAAAAACCATTCGTTCAATCAGTGCGCAGACACTCTATGACGTTACGATGAACGGCGCGGGCGGATCGTGGAGCTGGGTTTCGCCTGCCCTCACGACGGTGCAGAACGACTTCCTCATGAGCGCTGGAACCCTCACCGGCACGAGTTCGATAACCATTGCAGGCGGCTCGCTTACCGGCAACGGCGTTATTGCGATGACTGGGGGCACTGTTACGCTCACCGGCGAAGGGTCGCTCGGTGGCACGTCAGGTTGGCAGTTCCATAACTTGACCTTGGGCGCGGGAAGCGCGGCAACCACAACGTCCGTTGCATCCGCTACGACAACCGTGCGAAGTGTTCTGAGTGTTGCCGCAAATCAACTCTTCGAAGCCGGTTCGGCGCCATGGATCTTAACGGGCAACGGCACACCTCTTGCCGTTACCGGCATCTTTGACGCGGAGACTGCCGCATTCTGGTACACCGCAACGACGTCAACAACCGTCGCAGATGAGACGTATGCCGATTTGTACCTCGTCCCATCCGCTGCCGGCTCGCCGACGTTCACCCTGATGGGCGGGGTGCTTGCTGCGGATAACGTGCGCTTGGGTGACGGCACGAATCCGGTTTCAGTGACTGCGAATACGAATGATCCGTCGATTGATATCGGGGGTGACGTCGTGATTACGACAGGTTCAACACTCGTCGCTTCGAATGTTGGCGCATTTGATGTCGGCGGCAGCTGGCTCAATAGCGGTACATTTACGCACTCGAGCGGCTCCATCACATTTGACTCGGACGATACGGGTGAACTTATCACTGTCGGTTCGTCGCTCTTTTATGCCGTCGATATCGATAATGCTTCTGGAGGCTGGACGATAACGGGGAATGCAACGTCGTCGAATGCCTTCTCGCTCTCGGATGCCACCAGCTTTACGCTCGCAAGTGGAGCAACGCTTGAAGTTCGTGGCACGTTCACGAATGCAGTGGGCGGCTCAGCAACTACGTGGACAGGCTCGACCTTGTATCTCAATTCCGCGACCGCATACGAAGCGAACGCAAAAACGGTCGACGAGAGTTATGAAGCACTCATCGTCGGCGCAAATACTGACGTTCGCATGTGGAATTCAGCCGCCGTTTCAACAACGGTTGCAGGAAGTGGCTCGCTGTATTCGCAGGATCACGGGAACTTCGCAGGCGACTTGTATATCTGGGGAGACTACGTTCGCTCAACTGGGTCCGACTACTGGAGCTACGCGACGGATTTCGATGGCACCGCTCTCGGAGGCAGTTCGCGACAGGTGGATGTGCGCATCGCGAGCTCAAGTGCGGTTACGTATTCTGGCGGCCTTCTCGATATCATCGGCGATGCGTCGGCGACGACCACTATCGCCGTACAGGGAACCGGACGCTATGCGTTTGCGATTTCCGGAGGAACGCTGAACGCAAGTTACTATTCGGTGCGTAACACCGATGCGAACGGTCTGTCGCTTTCGGGCACACCAACAATTACGACGCTCTCGCGTGGTGACTTCGAATTGGATATCGCAGGAGGCACGTCCATGACCGTGGACGGGTCAGTGATAACCGCAAACCCCTTGAAGATATTTGTTCAGAACACGTTTGCTACGTCGACTGGTATCACGGGCTTTAACGTCCGTGCCACCGGCTCTACAGCAAGTTCGTGGAAGTTTAACCTGCACTACGGTGAGCATGATGGTGAAAACTTTGATGATGACCCTGCGGGGGACCCAGGCTATATTCGTTGGGATGACTCGGCGACCGCAATTACGCTTTCAGGCAACGTCTATTCGGACGAAGGAGTTACGGTCTCTGGAGCGTGTGATGGCTCGACTCCGGTCGTCACACTCGCCATTCATGGTGCTGTCTATGACACCGTATCGTGCGATTCAGGCGATGGTGAGTATTCGTTCCCGGGGGTGAACTTTAATCCGGGCGACACACTCACGGTGTTCTTGGACGACGCTGGAGGCAGACGTGCGGCGAACGTCACGGTGGACCCACTCACCACTATTACCGACATGCATTTGTATGAAAACAGAACGATTGTTCGTCACGAAGACGCCGACCCAATTTCGATAGAGCAAATTGCACTGTACGATTCGTCAGAAGATACCGACATTCCATTCACTGCCGTGAATGCGGGTACCGACACGCTGATGACGGCCGCCGAAACGAAGCTCATTGTGTGGGATGCTAAATCATTCGTTCCGGTCGGAAATGTGACACTACTCTCGGGGGGCTCCGGAAACGCCTGGGATGGAACACTCGAAGTCCGTGACGGTGGCTCGTTTGTCGCGACTCTCACCGAGTCTCATGCGCTCGGCGGCAGCTTCATAGTGGGTACGGGTTCGACATTTACCGCTGCCAGCTCTACGGTTACGTTCACCGCTACGACAACAGGAAAGACCATCACGCCGCAGTCATCGGCCTTTTACGATATGGTGTTCAACGGCACCGGAGGCAACTGGGCGTTCACCGGAGCGGCAACCGCAACGGATGATGTTGTCATCACGGCGGGGACGGTAACGTTGCCGACCAGCGTGTTTGCGGTTGGAGGTTCGTTCACCAACAACGACACCTTTATGCACAATAACGGTGCATTGCGTCTCTTCTCCACCGCAGCAGGAGAAACCGTCACCGCGTCATCCTCGCCGTTCTACAACCTCACTCTCAACGGCTCGGGCGGCGGCTGGTCCTTCCTCGGTGGGTACGCGACCAGTTCAAACGACTTCACGATTGTCGCGGGCTCGACAACACTCCCGGCAACAGCGTTCTCGGTCGGCGGTTCGTTCGGCAATAGTGGCACCTTTAATACACACGGGGCCGTGCGCTTTACCTCTAGCGCGTCGGAGACGGTGACGGCAGGCGGCTCCGCCTTCGCATCACTCGTCTTCAAAGGGGCAGGCGGCGGATGGATGATAACGGATACAAACGTGACGGCACGTGGTGATCTATCAATTGTCTCAGGCTCGACAACACTCCCAACCGGCACACTGACGTTGGGCGGCTCGTTCGTGAACGACGGCTACTTCGTCCACGCGAGCGGCACGGTGCTCATGAACGCGGGCGATGCGGGGAATCTCATTACCGCATCAACGTCACCGTTCCATCACCTTACGATTGCAAACGCAGCTGGGAGCTTCACGATGACCGGAAGTGCGACGACAAGCGGTAACTTTACGCTCACGAGTGCGACCGGATTTACGCTCGCCAGCGGCGCTACCTTGGAAGTTGGTGGCACGTTCACCAACGCGGTGGGCGGTTCCGCGACGACATGGACTGACTCGGTGTTGTATCTCAATTCCGCTACGAGTTACAGTGCGAATGCAAAAACCGTATCGGATTCGTATCAAACGCTCACCGTGGGTTCCTCGACAGACGTGCGCATGTGGAACTCGTCAGCAACAACGACGACCGTTGCCTCGAATGGCTCTCTGTATTCGCAGGATCATGGAGGTAGTGATGGGTATCTCGTTATCTGGGGCGAGTATGTGCGTTCATCGGGAAACGACTACTGGAGTTACGCAAATGATTTCGACGGCACGGCGCTTGGTGGTGGGTCACGTGTGGCCACTGTTCGCGTCGCCACGAGTTCCTCGGTGACTATCGCGGGCGGTACACTTGCGATGATAGGTACCGCGTCCGCGTCAACAACGGTTGGGCTGTACGGATCTACCGCGTCATATTCGATGGACATCACCGGAGGTACATTAAACGCGAGCTACTACCAGTTCCGCTCTCTGGACGCTGATGGGCTTACCATCACTGGCTCACCTACAATTACCTCGCTTTCGAATGGCGATTTCGGACTCGCAGCAGAAGGCGGTACGTTGATGACGGTGGACGGGTCCGTCATCGACGCAAACGCTAGTAAGAACATCAATAACGTACGATTTGCTCTTGCTGGTGCGTCGTCTGGTAACAACGTAACGGCAACTGGCTCAACCGTGAATGCGTGGAATTTCAACGATCATTTGGGTGACCTTGATGGGGAAGCATTCGACGATGATGGCGGGGATGCCTGTGGCGCAATTCGTTGGGATGATTCGACCTGTCTCTTCGTTTCCCAAGAGCATTACCGCTGGCGCAATGATGACGGTGGAGTGGGTGCACCGGATGACGACTGGTTCAGCGCATCGTGGACACGGAGGAAGTCCATTCAGGTCACGAATCCGACCGCGTCTGCATACACCAATATCGCCGTCAAGATGGACGTTATCTATGACGCCGATATGCAGTCCGACTTCGATGACTTGAGGTTCACGGACGAAACGGGAACGACATCCATTGACCACTACACGGAAAGCGTCGCGGCATCCGCATCTTCAACGGTCTGGGTCGAGATTCCATCTCTGCCTGCTTCGGGTTCAGCGACTATCTTTGTGTACTATGGCAACGGCAGCGCTTCGAGCGGCTCGGACGGCGATGCAACGTTCGCCTTCTTCGATAACTTTGAAGACGATGACATCGCCGAGTACACGGGCAATACGTCTCTCTTCGATGTTGATACGCAATTCAACTATGAAGGCACGTATGGACTCGACGCAGGCGCAAACTTTGCACAGATTACGACCGGCGGTATTAGGCGCACCGGTACCCTGACTGAGCAGGGTCAGACGGTCCGCTTCTTCCAGTACGTCGATTCCACCCAAGACGATGAGCCGTGCACACTCTTCGGCGTCCAGGGCTCTGGCCAGAACTACGCCATTTGTCTGGATCAGTATCCGGCGGACCAGCTCACCATCGCCGAGAACGTAACATCTAATGATGGATCGGGCACCGAGCTCGCTTCCACAACGGTCACCTGGACCAGCGGGTGGTACGAAGTGGTGACGCACTGGCTCACGAATAACACGATACACACGTACGTGTACAGGGAAAACGGTACGCTCTTTGCGACAGCCTCCGCGACCGACAGTACGTGGACAGACGGTGGCATGGGCTTCTCATTCTGGGGTCAGAATGGCGGATGGGACTACTACACGTCGCGAACATACATCGCAACGCCACCGACGTACGTCTTCGGCGGCGAGCAGGTAGACGGCGGTGCTACGTGGATGGAGGCCGAAGACGATGCGATTAGCGGCGTCTCACTGGGGGAGAATATGCGCCTACGCTTCTCCATTCACAATACTGGTGCCGCAATCTGGGACCAGCAATTCCGCCTCCAGTATGCCGCGAAGGGAGGTGCGCTTAACTGTGCATCAGTACCATACGTCAATTACAACGATGTCCCGACAACGTCCGGCAGTTGTGGCGCTTCACCTGCCTGTATGACAACTACGGCAAACTATACTGATCAGTCGACTATGGGAGACCTGCTCTCGTACCCATCATCGTTTACCTATGCGGCGGGTACGGCTATTGAAGATCCGTCGAATGAATCGGCCAGTTCGACCATACCGAATAACGGTGCCAGTGAATTCGAATACAACTTCCAGCTGACCGTGAATGCTACAGACCCCGCGTACTGCTTCCGTGTGACGGACGGTGGACTCGATCTTGATAACTACGGCATCATCGCGGAGGCACAGCTTGTGTTCCCGCCGGTCATCGACCCTGACTTCTCGTTAAACAGCGACCTGCCAATTTCGCTTGTTGAAGGTGCAACAACCACCATTTATGCAACCTCGACCGTGACCGACAATAACGGGTGGGAGGATATCTCGTTCGCGACCTCATCTATCTACCGCTCCGGCATCGCCAACGGTCCGATGTGTACGCCTGACGACAACAGTTGCTACCAGGTCAGCTCGCCATCGTGCACATTCGAGGATTGCTCGGGAGATACGTGCGTCGTCTCCTGTTCTGCGGACATCTACTACTTCGCGGACCCAACAGACGTCGTCAGTTCCTTCCCATCAGAAAATTGGCTCTCGCGCATTTACGTTGAGGACTCAAGCGGTCTCTCTGACATAGATACCGCAGCGGGGGTTGAGTTGTTAACACTGTACGCGCTGGGCATAGACACCGGTGCAATTGATTTCGGTGCAATCGAGGTAGGCTCGACGACCGGCGCCACCAACCAGCAGACCGGCGTACTTAATACCGGCAACTCGTCTATAGATATCGACCTCTCCGGCTCGGATTTGATTGGTGATTCCAGTAGCATCGATGTGGATGAGCAGCTCTATGCAACGTCTACGTTCACGTACGGTGCGTGCGCTATATGTCAGGCCCTCACAGGGAGCGCCACAACGTTCGATGTTGAGCTACCAAAGGTTACCGCGTCGTCGAGCCCGGTTTCCGACACTATTTATTGGGGTCTCGCTGTTCCAGACGGCACGCGCGCGGTCTTGCACGAAGGCGTTAACACGTTCATAGCTACTTCAGAAGAATAGTATGCGTATCTTTCTCGCCATCGGTCTCGTCCTCCTGCTGCTTTCTGGGGCAGGATACTGGTTCGTCACGAAGACAGAGCAGGATGGGCGTTTTTACGCACAGCTGAAAGACGAAACTGATACGTACATCGAGGCAGCGTACGTGCCTGGGGCGGCAAACAATCCCGTGCGCGGTGAGCTTAATCGCATGCTCGGGGAAGTGCTCTCTGTCGAGATGGGTGACGCTGACCGCCTCGAGCGCGCCGAACGCGGCCTCTTTCTCCTCTCTGAACTTGAGTTGCAGATAGATGCCATTGGTGCCACCAAGGACACGTTGCAAACAACGCTCTCAGGATTAGAGAATGACCTCGTCTTCGTCCCAGAGGCGCTCGAAGGGGAGCGCGGGGACATTGGAGACATCATGGATCGCCTGTACGTTATTGTGGACGACATCCGAGGCCTATCGTATCGCGCAAATTATCATACAGAGCGCATCTTTGAGCGCATTGTTGCAGATAGTGGTTCGCTCACCGCGGAGCACGTTCTTGATCTCAACGAAGAGGTGCCCGAGGTGGAGAAGCAGTTTGACCGAAGGAGCAACCTCTATACGGAACTGGAAGATTTAGACAAAGAAATCGATGCGCTCTATACGAGCCTCGAGCAATCTTCTGCACACTCGCGCTTCCTCGGCATTTTCAGATGACCATGAACGCGTTAGAATCCTCTCATGGATAGAGACGAAGATTCAGGGGGCTCACTGTTCGGTCTCTTTCTGCGCTCGTTGCGCCGACGCGTTGTCGCGTATGTACGTTACATTCTGCTGGAAACCGAACTCTTCCTCGGCGCCGCGCTCTTAGCTATTGGGACATTTGGATTCGAGAGCGATAAGTACTGCGATGGCAACACTGCGGATTACCTCTCCTGTACGCGGCCGTCTACGTTCTACTACTACGACTGGCTCGATGTAACGCTTATCGTGCTCGGTATCTTTTTTGTGCTTGTCTGGGTGTTGAGAAACAGGGAGTCACGACGTTGAGGCTCGCCGCGGATGCTACACTTAACTGCACGTGCATTGCATGCGTATTCCGACTACATACGCTCTGTTCCTCGCGCTCATCTCCATAGCGTCGGTGGCGCATGCGACGACCATTTCAGATGTCGCTGTATCAGACACCACCGCTACATCGACAACCATTACGTGGAAAACGGATATTAAAGCGGACGCGACCGTGAACTATGGGCTGACGCCGGATGTCGGTCTCGCTCGGTACCCACTCTTTGATAAGAGCACGCACAGTCTGACTATCGACGATTTGGAGCCGGCAACGACATACTATTTCCGTGTCACCTCATCTGACGCGGAGGGCAACCGAGCTACAACCGCTGGGTACGTGTTCACGACGGTTTCAAGCAACACAACCCCAGAAACGGCGCAAATACGCGACCAAACGGAACGAGCTATCACCGAGCGCATCCTGGAAGACCTCGAAAAAATTACCTCTCCGCAGGCGATTACGACCATTGCAGAGGCGGTGAAAGAAGTGGCGGGAGATATTCTAAAACCACCAACTATTCTCGGGGCGACTCGCGTCATTGCGTACGAAGATACGGCGGAGTTCACTTGGACGACTGACCGCGCCTCGAACTCGATGATTTACCTCGTGCCTGAGGGAGAATATGACGAAAATGCTGCTGATCCGTACACCATAGCGCAGGGTGATCCCAATGACTTTGTTACGCGCCACGTCATTACGGTGATTGGTCTTGAGCCATCAACAACGTATCACTTCAAGGCGGTCTCTGAAGACGAGCTTGGGCTCGCGTCAGAAACATTGGACGATACGTTTAGGACACGCTCGCAACTCCCCTCAGTCGGCAACATTTCTGTTACCCGCGTGCAGGAAACCTCTGCGGTCGTGAATTGGACGACGCCCGTTCCCGCGAAGGGCGTTGTTGAGTTCCGTAATATGCGTACGAACCAGGTAAAATCGGCTGGTATTCCGGTTTTTGCGACCAATCAGAGCCTGCAGCTGACGGGTCTCGAGTACGGTACACGCTACACGGCGATGATTACGGCAACCAATGAAGACGGTGAGAATTCAGAGAGCACGCCGTTTTCGTTCGTTACCGTTCGCGACGTCTTGGCCCCAGCGATATCGAAAGTGAACAACGAGTCCACGCTGTTTCCCGGCGAGGATACAAAGATTCAGACGATTCTTTCTTGGGAGACGGACGAGCCGTCCATCTGTCAGGTATTCTATATCCAAGGTCTCGTCCTTCCGGACGGCGAGACTGGTGACGCGCTGCAAAAGGAGCCGAATCCGACGACCGCACACACACAAGTGGTCGTTGGGTTTGCGCCTGCGACCGTCTACAAATTCTGGATGTTCTGTGCTGATGAGGCAGGAAACGAGAGTCGTTCGGAAGACTTTGTCCTCATCACGCCGGTCAAGGAGAAAAACATCATCGACATCATTCTGGAAAACTTCGAAGGCACCTTCGGGTGGCTCAAGAACATCGGCTAGCTCACATTCACTATGGCAAAACCAGCGGTACTCGCAGACAACATGGTCATCACCTATAACAAGGGGAAGTCTAATGAGTTTCAGGCACTGAAGAAAATAAATGTCGAGATTTACCCGCGCGAGTACATCATTCTCTTTGGGCCGTCTGGATGTGGAAAATCCACGCTGCTCTACAGTATTCTTGGCGGCCTCGTACCATCAGACGGGCACCTTATTGTGCGCGGCGAAGACATCTATGCGTACACTCCCGCGGAAATGAACCGCTATCAACGCTCTACAATCGGCATCGTCTACCAGCAGTTCAATCTCATCTCGTCCATCTCGGTTATGGACAATGTGGCGTTGCCGCGCATCTTCATGGGGACGCCGCCCTCGGAGCGCGCCGAGCGCGCCCTCGGGCTTTTGCAGCGCTTCGGTATCAACGACCAGATAGCAAAAAAGTTGCCGACGTGGCTCTCTGGTGGTCAACAGCAACGCGTCGCCGTTGCTCGCGCACTGGTGAACGACCCCGAGATTCTCCTTGCCGACGAGCCGGTCGGTAACCTCGACTCTATTTCTGCGGAGCACGTTATGGACTCCTTTCAGGAAATAAATGAAAAAGACCGTAAAACCGTGATTCTCGTGACGCACGACGCCAAGTATCTGCCCTACGCGCACCGAGTCTTCTATATGCGTGACGGACTCTTGAGACGTGTCGTGGTTAACCCTGAAAAGAAGCAGATAAAGCGCACGAAGCCGGGGGAAACAATTGTGACGGAGATAGAACAGCTTGCCCGTCTCTATCCGTATGCTGAACCAATTGAACTCAAAGTTAAGAGTGTGGTGAACTACGTGACGCAAACACTTGGATTCTCACAACTGGGACGTCTCGAGAAACTGATTCTTGATGTTTTGAAGGGCTTCGTAGACGATGCGCTCTTTTACGACCAGCTCGTGCGCCCGTTTGATAAAGGTGGCATCGGCGTTAACGAAACAGAAGCGAAAGACATTACGCGCCGCGTGTTCATCCTCATGCGGTATTCGCACGATGTGCAACGGTTCCGTGAAATACGCGGACAGGACAGTGCGTTCATAAACCAGTCAAAGTTCATTGACCGCCTACTGGAGTACATGGAGAAAGAGCTCGGTGTGCAGGCGAACGCAGACCAGAAAAAAGCCCTTAAGGAAGCGGTGGCTGAACGCGTTGGGGGCATGAAAAATGGCGATGAGTTTCTGCAGACCATGATGTTGCCGCCGAGCATGGGGGGCATTGCCTTTGATCGAGATATTTCCAATGCCATTTCGCGCAATCTTGAGAAAATGATTGCACAAGGAGGCTATATCATCCTTCCGAACGAGCTTCTCGGGGCACACACGTAATATGAAAGTCAAAAGGCACACGGCAAAAGGCACGGCGCGAAAGAGCAACGCGGAGACTAATATGAATTTCGTATGAGAGCGCAAGACGTCGCCATGCTCAGCACGCGTATGTTTAAGACGAACCCGTCGCGTACGTGGCTCACCATTCTCGGCATGGGTGTCGGAACAGGTGCCGTCGTTGCCCTCGTCGGACTCGGGTTCGGCCTCCAGGGCATCATTCTTGAGCGCATCGTCTTCGGCGAAACACTCCTGTCATTGAATGTTGCCAATCCGCCGTCACGCGTCGTCGTCTTGGACCAACCGACCATAGATGCCTTTGCGGCGAGCGAGTACGTGAAAGATGTTTCTCCTATGGTTAGTTTCCCGACCTTGGTCACCTTCGAAGGGCTTACAGGGAACGCGTTTCTTCAGGGATTAAAGCCGTCATACTTCCTCTATACCGGCGGAAAAACGCAAGAGGGCGAGTTGTTTACCGAGGAGACAGCTGCAGAAGATAGAAATGCGGTCATAGTTTCAGCGGCCATGCTCAAGCTGTTCGGTATCGATGACCCAAAGCAAGTTGTCGGGAAATACATCGGGTTCCGCGTCTTCGTACCGATCGAAGGCACGGCAAATACGACCGAAATTACGCTCGAAAAGCAATACAAGATAAAGGGCGTGACCGAGGACGAGGGGTCACTGACCGCCATGATGACGCTAGAGGAGTTTTCGTCGCTGTTTCAGATTCCGTACTATGAACGTCTACAGATCCGCGTGATAGAAAGCGAGGCCTTGACCCCGATGCAGGATGACATCATCGCCAAAGGATTTACCGTGAGCGCGCTCTCAAAGACCGTCGAGCAGGCGAACAAAATCTTCCAAGGAATCCAGGCCGTTCTCGCCGTCTTCGGCGGTATCGCGCTCACAGTCTCCGCAATCGGCATGTTCAACACGATGACAGTTACGCTCCTCGAGCGCACTGCTGAAATCGGCATCATGCGTACCATTGGGGCGTCTGCTCAGGACATCGTCATTCTCTTTATTGCCGAGGCCGTCATCGTCGGGTTCTTGGGAGGGGTAGTAGGGATTCTGATTGGGGTCGGCTTAGGGTGGTTTTTGAATGGGACACTCTCTGTCGCCGCAAGTCGCTTTGGTGGGGAAGCGGTGGCCCTTTTCCGGTATCCGATGTGGTTTCTCATCTTCATTATGTCGTTCTCTGCGATTGTCGGGTTTCTGACGGGATTGTTCCCGGCGCGCCGCGCAGCAAAAATTAACCCGCTCGACGCTATCCGCTACAAGTAATGCGGAAATTTTGGCTAGTTATCCACACTTTTTAAACGCTTCTCGGGGTAATGATGGTACGATTTGTTGCATGTACTACGTCTCACGTAGCGCGTAATCATGGCAATTTTCGGACAAGAAACCAGTCCCGGTAAAGTAACGCTCGTCACAGCGCTCTCTGGTGCCTTTCTAGCCATGCTCGTGTTTGTCGCGACGTACGACGTTGCCGTCCCGCGGGTTGCGGCGGATGACGTCACAACTTCGGTCACTGTGTTAAATACACCACCAAGCTGGACCGTGAACGCTCAAGAAGCGACCGAATCCTCTTCGACTACACCGACAAATTCCGGTGCCGTCCTGTCATTTACCGCAACGGCAATTGACTCAAGTGGTGACGACTACTTCCTCCTCATCTGTAAGACAAACGGCGCTCCAACGGCCGTAAATAATGCGCGCCCAATCTGCAACGGTGGCTCTGGGAATCAATGGGCTATCTCGGCCACCACAACGTCGGGCGCTGTCGCGACAGCATCAACCACCACCATTGATACCTTTCCCTTTGAGAACGAACTCAATGATTGGTATGCGTGGATTTGTGACGAAAATCCGACGCTCGCGCGCTGCAATGCTACGTTTACGACAGGGGGTGGCAATACGGCTTCGCCGTTCGTCATCAATCACGTGCCAGTCTTCGGTAACATTTCGAACGACGGCCCTGCAATCCCTGGGGACACTATTACGTGGACATCTGTCTCTGATGATCCAGATACCGACACTGTACCCGACACCGTACGACTCTTTGTCTGTCGTTCGAACGACTTTAACGGCTCATACTGTGGCGCAGGGGGTTCATGGGCAACATCCACACTGGTCGCGACGAACGCGGCTACGACGACGACGGTCCGCATTCCGACGCAGGACCGGACGTACGCGGCGTACGTGTACTTAGTCGACAGTCATGGCCATGCTGCCACGTCTACCTTTCACAACTTTAACTCGTCGTTCGTTGTACAAAACGTCGCCCCGACGGTTACCGCATCGAGTATCGACCTACTAGACCAGGACTCGGCCGGCGATTTAACCCTGGACGTCGCAAACGGCACCTCGGGACCATTTTTCGTAGAGTTCGAGGTTGTGGACGACAATAGCTGTGTGAATTCGGTTGCAGGTGATGAGGTAATTTACGCCATTGCGAACGTCTATCGTTCCGGCATAACGCAACACGGATGCAGTGATGCTTCGGATTATGACTCCAATTACTGCTACTCGGCGACATCGACGATGCAGACGGCACACATTACGTGCACGCAAGATGGAGGCTCGTGTGGTGGTGCGGACTTCTCCGAAGCCACGTGGACGTGCGACTTCAACCTCTGGTATAACGCAGACCCGACGGACACGACAACGCAGTACGAGGGTCAGAATTGGCTCGTCTCTGTGCAAATAGCGGACGATAACTTTGCAACCTCGACTCTTACGGAAACGACGGCCGGTGGACGGGAGCTCGCGAGCTTCCTCGCGTTCAATGTCGCGACAACCTCGATAAACTACGGAGGCTTGGAACCGGGCTCTACAACAACACCTATAACAGTCACGACAGATTTGGAGGCCATAGGAAACATCGGACTCGACAAGGACGTCTACGGCGACACCATGTGTCCGACCTGGACAACGGCAGACTCCTGCGACTCGAACGGCTACCAGGTCGCGAATGACATTTTGGTCGCTCAGCAGCGTCTTGCGACGTCCTCGGTCGCCTATGACGCTGCGGAGACCTACGGACTCGCCGGTTCGACCACGCCGGTGGAAGTGCTTCTCCGTCTCCCAAAAACGACGGCAACCGACACGCCGGAAACCGCTGATACCTACTGGGGCATCGCCATCCCGAGCTCAATCTCGACGGCTGGTCAGTACACCGGGCAAAACACCATAATCGGCAAGAAGAGCGACCCAACGTTCTGGGGACCCTAATTCCCTAAATGCGTAACTCTGCACAGAACGGCGCGTTGGCGCCGTTTTTTGCTTGTTTCCATGCTAGTATTGCCCGCATGGGCTCTGCGTTCAGAGTGCCTTTGCACGTGCGACGATGGACTGTCGTTCTGTTTGCTGTGCTGGCAATAACTCCGCAGATATCCTCTGCCGGTTTTGGTATTACGCCCCCGTACGTCAATAACCAGCGCCTCACTCGCGGGACTGTGTATGAGCAAAAAATTACGCTCGTTCGTTCCGATCCGGTAGATGACCTCAAGACGACGATTACGATGAACATCCCCGGTATCGAGGCGTGGTTCAGTGTTGATAGAGGAACGGAGTTCATCATTCCAAAAGGTACGACACAGATGCCTATCATCGTGCGCGTGCAGGTACCAGAAGATGCCGAGTACAAAGCATATTCGGGCATTATTCGTATTCGCACGGCTCCAGCTGAACCCGGCGCTAGCGGCGGCGTCTCGATTGCACTTGGAGCACAGGTGGATGTGGATATCGAAGTCGTTGACCAGATTTTTGACTTTGAAGTTAGGCGCACACGAAATACCGACGTTGAAGAAGGGAGACGCAAGTGGGGACTCTATTTCCCAGGAAAGATTCGTTTCTTCATGACGGTTGAAAATACGGGAAACACAACATTCGGACCGACGTTAGTAAAGTTCGATATTTACGATTCGCAGATGGAGACTCTGATGGAGTCCACAACGAATACAAATGAAATTGAGCAAATAGAGCCGTTCGGCACGAAGGAAGTTATGGCGGAGTTGCCGACACGATTGCCGCCTGGCAGGTACGCTGCGAAGTTCACCGTGTACAAATTGGGGGAGGAGATAGCCGTGCAGAACGACCTCGTTATGACCGTTGCGGCGATTGGAACGGTGGCCGGCTATACCGGATATGGATTTGATGGCCTTTCGCCCGAGGATAAGATAAAGGTAGCGATTGCTGTCGTTGGGCCACTCCTTCTCATTCTTCTCACTGTCTTCATTGTGATGCGGCGCTCGCGGGCGCATAAACGCAGAGTTCATGCATCTGCGCGCCACTAGGGGCCCGCTCATACTACCGCTCGCAATTCTCCTTGGCGGGGCGGTCATAGCGGGCGTCGTTACCATGACTGCAGCGGTGCAGGCGGATGATTTGGAGACGCGGGTGAAAATAACGATCTGTGGGGACGCCATTATTGATACGGGAGAGGCATGTGACGATGGCCCAGGCGGGAATACCGGACTCTACGGGTCATCGACGGCTCAGCGTCTGTGTAACTCGGACTGCACCGCATTCGGTCCCTACTGTGGTGACGACATCCTGCAGGTGCGCTTCGACGAAGAGTGCGACGACGGCAACAATACGAGCGGAGACATTTGTGACTCGCTCTGCCGTGCCGAAGAACCAGCGCCCCCCGGTGGAGGCGGCTCTCCCACAGTCGGGTCAACGCCGACCCTGCCCGCACCACCGGGCGGCATTCTTTCGCAAACAGAAACCCGAGTCGTGCTGCGCGGGAAGGCGTTTCCTAATCGCATAGTGAATGTGCTTCTGGACGGTGTCGCTATTGCGACGGTGAATGCTGACGCGAGTGCTGATTTTATGTACAGCACCACTGAAGTGACCCCCGGCACTGCGACATTCGGTTTTTGGGCCGAAGATCCCATCGGAACGGATTCTCTCACCACATCGGTTGTCTTCGAGGTCGTGCAAAGTGCCATTACGACCGTCGCAAACATCTTTATTCCGCCAACTATAAATGTGAGTGAACGTCAGGTAGCACCAGGAGGTCTCCTCACCTTTTCTGGACTCACCGTGCCGAATGCGAGCGTGGATACGCAGATTGATTCCGACGAGCCATTGAGCGCAACGGCGGACACGTCCGGCCAGTGGGCACTCCAGCTGGATACCGCCTCTCTCGGCGAAGGTTTTCACGCTGCAAAGTCGTTATTCGAAATTACGGGCGGTGCCGCGATTAAGAGTGGATATGGACGCGCCGTCAGCTTCTACGTTGGCGACGGGACACCGGAAGGTGGCGTCTCGCCGGATTTAAATGGTGACGGACGAGTAAATCTTGTCGACTTCTCCATCTTCCTTTTGAGTTGGGGAACAGACAACATTCGCACGGACTTCAATCTTGATGGGGCGGTAAATCTTGCTGATTTTAGTATCATGCTCTTCGCGTGGACGGGCTGACCATGGCGTATACTATTCGCATGACTCGCTTCGCTGGTTTTCTACTTGCGCTTTGCTTTTTGTCACCCGCGAGCGCAGCAGCTGCGGTCCTGTATCTCGACCCATCGGAAGAAACGTACGGTGTAGGGGACACGTTTGTGATGAACGTGCGGCTAGACAGTCAGGACGAGTGTATTAATGCCGTAGGCGTCAGAATTTCGTACCCGCGGGAGAGCCTGAAGGCAGTCGATTTCAGTCGCGGCAGCTCCATTTTGACCCTCTGGGTCGAGGAGCCGCAGATAGACACGGAACTCGGTACCGTAACCTTCTCCGGCGGTATCCCCGGTGGTTACTGCGGTCGCATACCGGGAGACGCTGTTGTCACCAATATCGTTGGTAAGGTGGTTTTTACTGTGCTGGACGCGACTGCGCGCACTGCAGCGATTTCGCTTCAGGAAGGCTCCCAGGCGCTCTTGAACGATGGGACAGGTACTCCAGCTGAACTTGAGCTGGTCGGCTCGACGATTGCGCTCTCTTCGGAGCGACAAAC
This sequence comes from Patescibacteria group bacterium, assembly GCA_021731295.1. GTDB lineage: Bacteria > Patescibacteriota > Minisyncoccia > Phycocordibacterales > UBA2100 > UBA10103. Next base: position 17,136 of record JAKFXQ010000033.1, read on the forward strand.
AACGTCGAACCCGTGGCTCGACGTTGTGCGCTCTGACGACATTGCACCGGATTCGTTCCAAATAATCGTTGAATCGACGCGTGGCATATTCGGGGGACGGTACTACATAGCATTTTCGACAATCGACAAGCAGAGTGGTCTCGATCACTACGAAATCTACGAACGGGGTGCTTGGAAGACGATTTCGAGCCCGTACGAGCTGCGGGACCAGTCGTTGCGGTCACTGCAGGTTAAGGCGATAGACAAGGCGGGCAACGAACGCATGGGAGAGTACATAGAAGGATCCGCGCCGCCTCGAGCGCGCCCTGCATACGGCATCTTCTCGATTGTCGGTCTTTTTGGCCTGCTCCTCATCCTCATCATAGTGAAACGGCTTATGGATCGCCGGAAGGATTTGCATGATGCACCACCTCTTTCGTAACGCGCTTGTCGCGCTCATTCTGTGCGCGCCGCTTTCAAGCCAGGCGGCCGAACTGTTTTTCTCTCCGAAGGCCGGCTCTGTTTCAACGAATGAGCAATTTGACGTGGTTGTTGCCGTCCAAAGCGATGTTCCGGTAACGGCGACGGAGGCGACACTCTCCTTCAATCCAGCAGCACTACAGGTGGTCGGCATTGATACCGCAGGCTCAATCCTCGTCACGTGGCCAACAGAGCCACTTTTTTCAAACGAACGGGGCATCATACAGTTTTCAGGGTCTGCCGACGCGCCGTACCTAGGCACGGAAGGGCGCATACTGACGGTACGATTTCGCGCGATGAGCAACGGAGCGCATCAGTTACGTATCGATGATGCTGTTGCTCTCGGTCCCGGAGGATCCAACGTCATTTCAACACTCGAATCCGGAATATATACCGTAGAGCCATCATCACTCCCTGTAGAACAGAGCGCGGAACCTATAGCGATAATTCAGGAAGCGCCAACGTCCGTTCCGGTTCCGCTCCTTGAGCAAGGAGTTGATCTCGAGGTAGGCGACCGACTCGTGGTACGTGGCCTCGTCATCCCTGGCGTATTGGTACATATCTCGGTGTCGGAAGGCGATGCCGAAGCGCGTACGTTTACCGTGCCCAGCGCGGGGGACGGGTCGTTCACCTACGTCTCCGATTTCCGGGTGAGTGAAGGCGTCTATCGTGTCTCGGCAATTACGGAAGGGAAAGGTGTAAAAAGCGAGCCCTCAGCGACGGTCTCTTTCTCCGTGCGTCCGCTTGGACTCGCTGCAGCGGCGGCAACCGCCATCGACGTTTTAACGTTCATCATTCCACTCATTGCACTTACCGCCCTGCTCGGCGGCATCATTGCGTATGTCGTCTATCGCCGGAGACGCTAGCGCGTTAATTTCGAGAAGAGTACCGAGATATCGGAAAGGCCGATTTTGCCATCGACATCCAGGTCGTAGCGCGGTGCGTATGTACGGAACAGATGATAGGTGAGGATGGAGGCGTCAACGAGAGTAACCTTGCCGTCACCATTCAAATCAGCACTTGGCGCCACAAGTTGCGAGGGAAGTGAGGGGTTTTTCGCGGGTGCGGCAGTTACGCCTTCTCGTGGCGATACCTGGAGTGAGACGGGTTCGAGCTTCTTGTCCGCAATGAGACCCGTGCCGTCGCTTGAGTAGACTTCTGCATGCGCGAATTCGAGCTTGGCTGTTCCGGGCTTCAGAGCGCGAACGGTAAACGTGATTGTCGTACCGGTCCCCGTGAGGCCGCCGGCACGGAACGTCCCACCGCTGAAGTGTATGGTGCCCGTCTCTTCTCGAATAGTCGTTTCCTCTGTCCAAAGGTCTAGGAACGAGCGCTCTTTACTTATGGCGATGATTTCGAGATGTTCGCGGGGGAATCGGATGGTTGCACCGAGAGCGTTAATTGGCGTCTTCGTCGATATGTTCACATCTATGTGCGTAGTCTCGCCGACCTTGAGTGTACTGCCGCCGTGAGGCATGAAAAAAAGTGTGGTCGTTCCGCCGTTGAAGGAAAGCATGCTTGTCGCAAGGATTGCGAAAAGGAGTACGCCGTGCCCGACGAACTTACGTCGATGCCGGTGCACGAAGTGCTTCATGGAAATAAGTGTAGCATCCCTAGATGCTCGGGCGCTGGACTGTCCGAGCCTCCCCGATAGCCTGGAGGGTCGTCGTCGATCGGTACGAGGGGGCCTCGAGGACTACAGTGTGCACTTGTGGGTTAATCGGGTTGACCCAGACCTGTACGGTCCCTTCGCTGCCGAGACGAGAGACGATAGCACCCATGGTGCCGCCAGGAATATCAAGTGCAATTGGCGAGAGGCGAAAAGTGTATTTGAGCAACTGTGTATCGTTTAGACGCGATACTCCATGGTTTTCAATGAGCGTCAGGTAGGCGCCCGAACCTCGAAAGAGCACCAAATTATCGAGCACAGGCCGTTCCGTGGCGATGTCGATGAATTCTGCAGGAATGCTGCCTCTGCGGAAGTGTTGCCACAGTCCTGCGGGGACGGAATCGACCAAAGACCCTTCTCCAGAGCGCACCAGTGTAAAAATGTCCTCGCCAATGACCCTGTTCGCTATAGAGAACGTGCCAACCGGCTCACCATTTAGAAGGGTCAGGGTCGTCGTGGCAATTGAATCAAACGTTCGCGCATCATGATCGACGTAGTACGAACCCTCTATCTGGAGTCGCCGGCCACTGATTTCGACCGATGTCTCAACGATTTGTTCGTACGGGACGGGCGTCGAAACTGCCTCTAGTGCGCGCAATATGGGCTCATCGAGCCGAGGTGGCTGGGTGGCGTAGAGGACCGCATACATCACGGCAGCACCAACGATACTGCCCACAAAGGCGCCAATAGCCTGTTCTCGCATAAGGGAAGCATAGCACTAGAGGCGAAAATGACCTCGCCAAGCGCCGGAGGAGCAACAAAACATATCCACACCGAGGCGTCTTGCGCCTCCAAGACGACACTGCTGGTGAGATAATGACGAAGTATCGAGCTTTCTCGGGGGTCGAGATGTGTTTCGGAGGACAATCTCGGGGGTCGAGATACAAAAAATGGCTAAAAATGGTGAGTACATTTCTCTGCGTGAGGCCGCGGAAATCTCCGGGTACTCTTCTGACTATATCGGTCAATTGATTCGAGGTGGAAAGCTTGAAGGGAAGCAGGTCTACACGAATATTTCTTGGATGACGACCGAAGAGGCCGTTCGCACGTACATGGAGGACAAAGGAAAGCGTAAGGACGCAGATACTGGGATTACACTTTGGGACCGATTGATTTCCATTGAGCGCTTGGAAAAGTTCTACGCGTACCTAAGCTGGTTCGTTATAGGCATTCTCGCATTTTTCCTCATCGGGATGGGATACGTTCTTGCGGTGGCGGTCGATGAAAAAATAGAACGGAACTACGTAGAGACACTTTCATATGGTTCCTAGACTTCTCACCCGTGGTTTTTTGCGGAGCACACACTTTGTGCTCATGTTCACGGCGGCGCTCGTCTTGGTCATGGGTATTTCCGTGCACACCATCGTCTCTGCAGCTGCCGGAGTGCCGAAGGTCCTCAACTACCAGGGTCGCCTCCTCGATTCGAACGGCGCACTCTTAGGTGGCGCTGGCGCTGAGTACTGTTTCCGTTTTGCCTTTTACGATCAGGCGAATACTGGTGGCGGGACCAAACTATGGCCATCGGGCTCACCGTCCACGATGACGGTGAATGTGTCGAACGGCGTATTTAATGTTGGTATTGGTGACACAAACGCAGGTGGAGACACGCTTGATTTTAATTTTGAGGACACCGACCAAGTGTTTTTGAATGTTGAGGTTGCAACAAAAGTTGGCGCAACCTGTGCGCCGGGAGACGGAGCAGAAACATTTGAGACCCTCTCGCCACGCCAGCGCCTCTTTTCAGCAGGGTATGCAATAAATGCAGGAACCCTGCGCGGCTTTACCCCAGCACAGGATGCGACTGATAATCAGATTCCTGTCCTCTCATCGGGCTCGCTCGTACTCGGCTCGACCACGCCGTTCTTAAATGCGACATCCTCTAACCCGCTCACACTTCAGGGTGGTGGCGCGGCAACCGGCGATATACGGTTCTTCTCTGCGAACAACCGCATCACCCAGAGCGGCGACGCGTCATTCGCGGGGGCATTGTCCGCACTTTCGGCTAGTGTGACGAATGCGACGGCGACCAACGCCACAACAACAACGTTCTTCTCGTCATTGGCACGCGTCACTGATTTGTTCGTCGAGGCAGTGTTCACGGCCGTCTCTGCTGTGTTCGATGACGTGACTACTGAGACAATCGTCGCAACGTACGCAACGTCATCGAGCTTCTTCTCCGGTGAAATAACTGCACCGTTCGCAACTGTCGGTGTCATCACTGCGACGTCGACGTCCGCTACGTCGACGTTTGCAGGGAATGTGAATATTGGAACCGGACTTGAGTTGGGAAGCGCCGGCGCATTTCTCTTCCCAAACAGCACGTCCACGTTTTCTGCGGGCATTTCTGTGCCGTCACTCGCGCTCACGGGGTCTGTCTCGACCCTCTTGAAGACGGATGCAAATGGACTCATCGTACCGGCTGTTGGTGGTGTTGATTTTGCAAACTTTGCGTACCTATTCCCCAACAATGGCACCTCAACACTACTTGCGTTCAATGGTGGACTGACCGCATATGCCTCGTCGACCATTGGGAGTGGCACGCAGCAGGGAGGTCTCACCATAGCCGGCGGCGCTACGACAACAGGAAACACGCGTCTCAATGGTAATCTTGCCGTTTTTGGCGCGACGACATTCTCCAACGACATTACTATTACTGGTTCGAACGTTATCAACGTCGGGGGTTCCGATATATTCGATGGCGGCAGTAACACGCTTTCGCTGAACACGCCCGGCGGCGGTATCCGGCTGTACGACCGTATCTATCTGGGCTCGACGTTCACTGCCACGACGCCTACTTTGACGACGACGGATGATAACAATATTGTTTTCTCAGCAGGTACCACCGAACGCATGCGATTCGTTACGTCGACGGGCAATCTCGGTATCGGCACATCGAGCCCGTATGCACGACTCTCTGTTGTCGGTAGCGGCGTCTTCATGGGGGACGTATCCGCAGCAAACATTTCAGCGACGGGAACGCTCTCGGTGCTCGGCCTCTCGAATCTCGCGAACGCTTCCACGACAAACTTCACCGTCGCAAACAGGTTCTACGATGGCGTCGGAAGTGCCGGCGCTAATGGGTATGTACTGCAAACAACAGGGAGTGGCGTGCAGTGGGTTGCGACATCGTCCCTCGGAATTGTCGGCGGCACTATAGAAGGACTTAACTACGGACAAGCGTGGGAATTATATGAGGACGGCGCATTTCTCTCGCCAACGACATCTGTCGGCATTCTGATTTCTGCCTCATCAACAATCGGTGACGGAACGCAGGCAGGTGGTCTGTTCGTATCCGGCGGTGCGACGACGACCGGGCTCATGAATGTACTCGGCTCAGGCACGTCCACATTTACCGGAAACGTGAACGTACAGGGCACGTTCCAAGTTGGTACCGGTTCTATTTATCTCAATGAGAACTCAACCTCGACCTTCTCAGCGGGCATTGAAGCGCCAAGTCTTCGTGTCTCGGGCCCGACCTATTTCACGAATACCACGAACAATTTTGAGATGGTGACGATTAACAATGCAACTGCGACGAGCTTTTCCTCGCTCTATGCATCATCGACTTACGGAATCTTTGGCAACCTCGCGGTAGGGAATCTGTCCGGCGTGTTGCGTGCGGCCGCCGGCGTTATCTCAACGGGGGCAGTAAACCTAGCCACAGAAACGACAGGCTTCCTTGGCATTACGAATGGTGGCACAGGAACGTCAACGGCCCCTGCATACGGCCAGGTATTGCTCGGCAACGCTTCGGGCGGGTACGACCTTGTTGCAACATCATCATTAGGTATCCAGGGTGGTGGCGGTGGCGTGTGGGGAACGATTACCGGCACGCTCTCAAATCAAACGGACCTGCAAAATGCCCTGGATGCACGCCTCTCTCTGGC
>JAKFXQ010000011.1 GCA_021731295.1 Patescibacteria group bacterium
GGCTTTTCCGCTGGGGTTGCGTCTGCCTCTACCGCGGTCTTCGTCACCTTCCCCTTCTTCTTGGACTCCGTTGGAACACCGAGTTCGAGGGTGATGATGGAAGAAACACGGGCGATGCGACCAGCGCGGCCACGAGCCTTCGGCATGAAGCGGCGCATAACGCGACCCTTGTTGACGGCGATGGACTTCACGATGAGGTCTTGGTTTCCGCCTGCATTCGCGACTGCAGAGTTGAGGAGGGCGAGAACTTCCGGAGCGGACTTCTTTGGGAGGAACGCGAGGGCCTCACGAGCAGACTGTACGGACTTGCCGCGAATCAAATCGGCGACCAAGCGCACTTTGCGAGGAGACTGTTTGAATTGTGAGAGGCTCGCCTTCATATGCTATTTCTTCTTGGCGTCGCCAGAAGCCTTTGCTGCCTGGGCCGTTGCGATTTCAGTGGCCTTTGCCTTCTGTTCCATTTCCTTCTGCATCTTACCGCCGTGACGGACGAACTTGGTCGTCGGGGCGAACTCGCCCAAGCGATGACCAACCATCTCTTCGGTCACGAATACATCATCAAAATTCTTGCCGGTGTGGACGAGGAAGGTGTAGCCGACGAACTCTGGTGGAATGGTGCAGGCGCGTGCCCATGTCTTAATACCTCCCTGTGAGGGTTTGCGAGTCGCGACTTTCTTCGCGAGTTTTTCGTCTATATGTGGTCCTTTTTTGAGGGAGCGTGCCATAGTGTCAAAACAAATCCCGCCTCAGCGGGTGTCGGCAATGTACAGGATACGGGGGGCATTGTCAAAGAAACGCCGAAGAAACGTAGAGGGCCGGCGCGAATACGCGCCGGCCCCAGTTCCCGAGAAGGTGTAGAGGGGTGCCAGGGAGCCGTTTCCCTAGCGATTCATCCTCCAGAGGATGACCCCGCAGCCGGCCAAATAGCCGACCAGACCCAAGATTGCGTGCTTCGGGTCCCATCCCCGAGCCATGCCCCAGAGGCCGTAGCCCAAGAGCGCAAGCGGAATGAGGGTGTAGAGGGCGACTTCGCCCCAGCCGTCGGTCGAATGCTTCTCGGTTGCCTGCTTTGGTGCAGCCATAGCTTCCTCCATAGGTTGTCCCCCGCCCCACTGTAGAACCAGGGCGGAGGGTGTCAACGAACGGCCGCAGTTGTGAGCCACGTAAGCGCGTGATAGCGTCGGCGCGGAAGACACTAGAAGCGACGAGAGGAATGTGCCATGCAAAGCTTTGACTTGCTCGGCTATCTCAACAAACTGGAACGCGATGCCGGCCCCTTCAGAATCATGGGCATTGAGACATCGCCGATTGCCGACGACATCTTTGTGATAAAGGTCGGCATTATCCCGGATTTGCCCGGCATGCCCGATGTCCCGCAGATGCTCGAGGACAATGCCGTCGACATGATGGTGCAATACGTACCAGACATGTCGATTCTGCATATGCGAGTCGGGGCACAGCTGATTTTGCCGCCGGAGTACCTGGCGGCAGCGCTGGAGGAGGTGAATGGTGCGAACTACAGAATCGAGGGCGTCGTCGGGCGTCTGTCCATTGATACTGACGACGATGGCTCGTTGGCCCTGGTCTCCGCATATTCGCTTCCCTTGGAGATTCGTGTGCTCGGCAAGCACGGTGTGCGAGCATCATTGCTTATCGTCCGTTCGCTCGTCTCGAGACTCGCATACGAGATTTGCGCGGCGAGCGTCCAGCTGACACAAAAAATCGTCAAGCGACATTGAGTCGCGACATCCGAAAGCAAAAAGGCCCCGCATCGCGGGGCCTTTCTGTTTTGAGTTTGCGTTTACTTGCGCTTGCCAACCTTGCGACGAGTGACGATGAAGACGTTTGAGTACTTCTTCGGGCGGCGCGACTTCTGGCCTTTACCTGTTGGGCGGCCCCAGAGAGACTTCGCGCGGCGGAGACCTCGGCCCTGGCGGCCTTCACCACCACCGTGCGGATGATCAACTGGGTTCATGACAGAGCCACGGACGGTTGGGCGAATACCCTTCCAACGTGAGCGACCTGCCTTGCCGAGAACGACGAGACGGTGCTCTGGGTTCGAGACTTCGCCAACGGATGCCCATGCAGACGAAATGAAGCGGCGAACTTCCGTGGATGGCATCTTCAAGTGCGTGAAGCCTGCGTCGTGTGCAACAACTTCAGCAAAGTTACCGGCAGAGCGAGCAACCTTGCCGCCGTTACCTGGCTTCAGCTCGACGTTGTAGACGAACGTACCCACCGGCATGTTGCTCAACGGCAAACGGTTACCGGGGGTGATGGACGCGTTTTCGGAAACCACGAACGTGGAGCCGACCGGAAGGTTCTGCGGAACGAGGATGTAGCGCTTCTCACCATCTGCGTATACAGCAAGCGCGATGAATGCGGAGCGGTGTGGATCGTACTCAACCGAGGCAATCTTCGCCGGAATGTTTTTCTTGTCGAAGTGGAAGTCCACAGCACGCAAGAGGCGCTTGTGGCCACCACCCTTGTGGCGCACGCTGATGCGGCCTGCGTTGTTGCGACCAGCAAAGCGCTTACCACCGGAGAGCAACGACTTTGTTTTCTTCGTGCCCGAGAGGACCTTGCGGTAGATGATACCGCTCATGCCGCGACGGCCGGGGGATGTTGGTTTGTAGTGTTTAATCGCCATACGCTTACGTGATGCTAATCGTGTCACCCTTCTTGAGAACGATGTACGCTTTGCGGTTGTCCGCGGTCTTGCCACGCTTTCCTGTGCGCATGTTGCGGGTAGCCGTTCCACGCGTGTTTACGACACGAACCGTGACCGGAGATACTTTGTACGAAGCGAGGAACGCTGCCTTAATCTGCGGCTTGGTGGCGCCAGAGGCGACATCAAAGACGTAGACGTTTTCAGCAATGTTTGCGCTCGCCTTTTCCGTGATGCGCGGGCGCAGTATGACGTGTGCAAGGTCCTGCGGCATCGAGACATTCTCGACTACCTCTGCCTTCGCTTTCTTAGACTTGGATGAAAAGAGTGCCATACGAGTTATTTGGTCTTGGCCTTAGCTGCCTTCTTTACCTTAGGTGCTGACTTCTCCTTAGGAGCTGAAGCCTTTTCTTTGGTCGCCAACTTCACCTTCTTGGCAGCAAGCTTTGTTGCCTTCTTGGTGGTGCGGTGCGAGAGGATGGCGACAGCGGCGTCTGGTGATTCGATGATGATGTAGCCGTGCTGGAGGACGGAAACTGGGTTCAGTTCACGGACTGCCTTGCAGGAAACACGCGCGATGTTACGGAAGCTCTTCACCGACGCGTCGCTTGGGTCAGAAAGTGCGATGAGTGCCGCGTTCTTCGTGCGGTTCAGTCCCTTCGCGTTTGCTCCTATCTGGAGTGCGCCGAGAATCTTGTTTGCGAGCGCCGTCTTTGGCTCTTCGATACCAAAGGAGTCAACGAAGATTACCTCGCCGTCCTTAAGCTTCTTCGAGAGCGCCATCATGAGAGCCTTTACGCGCATCTGCTTTGGAATAGTGACCTCGTAGACCTTCTCGTTGCGAGGGCCGTGGGTAACACCACCACCCTTCCAGATTGGAGAGCGGCTGGAGCCGTGACGAGAGCGGCCGGTCCCCTTCTGGCGCCATGGCTTCTTGCCACCGCCGCGGACATCGCCGCGTGTCTTCACGTGGGCGACTGGCGTGCGGGCGTTTGCCTGCATGCCGGTAACGACCTGGTGTATGAGCGAGTCATTCCACGCGACGCCGAAGACATTCTCCGGGAGCGTAACTTCCCCGACCTTCTTTCCCTGTGCGTTGTAAGTGTCTGCTTTCATATGATTTAACCGCGAATCTCGACGAGTGTGCCCGGGCGGCCCGGAACAGCACCAGAGATGACGAGCGTATTCGTTTCTGTATCAACCTGCAAGACGCGGAGGTTACGCACCGTGATGCGATCTCCACCCATGCGGCCGGCCATGCGCATGCCTTTGACGACACGACCACCAGCGCGACCACCTCCACCGATAGAACCTGGTGAGCGCTCCTTGTTCTTCTGACCGTGAGAGCGAGGACCGCCGTGGAACCCATGGCGCTTCACGACACCCTGAAAGCCCTTGCCCTTAGAGATGGCGGAAACGGTGACGATGTCACCAGCCGTGAACACGGAAACGTCGATTTTGTCCCCTGCCGCATGCGTTGCTTCGCCGGTGAACTCGCGGACATGGGCGAAGGAACCGAGACCTTTGAAGTGCCCGATTTGTGCCTTTGCGAGGTTTTTCTCCTTGCGAGTACCGAAAGCGACCTGTGTGGCGTCGTATCCGTCAGTCTCTTTGGTCTTCGACTGCGTGACGGTGAGTGGGCCTGCAGTGATGAGCGTTGCGGCGTGAGCGACACCGTCTTCATTGAAGATGTGTGTCATCCTGCCCTTGGTGCCCAACATGAATTTCATAGTGTGAAAAATGCCCGCAGGCGGGCATCTCGAACTCGAGCTACCGGCCATAGGTCCCCTCGGGGGACATAGCATTCGGGGCGGAGTATACCGAGCCCGTACAAAATGTCAAAGGAGACGAGCTAGACCGCAGCACTCTTCTGCTGTTCCTCTTGGTGCAGGGCGTGCATGTGGCGCAGGCCGAGAAGCGCTAATCCGAGTGCGACGATAATGATGCCGAACATCATCTGCCAAGAGACGAATACGCGACTTTCTGGGTCCGGATACGGGATAAGTTCCTCGTAGAACACGCGTGCAGGGACGAAGTCGTCTGTCTGCCCTGTTACTTCCACTTCCCCGGCCAGGGCCTCTATGACAGTCTCGAGTTCAATGGCGGAGAGTGCACGGGTGCGCGGGTCAGAGAGAAGTGCAGAGCGAATCTCTTCGCGCAAAATCTCACTATCGGAAACTTGCGCCTGCAAAAGCCCGGGGAGCGAACTAAGGCCCAGGGCAACAAAGGCGACGGCTCCTATTAGATGTATGCGCGGTGATTTCATACCTAGTCTTCTTCCCAAGCCGGTAATATGTTCACGCGAGCGGTGTCCGTCAAGGTATTGCCGAGAGCATCAATACAGGCGAGCGTGTACGTCGTCTGTTGAGTGATTTCACCGGAGAGTTCAGAGCCGGTCGTGCCGTCCCAGGTATCCGTGATGTATGGGTTGTTCTCCGTTACCTCACAGCTCGCCATGCGGGTCGAGGTCCATGACACAGTGGTAGTTTCGCCTTGGCGTACGACGGATGGCGATGCCTGAATGTCGAGCGAGGTAGGGTTAGATGGCACTTCATTGCACGCACGGTTGGTGCACCCGGCGGCACAGGTGCGAACGAAATTCTCTGTGCAACTGCTGTCGCGGAAGTACAAGTCGTCGCCACTGCAGAAGTAATCGGGCGAGCAAACGCTTTCACAGTCAGGGTCACCGATTTCGCATTCCGGCGGCTCAATACACTGACCATTAGTGCAACCATACTGGCACGTTTCGACAAAACGCTCCGAGCAGTCAGAGTTTCGGTAGTACCTATCGCTTCCGATGCAGATGAACTCTGGCGTGCACGTGGTGCAATCACTCGTCGTATGTGGATTAGAAGGACACGATGCTGGCACTATTTGGAAACCGGCGACCGAGCCGTCGGTGAACGCCGTTTCTACGGACGCGAATGGCTGACGTGCCTCTGGAAATCCAAGTATGGCGAGCGCGATGAGACTCCCGAGGAGTATGACCATCATTCCTTTGAATTCCTGCGCCGGTATGCCGAAGCGCTTGGTCTCACGAGCCATATGCAATGTACGCATGGTAGCACGCGTGTGTGCCCTGAATGGTGCGCAATGCGGGTGCTGTGAATAGCGCGTTACTGCGCTTCCCTCTCCTCGTCTACCGCAACACGAATTCTCTGCATATTTTCTCGGATGGAATCAAAGAGTGCCTGGAGGCCCTCCCGCGCTATGCGCGGATCATTGCCTGGGTACGCGATGAGCCAGTCGATTTCCTCTAAATACATCGCGCTTTCAGACGCTTTGCGCACTTGTTCGAGTGCGGGCACGAGATGGCCCGTTTCAAAGAGCGCAATAGCATTCGAGTTCAAGAGCCACGGATTGTACGGGAAATACCGCAAACCAAACGTTGTTGCGACAAGCGCGTCATCAGGCCGATTCGCTTTTAACAGAACCCACGCGTAATCATTCAGCGCTGCCCAGTTAGTGGGGTCTGACTCGAGATACTTCTCGTAGTCCTGTGCGGCAACGTCGTAGAGCCCCGCGAAGCCCGCAATGAGTCCGCGAATGTAGTACGTTGATGGCGACGGATTTGGATTCACTTCGAGCTCCCGGTTAATGTAAATGAAGGCGTCGGAGAAATCACCGCGCAAGAATTCGATACGCGCTATCTGATGGTTCACATACGGCAACTTCGGATCGCGCGCGTGAGCGAGCCGGAAATAGTACTCGGCCGCGTCAATGTCGTACCACTGTGCCTCGAGCGCGGAGAAACGATGATTGCCATACTCATAAGGCGTCTGCGCGCTACGGTCTACCTGCACATGAAGATACTCGTACGCTTTTTGCGCTTTCACCGAGAGCGGTTCCTGTGCGACAAAAAAGTAGGCACAGGCGCCTACGATGGCAATCGTGAAGAACGCGGCGTACTTCCGTACCCGAATGAGCATAAAAGTCAGGGCGTTTCGGCTGCGGGATTGATACTGGTGCCAGCGCCATTGGTCGGGAGCCCTGCCAAAACCCATGCCTCAATACCCCCGTGTATCCTCGCAATATTAAAGAAGCCGAAGTGCTGCAGGAAATGATACGCGACACCGGATGCACGGCCGCCACTACAGATGAGTACTATTTCCTTCCCATCCTTTGGGAGCGTGCGCCACGTATCAAAGAATGTGTGTAGCGGCATGTTGGAAGAACCTTCCGCGTGAAGCGCGGTATAGGCTGCAGCTGGTCGTACATCGAGAAATACAAAATTGTCAGGGTTTGCCGCGAAGCGCTCCTGGAATCCGGCCGCGTCTATATCGTTAATCGCAGGCTCGGTCAACATGACCCAACGCACGGGCGTGAAGAGAATCAGTGCTGCGGCCGCACATGCTGCGGCAACGCTTGCGATGATGAGCGTGGATGTGCTGTACACGTGGTCATTGTACGCCGTACTGGAACGCGACATTCTCGCACTGTGGACAAACATTATGGCGTTCGCATTGCATTGATAGCCGCGCGCAGGCGATTCGGAAAATCGCCGCTCACGAGCACGCTCTCCCCTTTGTACACGATGACACTCGATGGTGTGATACGAATGTTTGCTCCTGCGCCGTCTAACATATCGAATTGCACGCGTCTCTCGGCGACGCCGTCGCTTCGACAGGACGTAAACGCGTCCATATCGAGACCGAGATCCTTTGCGACGACATCCAACATGCCTAAATCTAATCCATTGTTCGATGGTGTCGTCGCATAAATGCGATCGACGTACTGCCAGAACGCTTCATTGCCACCAATCGTTGCTGCACACTCTGCGGCAATCGCTTCAGGATAGGCTTGGGGACGGCTTGGCTGAGGAAAATGTCTGAATACGAATGCTAAATCGCCATATTCCTTTCGCAGCGTAGGCATCGTGTACAAATGATACGACTTACAATATTGACACTCGAGATCGGTGTATACATATATTTTGAGCGGTGCATCGGGGTTGCCAAGAATGTGATCCATCTCTGACACAGGGCGAACAAGATGCTCTGATTCAGTGCTCCCCGGCGCGACAGTGCGAGGCATCATATAGGCAACGCCGGCGAAAACGACGATGCCCAGAATAACGCCACTGCCTAATCGCCGCACGCCGCGGTCAGTAAGCATGTTTAATTGAAGAGGGACGCGTCCCATCCAAGAGAGATGAGATACGCTTCAAACGCTGCGTCCATCTGCGCAATGCCAATCAAGCTATCGTGCATCCACGTATTTTGATTTCGCTGTGAGCGAATGAAAGCGACCGCCGGTGTCTGCGCATACGATTCAGGCGCTCGGTAGAACGGACTCATGAGAGCAATAATTTCGTCCGCGCGAGTGTCGCCCGAAATGCGCTCAAGATACGACGCATAGTGGAATCTCGCATATCCATCAGCTCCGGCACCTCCTAGCGACGCGAGCGTGAGTCCTGATTTGAAGGCGTTTTCCGCTTCCTCTTCGGTAGCGGCTCCCAGTCGGGCCAACTTACCAAGGACTTCCCCCTTCCGAATCGTGACACTCGAAACGATGCCTTGCTCGTTCGGGTCGTCCTGCACACGAGAAATATCTGCGTCAACGCGAGCAAGAGCAGCTTTCGCCATCTCTACGAGTTCGGCAATCTCTTCTTCGCTACTGCCTGCATCCGACAAGAGCGTAGCTTCATTTGCGTACCAATCGGCTACACGTGCTTCTCCATAGGCGAGCGGGCGGAACGTGCTCGCGTACTCGAAAATGCGCCGATACGCCGTGGCGGGAGAATCGCCCTCTTCCTTAAAAGACGCGTATGGTTCGCCAACGAATACTTCTGCGTCAATTTCTGGATGCTCATAGCCATAGGTGTAGAACATCCAACCGAGGCGCTGGACAGAATATGCCTGAATGAAGTCATACGAATCCGGGTCTGTGACGAGTGCCTTGTATGCACGAATGGCGTCGACATAATTGCCAAGCTCCTCGTCCATACTCGCGATTTTGAACTTGATTTGTGCACGCTGTTGGGAATCCGCGGCACTAGCGAGCGCCTCTTCATACTTCACTTTCGCGAGCGCATACTGGCCACTGTCGTCGAGCGCTGTTGCTTCAGCGAACGCCTGGTTATCACTCACCAATACGGTAAAGGGGGTCGATTCCGTCGAATAGTCTGGCGCAGAGGGCACCATTGGAGTCTTCCAAAAATAGTAGCCAGTGGCGATGACAAGAAGTCCCAAAACGAGAAGCCACAGCGTGCGCGAAGACGGAGCACTCGTTTGCACCACAGGTGTCGTATTTTGCGTGTCTTCAGGCATAGTTAGCCACAGTCCCCGCCGTCTCCGCCATCACAGCCACAGCAATCACCATCGCCGCCTGAACATGAACTACATGAGCCGCAGCCTTTCGGGTCATAGTATCCCTGCGAATAGGATGGAACATCCGCAAATGCCGTGTCCTGCCCTTCTGGCGTGATACCCATCTGCGTACGAGGGGTCGAAACAATTAACAAGGAAATGAAGCCCGTGAGAATCATCCACGCGAACATCGCACGAGAGACAATACTGTGCGCGACTTTGTGTGGTATCTCGGCCATTCGCTACAGTATGCCACGCAGGCTGGACAGGGGTGCCATGCTCATACAGGGGTGGGGACAATTACCTACTCGAATAGATCGCTCGTCCACCCAAGAGACATGAGATGCTCCTTAAAACCGTCGTCAAGTTTCGCCAAGTCCAGTATTGTCGTGTGTTGTAACGATGACACCTCGGCACGCTGACTACGTATGAACCCGGTAGCGGGCGAAGAAGCATACACATCCGGCTGTTCATAAAATGGTTGCAGGAGGGAAACAATATCGTCACGTCGCAGTTCAGAAAATGCCTGGCTCAAGAACATCGCGTAATTAAACCGCGCAAACCCATCATTCCCGGGTCCCCCGAGAGCAGCAAGTGCCACAGCCTGCTGGTAAGCCGCTTCTGCCTCGTTGGTAGTCGCTTCACCCAATCGTGACAGCCTGCCGAGTACTTCAGCTTTTCGTAAGATGACCGTCGGTACGATACGCTTTTCATTTGGCTCTTCCTGAATACGCTCAAGGTCTGCATCCATACGACCGAGCGACGCTTTCACGAGCGTAACGATACGTGCGATATCCGTTTCGCTTGCCCCAGATTCCTGCATTCTCACCGCCTCACGTACATACCAATCCGCGATGCGAGCTTCAGCATATGCAAGTGGCTTAAACGTACTGCCGTACTCGAATAGTCGGCGATACGCTGCATTGACCGATTCGCCCTTAATGCGAAACGATGCGTACGGCTCGCCGGTGAACGTCTCGGATAAAATTTCTGGATGATCGTGTCCGAAAGTGTAGTACATAAGCCCGAGACTCTGTATTGCATACGCCTGAACATAGTCGTATGCATCTGGATCGGACACGAGCGCCTTGTAGCCACTGATGGCTCCGCTGTAGTTGCCGAGTAGCTCGTCCATGCTTACCATTTTGTATTTGATTTGTGCGCGTTGCTGCGAATCTACAGCACCGGAGAGCGCCTCTTGGTACTTTGTTTTCGCAAGTTCGAATTGACCAGCATCAGCGAGCGCCGTAGCGTCAGTAAAAGCTGTGTTCGTTCGCGAAAGTACATCGAACGTCGTATTCTCGCTCGTATACGAAATGGGTGGCAATTCGGGAGGGACGATAAGCCGGGTTCCGGCGTATCCCACTGCGATGATGACGAGTACGCCCAACGTTCCAAACCCAACATATAGCGGGACGTAATTTTTTGCGCGAACTTCCCCTGCTGGCTGTATTTCTTCAGGCATATAGTTACGAACCTGCTGAATCACACGCGCCGCCGCAACCACCATCGCAGCCGCACGAATTAGCGCATGCACTGCACGAGCCACAACCCTTTGGGTCATAGTAACCTTGGCTGTAGGAACAGCCTGTACTATCGCCGCTGTCGCCAAAATAGGAAGGTTGAGAGTACGAAGAACAAGAGCCTGGAGGAGCGTCCGCGTGCGCTACATCGTTCCCGAGAGGTTCCCCTCCGAAATGGGCGCGAGGCGCAGAGACGAACAAAAGCGCAATAAATCCTGCGACAAACGCCCACAAGAACATAACGCGCGAGAATAGTGCATGAGCTGTTCGTCGAGGAATATCCGACATAACCGCAGTATCTCATGCGGAGCTACGTGATTGACAGGCCGCGTGTCGCGATGTGGATAGTGGCACTGATATCTCGAGCACTGACGCGACCCGGGTAGGCTTGGTATTATCCGCGCATGTTGCGCAACGTCGTGCGATTCGAGGATGCGTGGAAACTCCTTGGGCGCGTACGTCCTGGTCGTGAAAGCATTCTTGCGCTTATCTCATTTATAGAACGGCGTGTAGGCGCGCAGATGATGTATGACGCGGCACAGTTCCCATACGGCGCATACGAGCTTGCCGATTTGTTCGAGTTACTCGGCACCATGAAAGAACGTGGCGTTGTGAAAGGTTTTTTCCGCTCTCTCCCCTACCCGGACGAGCCCCAGCTCACACTCTGGACCGTCATCTACCGCGACGGCGAAGACCCGTCGGCCGGTGGCACGACGTATCGTGACGAGCGCGGCTCTTTGGTTCGTGCCATTGCTGAAACGCAGGAGCGATACTTGTGGGCATTTGAGCACGACTGGGCTCGCGGCATGCATGAGAAAAAACTCTCCGACCTCACGTCGCAGTACGTTGACCCTCGCTCCTTTGTTGGCTTTACAGAGAAGCAACGGGAACATGGCCGATTACGTATGACGCCCGATAGTGAATTCACTTTTGTTCGTGCAGAGTCACATGTCTGGGGCGCTTCGCGGTATGTGCCACTTCAGACAGTCTCGGGTCGCGATAGCGCCGCACGAAAGGGTGCGTCAGAACCTTTGATACGACCGCGTGTTACCACGGGACTTGCGACGCATCCCGATCGCACGCAGGCGTTGCTTTCAGGAGCACTCGAAATAATCGAGCGTGATGCGTACATGATTACGTGGCTCAATCAGCTGACACCGAAACGCGTGCATGCAGCGACTTTAGCGAAACAGTCAGACTCGCTCGCGACACTTTTAGAATCATGTGCTCGATATCGCCTCACCCCGCACTTCTTCCGACTCGTTACCGACGCCCCCGCCTACGCATTCGGCTGTCTCATCGAAGACGAGACCAATCACACCTATACACTCGGCCTTGCCGCACATGGCAACGCCGCTGCGGGCGCGGAGAAGGCGCTCGTCGAAGGATTGCGGGCACGCACCAGTGTTCGTCGTCCGTACGCGGGGACTGAAGCGCTCGCCGTGAATCATCACGAACGAATCCCCTACTGGACACAGGAGGGGCGCTCTGCAAAGCTCGAGTTTCTGTTGCGCGGTGCGTACGATGATAGCGAGGCGCCGTGGCAGAATGACACGCCTGCCGAACACTGGGCACGAATTCTCGAATGGTGCCGCTCTCGCGGATACGAGTGCCTTTCGGTTTCCATGACCGGCTCGCGCAAGAACGTAACCGGCTGGCACGTCGAGAGTGTCGTCATGCCCGAACTCCAGCCGATGCATCTGTATGAGAGGCACCGAGCAATCGGTGGAACACGCTTATCCGAAGTTCCGGCACTATTTGGCTACACTGCGCGCGCACCATTTACCGAAGAGCCACATCCATTTGCCTGATATGCGTTCCTACTTCAGCACTATTCTCGATGATATGTTTACCGCGAAAAGGACGCTCCGCGGCGCGCTGATGCCCGCAGACCTGGCGCCTGTTTGTGAGTACAAAACCTATCCACGCATGGAGTCCCTCACACTCCCCCCAGTGCGCCCTCTCACAATGCCGCTCGGCGAGGCGCTCTCGGCGCGCAGATCGCGCATGTCGACGCGGGGACACACTGGCTGTTCGCCAGAAGTCCTCTCGGACCTGCTCGGACATGCGTTACGCATTACCCGCAACATGCATCGTCCCTATCCATCAGGGGGCGCACACTATCCTATCGAAACGTACGCGATAGGGAGCGTGCTCGAAGGTGCTGAGAGAAACGCGTACCACTACGTACCCACGCATACTCTTGAACGTCTCTGGAAAGTGTCGCACGAGCAGTACCGTTCATGCATCATCGATCCTGATGTGCCGGAGGACGCCTTTCTCATTGTGTTCACTGCTACGTGGGAGCGCACACAAAAGAAATATGGAGACTTTGCGTATCATCTCGCAACGCTCGAGGGTGGACACATGGCACAAAACATCGCCCTCGTTGCGACAGCGCTCGGCCTTGCCGCACAACCGCTCTGCGGCGTAAATGTAGAACGTATCTCGTCGGTGCTCGATTTGGATTATCGTGAACAGCCGTTCTATGGCGTACTCATATGCAACGAGCCAGCGTAGGTCCGCGTGAGCATGTGCGCGCGCGTATCGCCGCAGATGGCTTCAAATTTACGAAAGACGGCGCGCGACTGGGAGCGCGGAATGCCGGCGACCCTTTCCCCGCATGGGTCTGCGACCTCAAGGGCATCATGTTGGAGCCACAATGGATAGACGCGTACGCTGAACTTTTTTGGGAACGATTCGCAGACAAGCTCCCGTTTCAAGTAGGAGGTTTTGAGACTGCGGGAATCCCGCTCGTAACCGCGATCGTCATGAAAGGTCATGCGCGTGGAACCCCAGTTAACGGATTCTATGTGCGCAAATCGCGCAAGCGATATGATTTGATGCAGCGCATTGAAGGGACGCCAAATGCGCATCCCGTCATTCTCGTCGACGATCTCGTTAATTCAGGCTCAACGCTTCGAAAACATCTCGTGGAACTCTCTGACGCGGGCTTGCACGTGACGGACTACCTGGCCGTCCTCGCCTTTCGGGATGCCGACGCCTATGACGCTGCGGTCCCGGTGCACACGCTGTTCACGCTCAAAGAATTCGGACTCTCCATGCCGCACAAGAAAATGGATACGCCGCACGAGCTCTTCGACACTCAGTGGCGCTATAAAGGTGAGCATCCCAGTTTTAATCTCGTCGTGCAGAAGTCACGACCCGTGCTGGATGAAACGCATGTGTATTTTGGTAGTGACGATGGTGTCGTTACGGCGCTTGGACAAGCGACGGGCGAGCCTGTATGGACGTATCGCATCGGCAAACACCCGCCCGGCAAAGGTATTCTGTCGAGCCCGGTACTGCACGAGGGCACTCTCTACATCGGTGCGTACGATGGCGTGTTCTATGCGTTCGACGCACGGACGGGTTCGGTACGCTGGAAATACGATGACGCAGATTGGATTGGTTCGTCTCCCTGCATCGCACCAAAACCGGGCCTGGTGTACGTCGGACTCGAATACGGACTCTTCAGAAAACGGGGCGGCATAGCGGCCCTGCGCATGAAAGACGGCACGGAGGTTTGGACCGACCGCACTGCACAGCTCACACACGGCTCACCACTGTATGTGCCAGAGCATGAACTGGTCATCATCGGGTCCAATGACGGCATCGTGTATGCGTACGATGCCGCGACAGGAGAGAGACGCTGGGCGACTCCCGTACACAGCGATATAAAAGTTGCCCCCGCGTATGCGTCAAATCTTGTGTTCGTACCAGCGCTCGAAGGGACGGTATATGCACTAGATATTGTCTCGGGAAGTATGCGTTGGTCTTTCAAAACAGGTGGACTGTACTCGAGTCCGTACGTGCGCGATGCATATGTCTACGTCGCCTCACTCGATAAATGTATCTATGCCCTTGATGCGATGACTGGCATAGAAAAGTCCCGCTTTGAAACGCATGGGCGCATTTTCGCAACACCAACATATGCGGACGGTGCCATCTGGGTAGGCAGTAACGATGGGAGACTCTATGAGCTGGCGCCCGAAACACTTTCACTGCGCGGCTCGCATCAATTTTCCGAGCGCATCGTGAATGCGGTTGCATACAGCGAATACGCGCGCACTTTTTTTGTACCGACCGTTGCGAACGAGATATATTGCCTCCGACGAAAAGCAACGGGCCCGCGTGAAGCGGGCCCGTCGGGGCGCTGAACCATCTGTCAGCAGTGTGCGGTCGGACGATTCTTCCAGTAGTAGCGGCCGGTTGCCGTACAGGTGGCCATGCGGCCAGAACATTCACTCCCACAGGCACTGCCCTGTGAGATGCCGGCCGGTGTCGCGCAGAACGCATTGCATTGTCGCAACTGCGCAAGGCAACACGAGCCTCGCGATGTGGCCGTCTTGACCTTCTTCTTCTGCGCCTTCTGCTGTGCTTCGGCGACGGAGACGAAGGACGTGCCGACGATTGACGACACCGGCGTGGCCATGAGGAGCGCCACAACACCAGCAACGAGGATTCGAAACATAGCTTCCTCCTTCCCCTCGTACACCTAGCACCATGAGCGGGCTGTCGGTGAGGGGCGTCTGGACACTGGATGCACAGACGCCCCTCACCAATGTCTTCCCCTACACTAGTCAGAACTTGACGCCTGTCAATGGACGATGCGCTATACTCTCTCCATGCACGTTCCCTATCTGCGCCACGTTGCAATCGCCACCATTGCTGCGGGGAGCCTCTTGTGCATTCTGCTTCTTCTTACCGCCCTGCCATCATTACCAAGCCTAGTAGCGCTTTCTGGCTCTCCGATAGAAGCACTACGATTGGTTATCTATTTCGCGTTAGTTGGCATCGGTGATATTGGGACACGAGAACTCGTATTTATGGCCGTCCTCCCTATCGTGTTCGGCATCAATGTTGCGCTCCTCATCGAATACCGCGCTCGCTATGGTTCGACGATGCACGTGGCGCCAGGTCTGGTGGGACTTGTAAGCGCGATTGCCGGAGCCGGCTGCGCGGCATGTGGGACCCTGCTTCTCGCGCCGCTCTTGGCGACCGTCGGCGGACTGACACTTCTGACTGCCCTCCCCTACGGCGGAGAAGAAGTAGGATGGATTGGTCTTGTGCTTCTCATCATCTCCTGTGCATTGCTCTGGCGGGGTCTACGGCGCCCATACGGATAAATCGGCTATACACAGCTCGCGCTGTTGACGCGTATCCGCATACACGGTAGTTTCTCCCGAGGTCCGCTCTCCACCAGCGGCCTAGCGAGTGCGCGAGGACGCTAATCCGAAACGCTCGCGCCCCACAGCATAAGAGGAACGACTTATGCAGAAACTGACGGTGGTCGCAGTAATCTGCGGCGCGCTCACGGCTTTTGCCGGGACTGCGTCCGCGGATGCGACGCGTGCAAAGGGCCTCAAAAAGGCTCCGAGCACAAAGGCCACATCCGTGGCTCACCCCAAAGGCACGATCTGCCCAAAGACAGGTCGGCTCATCCTGACCCGTAAATAAGCGGATTAGGCCACACAGGTGTGCGTCGTAATGCGCCGCCAGGGCCGGAGGGCGGCGCGAACCGCCCTCCGGTACCGTTGACAAATCGCACCACGTCTGTACTGTTCATTTAGGATGTTCGCGCGTCCTCTGTCCGATCGGTCCCCCCGGACGCGACAGAATTCAGAGCCCCGGTCGTTCCCCGGGGCTCGCTCTTTTTATATTTTCCTCACCGTCAGTAAACGAACCCGTGTTGTGCGAGCAACGCTTTATATTCAGGACTGATGTCGCCGAGCGCCATCATCATGCGCGCACTGTATGTATCCGCGCGCTTCTCGGGCGAGAGCGCCGCATTCTTTTTAACGAGCGAGAGATATTGTCCTGCATGAACGGCTGGATTTTCCGCGATTACGTCGGCCAGCTTCTTTAGATACACCTGTGCTTCTGCATAGCCCGCTTCCCCTTTCAATTCGTAGAGTGTCCATGCGTAGTTCGCATACGTATAGGGGAGCCTCGTCGCAATAATGCCGTTGCGTTGTCCATTCTCATCCAGTCGCGTTTCGTATATTCCCTCAAGCACACGCATCGAATCAAACGAGTTCGTTATGTACTCTGGATACACGCGCGCCACAGCTCCGTACAAGTACGACTCCCAGAAATAGTAGCGTGGTTCAACCGTGAAATTGAATACGCTTGCTTCTGACATTGCAAGATCTCGGGCAAGCAGCTCATCGCTTGATTCGAGAAGGAGGAGAATTTCCTGTGCATACTGTTGTTTCTGCGTAGGTGTCGCGTTCCACTCTCCGAAGATGTCGCGAATACGATCCGCATACCATTGTCCCACTCGGAACATGCTGCTCGTCGACGGATCCAGCTCGAATGAATGTTCCGCCAAATTGCGTATGGACGATTGACGGTCGCTTTCTACCTTGAAGCGCCCGAACGGTTCGCCCGTAAACACTTCATCGTATACGTACTTCTCAAAGCCGGAGTTCAAAAAACCGAGAAGGATGTTCACGCGACGAGACTGCGCGTACGCATCCCCTGTGTTTGCGATATACAGGTCTTTCTCCTTACGTATTGCCTCGAGACGCTTCGCACGCTCACCGGAATTAAAATCGGCGGCCGTGTCGATGGTAACCGCATTACTGTACGCCGGATGCTCCGGTCCCGCGTCTAAGACCGGCGCGATAGCGGCGCTCGCTGTCGAGAAATTGCCATTAATGATTGAGCGAACGGCCTCGGCAATTTCTGCCTCGTATGAGGGATTTACGTATTGTTCCCAGACGTACAGTCCGCCACCGACAACAGCGACTATGGCCAGAAATGCCGAGCCGAGGCGTATCGCACGTGTATCTTCTGCCGTATCATTCGAATCAGTTACTGTCGAGGAATCTTGTGTGGCGTGCATACGGTACATCAGTAACTGCAGTCCGCTGAATCGCTGCTTCCGTCAGCGGAACAGCCAGCA
Source organism: Patescibacteria group bacterium (assembly GCA_021731295.1). Classification (GTDB taxonomy): domain Bacteria; phylum Patescibacteriota; class Minisyncoccia; order Phycocordibacterales; family UBA2100; genus UBA10103. The sequence goes on from JAKFXQ010000011.1 coordinate 17,410, forward strand.
CATGAGCCACAACTCTTCGGATCATAGTAGCCCTGGGAGTAGGTAACGTATGAACCTTGAGAATACGAGGTATATGACGCTTGCGAGTATGCGCACGAACTACATGATGTGGGTGGCGCGTCGGCATGCACCACGTCGAGTCCGAAGAATGCACCGACGCGCTCCTTCACTGTTCGCGACACAGTAGCCGACAGCAGAATGAGAACCGCTCCCGCGATGATTAGGATGGCGGTTCGGAGCGTCTTGAGCGTACGCTCGGAATATCGTACGACGGTCATGGCATTACTCTAGCATGTGCCCTCTCATGCGTACGTCCCTCGGTGGATAAACGTCACAACCGCTGCTCTTAGCAGAAATGGAGCCGGTGTATACTCCGCCGCATGGAGCAACTCGAGTCGCTCAAACAGGCAATCGCGACACACGCACTCCTCCGTCATTCTGAACAGGAACCCGTCGTCGGTGGTGACGGTACACATCCGCTTCCTTTTCTATTCGACCTCAAACGTATTCTGGGTGATCCTGCGTTTCTGCGTATCGTGGCTGATTCCTTTTGGGATAGATTCGATGGCACAACTCCCCTTCAGATATGCGGCGTCGCCACAGCGGGGTACCCCCTCGCGGCAGCAATCGTGTTGCGTGGCGCCGAACGTGGACACTCTGCGCATGCTATTTACGTGCGAACGTATCGTAAAACGGTCGGGCGCTTGGAGAAGGTTGAGGGGCAATTCACTCCGATGCGCACCGTCATTGTCGACGACCTAATCAACACGGGTAGCACTGCGTCCCATGCCGCGCACCTCCTCAAAGAACGTGGCGCCATTATTGAAGGCCTCTTCTCGGTTGTCGCACTCCGGGACCCCGCAACGTATCAACACAGTGCCATACCACTACATGTCCAAACGCTATTTCTCGCGAACGATTTTGGGATAAAGCTAAAGCCGCCGTCGCCAGCTCTTGAAGTGCCGTACACAACGTTGTGGCGCTTTGAGTCGGGCATGCCGAATTTACGTCATGCCGTGCCGAAATCAGCTCCGGTGCTCGATGAGACGACACTGTATGTCGGCAGTGATCGCGGCATACTGTGGGCACTCGACCAAAAGACGGGAGAGGTGCGTTGGCACTATGAAGTCGGGCTCATCCCGTATCGGAAGGGCATCTTTTCAACACCGGCACTCCACGAAGACTCTCTGTATTTCGGTGCGTACGATGGCAACGTATATTGTCTTGACACGGCGACCGGCAATGAACGTTGGGTGTATCGTGACGCGGATTGGGTTGGCTCATCGCCTGCTATTGCACCTACACTTGGGCTCCTTTTCATCGGTCTCGAATATGACCTTGAGGGGAAAAAGGGTGGCATTGCAGCTCTCCGACTCGACTCGGGAGAAGAGGTGTGGGCCATGCGCGATATGCCCCTCTACACACACTGCTCACCGCTCTACATTCGCGAGGAAGACGCGGTTGTCATCGGCAGCAATGGAGGACCAGTCTATTGCTTTTCCGCTACAGATGGAGCGCTTCGGTGGATATACCACACGAAGGGAGACATAAAAGTAGGGTTGGACTACGACCCCGCTAGCCGACTCGTTTTCGTCGGCTCGTTCGACAAAAAATTACACGCAATAGATGCCTCCACAGGAACGATAGCGTGGACGTTCGCGACTCGAGATGCGATATTTTCGGCGCCGCGCGTAAGAGATGGAATGGTGCACATAGCCTCACTCGACAAGAATCTCTACGCACTACGTGTCGCGGATGGCTCGCTTGTTTGGCGCGCACGGGCAAACACACGACTCTCTGCCTCCCCTGTTTTTTCCTTAGGCTCGCTTTGGATAGGAGGTCACGATGGCGTCCTCCGCGAAGCCGACCCTGCCACAGGCGTCACGCGCTCGGTCCTGCGCTTCGCAGAGCGCATCACGAATCCGGTCGCCATAGATGAACGTTCGGGGCGCATCTTCGTGCCCACCTACGACAACAGCATTCATTGTGTGGTGAAGCATACCGTTTCTCCCACGACCTATGTTTGACTCTCGTCGCTCGTTCGGCACTGACATGCGCAGGAACTGGTTCTCGCGTCTGCGTTACTACGTCACCTCCACACTGCGTAAACCGCACAACGCCGATATTCTTTCTCACATCGCACGAAACCTTGAAGCGGCCGGCGCAATCAGTCGCCTACGGAAAGCTCGCAGCCTCGCAGATGAACCACGCGTATTCAGTTGGATTACAGAATTTTCCCCTGGAAAGTACGCGGGAGGGGCGTCAGTACGTTCCGACACCGATGCGCTCGCCGCCACTCTAGGTGAAGGCCTCGAGCGCGCCATATGGTTTGGTACAACCTCACATCTCAACAATCCTGCTCTTTCTCGCCTTGGCGACATGACCGACAACTTCCTCGACCCGACACGATGTGTTTCTATTGCCGAGACAGTACGGAAAGAGGCGACGCTTGCTCCTCTTGATGCCGACAGCTTGTTTACGTGGGTCGACGGGTACTCATGGATTACACGGCGCACGATACGTGTGCCGATGCAGCTCGTGAGCAGGTATCATGCGGACAAAGCGGCTACACGAGCCGAGCCATTCATCCGGCCACCGATATCGACAGGCCTAGCAACAGGTGCTTCACGCTACGAGGCACTCTGTCATGGCGCTCTCGAAATCATCGAGCGCGATGCATACATGATCATGTGGCTCAATCAACTATCGTTGCCGCGCATTAACGTATCACAACTCGTCGCGCGCAACGCAGCGCTCAAAAACACACTCGCAGAGTGCACTGACTTCGGTTTATCGGTGGACTTTATTCGCCTCATTACGGACGCTCCGGCAAGCGTGGTTTGCGCCGTCGTTTGTGATACGAAGAACGGAATGCCTCGCTACACTCTGGGACTCGCCGCGCGCGCGACGGTCTATGATGCGACAGAAAAGGCTCTGGTCGAGGCACTTCAAGCTCGAGTTACAACGCGATTGCGCCTAGGAGTGTACGGGCCATACCTGGGACTACGCCCGAAACGTCATGAACGCCTGCTGTTCTGGTCCACCATCGAACGTTCCCAGCGTCTATCCTTTTTGACGAGTGGTCCAGTGGAAGACGTCGTTGACGATGTCTGGGTACTCGATACTCCGAAACAGCACTTCGGGCGCATAGTCGCATGGTGCCGTGAACGAGAATACGAACTCACGACGGTATGTCTCACGGAATCGAGCCTGAATGCGTCGCCGTGGTATGTGGAGTTTATTCTCATCCCCGAACTCCACCCGATGCACCTTGATGAGCACCTTCCCTGCCTTGAAAGCGCGCGACGCCGTGAGATTCCAACGCGATTCGGCTACACTACCCGCCCGGAGCCTGCGACAGACCCACATCCGTTTATTTGAAGATTAGCGCTTGAAAAGCAGAAGGTCCCCAGTGTGGGGACCTTCCTTTGCTGAAAGCACTGTGTGATTCAGCAGCCGTACCGCTGTCGGCAGACCACGTCGCACCGTGAACCCATGGTTCGCTGGAGGCATCGCTTGACGCACGTCTCCATCTTCTTCTTCTTGCAGACCTTCTCGATAAGCGTCTGCTGCGGCGCGAGCTTCGGGAGCGTGAGCGCCGCATAGCGCTCCTGCGCGAGAACCGAGCCGACGAGCGAGCACAAGAACACAAGTGCGATCAACGACTTGAGGGCCTTCATGTGAGCCTCCTGCATGCGCCTCCACCCCCTCGGGGTAGATGAGCCAACGTCATAATCAACGTAATTTGGCCCTTGTCAACTCATTGTTCGCTGAGCTCTACGCAAGCGAATACGTAGAAGTGCGAGTCTCGCGCGCATGATCCCCCGCCATCTCGCAAGTCCTATACGAAACGCTGCTACAGCAAGTTGCAACCGGCCTTGCAACAGATATCGGGAAAATACAGCGACGATTGAATACAAGGACGCTGTACGATACCCCCAGCGAAGCCGAATGACATCGCGCGCCATACCATGCGCATAGGCCTGCTGGTATGTTTCCTCAAGCGCATCTTTCAGCGTACGTGATTCGAAAAGGAACGAGGGCACCATCGTAAAGTAGAGCGGCCTTTCTGAAAGCGCGACGATCTTGAGATGCACTTCAAGTTGCGCTAGCGATACTATCCATGCAGGAATGCCTCGAAGAAATTCGCTGCGGTACGCGACAGAGCGTATGTCTCCGGTGGGCGTCTGACTGAAAATCTGGGTGACTAGAACGATGGAAGACACATCGGAATTGCGTTCGCCCTCGATACCGAGCAGACGATGTCGCTCGTGTGCAAGATACAGTTCGACGGGAGAAGGCTCCTTAAACGGCATTCGGACGAAGCCGCCGGCACCTCCGATATGAGGAAACGATGTGAATCCGTACGCGAGCGACCGCATCCAATTAGAAGCAACCGTGCATTGTGTTGTCGTAAAGAACACAACGTCATGCTGAATTGTATTCGTGAGTCGTGAAAGAGAAGCGCCTAGTGTCTCGTCAGGCTCAAGGACATGGACCTGTATCTGACACTTCGCGGTACTCTCTAACGAGTCCATGGATAGTACGTCTGCATTTTTAAGTGCGTCGTACTCCGTGGTCACGATATATATGTCGCGCTTGATATCACCTTCCTGCTCTACGAGCGCACGCACCGAACGCTTCAGACCAAACGCTGGAGTGGACGGTATATGGAACAGAATGACACTCGCCTCCTTCAGTATGGATTCTTTGGCATCATTCACAGAGGAATCACTATTCCATCGCAGGAACGGTCTTTGTAGCGCCGTAGTCGTGTAATGATCAAGCGCATGATACAGGAAGGGTTTCTCGCGCGGCCCTAAAGAACGGGCTTCCTCAATAGCGGCCGCTGACCGGGCGCCAGAGAGCCCATCTCGATACGAGAACAAGCGCTGAGCGAGTGCCCGGCGCTTCTCTTGCGTCTCATCATGTTCGAGTATCCGTGCGACGGTCGGTCCAAGGTGCGCCGCATCTGTAATTGTCGTAACCGTGCCGTCATGCTTGATACGCTGCTCGATACTTCCCGAATAAGTCAGTGCTCTTCCCGTGCCCCGCCGATAGGTTTTCGGAGTACGATGATTAGTGTCAAAAAACTCGGCATCATGAAAATTAGTGACGATGAGCTTCTTATCGGCAAGCATTGCATCAAATATCGCACTGGAGTTGTCGCTCACGACGACATCCGCAATCTTCAATAGTGGCAGAAGGTCCGTTTCATCCCCGCAAATTATCGCGCCTGAATCCGTGAGTGCCGCTAGTCGCTCGGGCTCTTCGCGCGCGATATAGTAATGGAGCTTAACCACAACCGTGTAGGTCGCGCCCAGCGTTCGTAGTTGCGGCGCAAGATAATCAACTGAAGAAAGGTCGCTATGTGTCGGCAGATAGAGCACCGTTTTCTTCGCACCGAGCTGTTTTTTAATCGGCTCAATGCTCGTGTCATCAAGTGTCCCTGAGAACCACTCGTCGAATTTCGGATTCCCAACGATGACCGAGTGTGAAATGTCTGAGAAGAACGCATGGTCGTTCTCGCCATACGCAAGAATAAGGTCGAATCGCGCCTTCGTAAGGTTTAACGTAGTTAGCTCCTTCCCTGCTCCATAGGGCATGTTTACCAGCAGGCGCTGCACATTGCTTGCG